>NZ_JBSFBL010000015.1:0-118227 GCF_053592935.1 Kribbella sp. NPDC002412
GCGGATCAGCCGCTGGTCCCGCACCGGTGCCCACGGTCGCAGCGGCGTCACCCGGAAGGTGGCCGCCAGGTCGCCCGACACGGCGGTCGAAGGCCGGGCAGCCGGAGCAGCGACCGCGGCGGCGCCGTGGGCGATCCGGGTCAAGGCCTCGGGGGACACGGAGCTGTTCGCTCCGGTCCCTGGGCCGGTCTCGCTGAACGCCTGCTGGTCACGCATGGCGGTCCGGTAGTTCCTCCGGGCCGTGACCTCGGGTGCTGCTGTCGTCATGTCCCCTCCTCGTTGAGGTAGACCGCATAGTGGATCCCGACCGACACGGACAAGGGATCCTTCCTCGGTTTGTTGCTGTACAGGTGGATCTCGGCGCCCGGCGGGGTCCAGACCGCGAGGTGGCGGCGGTCGAGACCTGCACCGGGTGCCCACTCATCGACGAAATCCGACCCACTGTCGGTTCCCAGGTACGTCGGTTCGCCCCAGTGCCGGCGCGCCAGGTCGAACTTGGCCGGCCAGTTCTGGTCCAGGCCGGCCTCCGCCGCGGCCATGTCGGCCCGGCCGATCTCGAACGCGATCCAGCCGCTGAACGGGCTGTGCGGCAGGATCTGGTCGTCGTACACGGCCATCTCGGTGTTGCGCTTGGTGAGGAAGCCCCAGCCGTCGAGCAGGTCGTCGACGACGGTCTTCCGGTCGATCGGCCACGGCTTCCAGCCGGTGGCGGACTTGACCCGGCGGATCAGCTTCCGCACCGCGACCTCGCCGGTCGCACCCAGGTGCGGACCGGCGACCCGCCGCCAGTCGCGGACCTCGGCCAGATCGGCCATCGCGCGGTCGTCGTCGTCCAACGGCCGGTCGAGTGTTTTCATCCCCAGACTGTTCCTGTCTACGCGGCACTCTGCCAGGGCAACCTAGGGGCCGGCGGGGTCACGAGAGGCCTTTGTCTCACACCGCAGAACCTGCTGGTCACGAACGCGAAGTGCCCCACCGGTTTCCCGGTGGGGCACTTCATTCATATGGCCGCCGTCAGTGCATCGCGGCGGCTGTGGAACTCTCCACGGACTCGTCCGGCTTGGCGCCGTCGGAGCGGCCGGCCAGCCGCTGCTCCGGGGTGATGACCGCGATGATCAGCGCGATCGCCAGGAACGGCAGGGAGACCAGGAAGACGTCGTCCATCGCCTGGACCAGACCCCGCAGGGCCCAGCCCTTCATCGGCTGCTGCAGGGCGTGCAGCGCGTCGACGCTGTTCGCCGCCTTGGCGAGTCCGTCGACCATCGACTGCGTCGCGTGCGGGACGATGTCGGTCAGGTGCTCCTTCAGCCGGCTGGTGAGGACCGCGCCGTACACCGCCGTGCCGATCGCGCCACCCATCGAGCGGAAGAACGTCATGGTCGAGGTCGCGCTGCCCATGTGCTGCCGGGGCACGCTGTTCTGCGCGGCGGTGACGGTGATCTGCATCGACAGGCCCAGGCCGGCGCCCATCACGAACATGTAGATCGCCAGCTGCCAGTACGGCGTGGTCATGCTCAGCGTGGACAGCAGCACCATCGCGCCGCCGACCAGCACCGCGGAGATGATCGGGAACGCCTTGTACCGGCCGTTCTTGCTCATCAGCTGGCCGCTCGGGATCGAGGCGGAGAAGATGCCGACGATCATCGGCAGCAGCGCCAGGCCGGACCGGGTCGGCGACATGTCCTTGACCGCCTGCAGGTACAGCGGCAGGAAGATCAGCGCGCCGAACATCGCGAACCCGAGCAGGAACGCGTACCCGGCGTACCCGGAGAAGATCCGGCCCTTGAACAGGTCCATCGGGATGATCGGCTCGGACACCTTCAGCTCGACGAAGACGAACGCGACGGCCAGGACGACGGCAGCGGCCAGCAGCGCGATCGTGATGGTGTCGCCCCAGCCGTAGGCCGGACCGCTCCACGAGATCGCCAGCAGCAGCGTGGTCACCGCGCCGGTGATCACGGCGGCGCCGAGGTAGTCGATCTTGTGCGACCGCTTCACGTGCGGCAGCTTCAGCACGGCGGCGACGATGCCCAGGGCAACCAGGCCGATCGGCAGGTTGATCCAGAAGATCCAGCGCCAGCCCGGGCCGTCGGTGAGCAGGCCGCCGAGCAGCGGGCCGGCCACCGAGGACAGGCCGAACACGGCGCCGAAGTACCCCATGTACTTACCGCGCTCGCGCGGCGGGATCACGTCACCGATGGTGGCGAAGGCCAGCGACATCAGGCCGCCGGCGCCGAGACCCTGGACGGCCCGGAAGCCGATCAGCATCTCGATGTTCTGCGCCAGCGCGGACAGCACCGAGCCGGCCAGGAAGGTGACGATCGCCGCGATGAACAGCGGGCGGCGGCCGTACAGGTCGGAGATCTTGCCCCACAGCGGGGTGGAGGCGGTCGAGGTCAGCAGGTACGCCGTGACCACCCAGGACAGCTTGTCCAGGCTGTTGAACTCGCTGACGATCTGCGGCAGCGCGGTGCCGACGATGCTCTGGTCGAGCGCGGCCAGGAACATGCCCGCCATCAGGCCGCCGAGGACGACCAGGATCTGCTTGTGGGACAGGTACTGCGGTCCATCCGGAACGTTGTCAGGCGCGGCGCCGCCGGCGGTGGCGGGCTCGGTGGTGCTCATCTGGTGCTCTCCAGGTTCTTCTCGGTGTGCTCGCGGGCGGCGCCCGTGCTTTCGGTGTTCGGGCCACCGGGCGCGAAATCTTCGGTACGGCGCTCGGCCCGCAGGCGTGGCGCGACGGCGGCCCAGCCCTTGTCGGCCCAGGCGCGGTTGTCGGCCCCGGTGTCGGTCAGGCTCGCGACACCGTCGGCGAACCGGGTCATCAGCCGCTCGAACGTCAGCACGTCCTCCTCGGACCAGCCCTCCATGGCCGCGCTGAGCAGCTGTATCCGGCGGCGCGCGCCGGCCTCCCACTGCTCGATGCCCTGCTCGGTCAGCTCGACCCGGAACGCGCGGCCGTCATCCGGGTCGGGGGAGCGGCGGACCAGCCCGAGCTGCTCCAGCGACCGGACGTGCCGGCTCGTGGTCGAGGCGTCGATCTCCATCCGGGCGGCCAGGTCGGACAGCCGCAGGGCGCCGCTGCAGCGCAGCACGAACAGAACCACGTGGGCGCTCTGGTCGAGCGTGTCGCCGGGCTGCTTGCTCTTCAACCGCCGGCCGACCCGGGTGAACGCGTGCAGCACACCCTCGATCGGGGTCTGCGGGGAGTACGCGTCATTTACTTGCATGCTGCAAGCATATACATGCTTGCGTGATGCATGCAAATGAGTTTCCAGGTCCCTGACTGAGTCGCCACTCATTTGCTCTCCGTCACCGGCCGGTCACTGATCGCAGTGGAGGAGAATCTGCGGACATGTACTCGACGGCGGAGAGGTGGCTTTTGTGACGCAGGTGGCGGTGGTGACCGGTGGCGGTTCAGGGCTCGGCCGGGAGATGGCGCTCGCGCTGGCGGCAGCCGGCTTCCACGTCTGGGTGACCGGCCGGACCGAGGACAAACTCCGTGAAACCGCCGATGCGGCAGAGGGCGGACAGGTGGCGCCTGTGGTGCTGGATGTTGCCGACGGGGCTGCTGTGCGCGGGTTCTTCGGTGGGCTCGAGCGGCTCGACGTACTGGTGAACAACGCGGGGACTGGTGCACCGGCGGCGCCGGTGCAGGACGTCAGCGAGGAGGACTGGCGGCGGGTGGTGGACACCAACCTGACCGGGTCGTTCCTGTGTGCGCAGGCGGCGTTCGCGCTGATGCTGCGGCAGGACCCGAAGGGAGGGCGGATCATCAACAACGGGTCGATCTCGGCGCACGTGCCGCGGCCGCACGGGATCGCCTACACCGCCAGCAAGCACGCGATCACCGGCCTGACCAAGGGCCTGGAGCTGGAAGGCCGCGCGCACGGGATCACCGCCTGCCAGATCGACATCGGCAACGCCGCGACCCCGATGACCGAGCGGATGGGGCAGGGCGTGCTGCAGGCGGACGGGTCGGTCGCGCCCGAGCCGACGTTCGACCCGAAGGTCGTCGCGGACTTCGTGGTCCGGATCGCGCAGCTGCCGACGTCGGTCGCCGTACCGACGCTCACCGTGATGGCGGCGGGGATGCGGTACGTCGGTCGCGGCTGATTGCGCCCAAAACAACAAGAAACTGTCGGGAGGCGGGTCTAGGGTCGAGGTCGTGAGCGAGCAGCGGGAGTCCCTGGTCCATGTCCGCGAGCTGCGGAAGTCGTACGGCGACTTCGAGGCGGTGCGCGGGATCGACCTGGACGTGTGGCGCGGGGAGGCGTTCGGCTTTCTCGGGCCGAACGGCGCGGGCAAGTCGTCGACGATGCGGATGATCGGCGCGGTCTCGCCGGCCAGCGGCGGCACGTTGCGGATCCTCGGCATGGACCCGGCGACCGAGGGACCGTCGATCCGGGCGCGGCTGGGCGTCTGCCCGCAGGACGACACTCTCGACACCGAGCTGACCGTCCGGGAGAACCTGGTCATCTACGGGCGGTACTTCGGCCTCAGCCGGGCCGAGTGCCGGCTGCGGGCCGACGAGCTGCTCGAGTTCGTCGCGCTGACCGACAAGGCGAAGGTCAAGGTCGACGAGCTCTCCGGCGGCATGAAGCGGCGGCTGACCATCGCCCGGTCGCTGGTCAGCAAGCCCGACCTGCTGCTGCTCGACGAGCCGACGACCGGCCTGGACCCGCAGGCCCGGCACCTGTTGTGGGACAAGCTGTTCCGGCTGAAGCAGGCCGGGGTGACGCTGATCGTCACCACGCACTACATGGACGAGGCCGAGCAGCTGTGCGACCGGCTGGTGGTGATGGACGGCGGCCTGATCGCGGCCGAAGGTTCGCCGGCCCAGCTGATCCGTGACTACTCGACCCGCGAGGTGACCGAGCTGCGCTTCGGTCCAGAGGTGATGCAGTCGGACCACGATGCGCTCGCGGAGAAGGTCGACGACCTGGCCCAGCGCATCGAGGTGCTGCCGGACCGCCTGCTGCTCTACACCGACGACGGTGAGCGCGCGGTCGCCGCCGTGCACGAGCGTGGCCTGGAGCCCGCGGCGGTTCTGGTACGGCGCTCCACGCTGGAGGACGTGTTCCTGCGGCTGACCGGCCGGACGCTGGTGGACTGATGGCGCTCGCACTGGAGAACGGGCGACGCCAGTTCGACTACTGGCTGACCGTCTACAAACGCACCTGGAAGGGCACGCTGGTCAGCAGCTTCCTGCTGCCGCTGCTCTACCTGGCCGCGATGGGCATCGGGCTCGGGTCCTTCGTGGACAGCAACGGGACCGGCGCGCTGGGCGGGGTCAGCTACCTGCAGTACATCGCGCCCGGGCTGCTCGCCTCGACCGGACTGCAGATCGCCGTCGGCGAGGCGACGTACCCGGTGATGAGCGGGTTGAAGTGGCAGAAGTTCTATCACTCGATGATCGCGACGCCGCTGCGGCCGGCGGACGTCGTCTACGGGCAGCTCACGTTCATCGCGTTCCGGGTGACCAGCACCTGCCTGGTGTTCCTGGTGGTGATCGCCGCGTTCGGCGGGCTGGAGTCGCCGCTGGGCCTGCTCGGTCTGCCGGTCGCGGTGCTGGTCGGGATGGCGGCCGCCGCCCCGGTGGCGGCGTACGCGACCAAGCTGGACAACGACGCGGGCTTCGCGATGATCTTCCGGTTCGGCGTGGTTCCGGCGTTCCTGTTCTCGGGTGCGTTCTTCCCGGTGTCGCAGCTGCCCGACTGGATCGAGTGGCTCGCCTACGTCAGCCCGTTGTGGCACGGGGTCGAGTTGTCGCGTGACCTCAGCCTGGGCACGGTCGATCCGTGGATGGCGCTGCTCAACGTCGGGTACCTGCTGGCCTGGTTCGTCATCGGCACGTGGCTCGCCGTCCGCGGCTTCACCAGGAAGCTGGTGGGCTGATGGCGACGCTGACCACCCGGGTGGTCCCGATCCCGCTGCGGCTCGGCGGCGGCCGGCACATCGTGGAGCGCAACTTCGTGATGTACCGGCGGTCCTGGGTCGTCTTCCTGTCCGGCTTCTTCGAGCCGGTGTTCTACCTGCTGTCGATCGGCGTCGGCGTCGCCCAGCTGGTCGGCGACTTCACCCTGTCCGACGGCACGACGATCGGGTACGCCGCCTTCGTCGCGCCGGCGATGCTGGCCAGCTCGGCGATGAACGGCGCGGTCTTCGACTCGACGTACAACATCTTCTTCCGGATGAAGTACGCCAAGCTCTACGACTCGATGCTGGCGACCCCGCTGCGGCCGTGGGACATCGCGACCGGTGAGGTGACCTGGGCGCTGCTGCGCGGGGCCTGCTACTCGGCGATGTTCATCCTCGTGATGCTCGGGATGGGCCTGGTGTCGTCGTGGTGGGCGCTGCTCGCGCTGCCGGCCTCGGTGCTGATCGGGTTCGCGTTCGCCGGCGCCGGGATGGCGCTGACCACGTTCATGCGCAGCTGGCAGGACTTCGAGTTCGTCCAGCTGGCGATCATCCCGATGTTCCTGTTCTCGGCCACCTTCTACCCGGTCGAGACCTACCCGGCGGCGATCCGCTGGCTGGTCGAGATCACCCCGCTCTACCAGGGCGTGGTGCTCGAGCGAGCCTTCACCACCGGTGCCGTCGGCTGGTCCCTGCTCCTCAACGCCCTCTACCTGGCGGCCATGGGCACCCTGGGCATGTACGTCGCCTCCCGCCGCCTCGGCAAGCTGCTGCTCAAGTAGTCGTTGACGCACGATGGACTGGCTGGTCAGTGAATTCGGGCGTGAGGTCCTGCTCCGGCCGATCGTGGTGCCGTCCGAGCTGATCCCGGCCCGGTACGACGGCGGGGTCGCGGCGGCCGAGGAGTGGTGAAGGAGCAGTCCGGCCGGTGGATCCGCGGTGCCGAGCGCAACGAGATCCAGCTGGCCCCCGGGCTGGCCGCCGACCCGGTCGCCCTGGTCGCGATCTTCGCGCACGAGGCCGGTCACGAGCTGCTGCTCGGCGGCGGCCGGATCTCGTTCCTCCACCGGCCCGACCACGAGCCGCTGACCGACCTGCTCACCGTGTTCTACGGACTCGGGATCTTCACGGCCAACGCGGCGTACGAACGTCGTCCGAAGCCGAACGGCCGCGGCAAGCAGCCGCTGGCCCGCGGCTACCTTCGCGAGCAGGCACTGTCCGAGGCCCTCGCCTACTACGCGCGCCTCCGCGGTGAACGCCACCCCACCTGGGACCGCCACCTCGACCCACCCGTCCGCCGAGTCATGCGCAACCACCTCGCGGTCCTGCACAAATGATCGGCGTGTAAGCGGTTGCAGCCGTAGGGTGAAGGCGTGATCGATGCCAGGGACATTGCTCGGGCGGCGGATCTGTTGCATGACGTGGTGGCGCCGATGCCGCTGGAGTACTCGCGCTGGTTGAGTGAGCTGGTCGGCGGAGACGTGTTCCTCAAGTGCGAGAACCTGCAGCGGACCGGGTCGTTCAAGTTGCGCGGCGCGTACGTCCGGATGGCCCGGCTGTCGAAGTCGGAGCGGGCGCGCGGGGTGGTCGCGGCCAGCGCGGGCAACCATGCCCAGGGCGTGGCGCTGGCGGCGCAGCTGCTCGGGATCAGGTCGACGGTGTTCATGCCGCACGGCGCACCGATCCCGAAGGAGAAGGCGACTCGCGCGTACGGCGCCGAGGTCCGTTTCGTCGGCACGTCGATCGACGACTGCCTGGAGGCGGCTCGGTTGTTCGAGGCCGAGACCGGCGCGATCCTGATCCACCCGTTCGACCACCCCGACATCGTGGCCGGCCAGGCGACGACCGGGCTCGAGATCGTCGAGCAGTGCCCGCAGGTCCGGACGGTCGTCGTACCGACCGGAGGTGGCGGGCTGGTCGCCGGGATCGCGGCGGCGATGCAACGCGACGGCATGCCGATCGAGGTGGTCGGAGTTCAGGCAGCCGGTGCCGCGGCGTACCCGGCCTCGCTCGCGGCCGGTGAGCCGATCCAGCTGGCCGACATGTCCACGATGGCGGACGGGATCGCGGTCGGGCTGCCGGGCAAGGTTCCGTTCGAGGCTGTGCAGCGGTACGTCGGGGAGATGCGCACCGTCGGCGAGGATTCGTTGTCGAAGGCGCTCCTGCTCGTGCTCGAGCGCGCGAAGCTCGTGGTCGAACCGGCGGGCGCTGCCGCAGTCGCCGCCGTACTGGACGAGCCGGCGCGGTTCAAGCCGCCGGTCGTGGTGGTCCTGTCCGGTGGCAACATCGACCCGCTGCTGCTGATGCGGGTGATCCGGCACGGCATGGCGGCAGCAAGCCGGTACCTGTCGTTGCGCGTGCGGATCCCGGACGCCCCAGGCGGGCTGGCGACGCTGCTGACCCAGCTCGCGGCCCTGGACGCGAACCTCATCGAGGTGCTGCACGAGCGCATCTCCGAGACGCTGAACCTGGACGAGGTCGAGGTCGCGCTGCAGCTCGAGTTGCGGGGTGAGGAGCACCGCGAACGGGTATTGGCCAGTCTGACCGGCAACGGGTACACGTACACGCTGAACTGAGGAGTTCGAGGTGTTGAAGACGATCATCGCCGCCTCCGCGGCTTTGTTGCTCACGGCTACCGCCTGTACGCCGGGATCCGACAGCCCGAGCGGCAGCACCAGCGCGCCGAGCACGGTGAAGACGGACGCCGCCGCGCTCGGCGAGGTCCAGCTGACTGTCTGGGACCAGGAGGTCCGCGGCGGTCAGGCGGCCCAGATGGCCGAGCTGGTCAAGCAGTTCCAGGCGAAGTACCCGAACATCAAGGTCACCCGGGTCTCGCGCTCGTTCGACGACCTGAAGACGACGTTGCGGCTGGCGCTGACCGGCAACAACGCGCCGGACGTCGTCCAGGCGAACAACGGCCGCTCGGACATGGGCGAGTTCGTCAAGGCCGGTCAGCTCGTGCCGCTGGACGAGTGGGCGAAGGCCTACAACTGGGGCAGCCGGTACCCGGACTCGGTGCTGCAGTACTCGCGCTACTCAGCCGACGGCAAGACGTTCGGCGAGGGCAACCTGTACGGGCTGCCGCAGGTCGGCGAGGTGGTCGGGCTCTACTACAACAAGGAGAAGCTGACCAAGCTCGGCGTCCAGCCGCCGAAGACGTGGGCCGAGTTCGAGGACGCGCTGGCCAAGGCGAAGGCGGCCGGCGAGGTGCCGATGCAGTTCGGCAACCTGGACAAGTGGCCGGCCATCCACGTGTTCGGCACCGTGCAGGACCACTTCGTGCCGGCCGACCAGATCACCACGCTCGCGTTCGGCCGCCCGGGAGCGTCCTGGAACACCCCGGAGAACACCAAGGCCGCCGAGGGCCTGGTGTCGTGGGTGGACAAGGGCTACTTCAACCAGGGCTTCAACGGGCAGGGGTACGACCCGGCCTGGCAGGACTTCGGCAAGGGCAACGGGGTGTTCCTGATCGCCGGCACCTGGCTGCAGGCCGACCTGCAGAAGGCGCTCGGCGACAAGGTCGGCTTCATGCTGCCGCCGGGTGAGTCGGCCGACGCCAAGCCGGTGGTGACCGGCGGCACCGGCCTGCCGTTCGCGATCACCAACAAGGCGAAGAACGCGGACGCCGCAGCGGCGTACATCAACTTCATCACCAGCCCGGACGCGATGAAGATCCTGACCAGCACCGGAAACCTGCCGATCGCCGACACCTCGGCCCAGCAGGCGCCGGCCGGGCTCGCGAGCGACATCTTCAGCAGCTTCGGTACGGCGGTCAGCAAGGAGGCAATGGTTCCGTACCTGGACTACGCGACGCCGACCATGTACGACACCATCGGCGCCGCCCTGCAGGACCTGCTGGCGAAGAAGGCGACCCCGCAGCAGTTCCTGACCACGCTGGAGACCGACTACAGCAAGTTCGCCGGCAAGTGAGCTCACCGCCCGGGGAGCCGCGCCGGATCGGGTACCTCTACATCCTGCCGGCGCTGCTCGTGTACGGCGCGTTCCTGCTCTACCCGTTGGCCCGTTCGGTGCACCTGTCGCTCTTCGAGTGGGACGGGATCACGCTCGGGAAGTTCGTTGGCCTGAGCAACTACGCGGACGTGGTCCGGGACGCCGGGCTGCGGGCCGCGTTCGGGCACGCGCTGGTGCTGATCGTCTTCTACGCGGTGCTTCCGGTGCTGATCGGGCTGGCGCTGGCGTCGGTGCTGCAGCGGGCCAGGGTGCGCGGGCTCGGGTTCTTCCGGACCATCGTGTTCCTGCCGCAGGTGGTCGCGATGGTCGTGGTGGCCGTCGCCTGGCGGCACATCTACGCTCCTGACGGCCCGCTGAACGACGTACTGCGGGCCGTCGGGCTGGACAGTGTCGCGCGGGGCTGGCTGGGGGACTACACGTTCGCCCTGCCGGCGGTCGGCGTGATCGGGACGTGGTTCGAGACCGGGCTGGTGACGGTGTTGCTGCTGGCCGGGATGTCGCGGATTCCGCGGGAGCGGTACGAGGCCGCGCGGCTGGACGGCGCCGGTCCGGTGTCGGAGTTCTTCGCGGTCGTGCTGCCCGCGGTTCGCGGTGAGATCGCGGTCGCGGCGACGTTGACGGTGATCGCCGCGCTGCGGACCTTCGACCTGGTCTACATCACCACGAGCGGCGGTCCCGGGACGTCGACCAGCGTCCCGTCGTACGAGGTCTACCACCGGGCCTTCGAGCTCGGCCAGGTCGGCTCGGCGGCGGCGATCGGGGTGTGCCTGACCATCCTGATCTTCGTGATCACACTCGGCGTCAACCGGCTGGCAGATCGGAGTACGGCGTGAGGGCCTCGGCGGCCGAGCGGATCGGGAACTACGCGCTGCTGACCGTCTTCGGGTTGTTCGCGCTCGGCCCGATCGTGACGATCCTGGTGGCCGCGCTCGGCCCGGACGACGCCGGCAGCGGGTCGAGCGGGTTCGCGAACTTCGGCCAGGCGTGGGAGATCGGGCACTTCGGCACCTACCTGCGGATGAGCGTCGCGGTGTCGGTGACCGTCGTGGTGGCCGGCGTGCTGCTGTCGATCCTGAGCGGATACGCGTTCGGCACGATGCGGTTCCGCGGGGCGGGCGTGCTGTTCTACCTGTTCCTGCTCGGGATCATGATGCCGACCGAGGCGATCGTCGTACCGCTGTACTTCGACCTGCGCACGCTCGGCCTGACCGACACCTTCTGGTCCGTCGCGCTCCCGCAGGTCGCCCAATCCGTTGCCTTCGGCACCTTCTGGATGCGGGCGTACTTCCGGTCCGCGTCCCGGTCGATGGTGGAGGCCGCGCGGCTGGACGGCGCGGGTCACTGGCGGACGCTGTGGCAGGTGCTGGTGCCGCCGGCCCGGCCCGCGCTGGTGACGCTGATCGTGCTGGTGTTCATGTGGACGTGGAACGAGTTCCTGATCCCGCTGGTGATGGTCACGAGTGAGTCGTTGCGTACGGCGCCGCTCGGTCTGGCGTTCTTCTCCGGGCAGTACACGTCCGGTTTCACCTTGCTGGCCGCGGGTGCGGTGATCGTCGGCACGCCGGTCGTGCTCGTCTACGCGTTCCTGCAGCGCCACTTCATCGCGGGCATGCTGGAAGGCGCCGTCCGGGAGTGATCAGAGCGGCTGGCAGCTCTTGGCCAGCGGGGCGTGCAGGCGCTCGGCGAGCACCCGGCGCTGGGTCGGCTGCGCCTCGGTCTGACGAAGCAGGCCCTGGTCGGTGAGCCGGACGTTGACGGCCCGGCGGTCCTCGGGGCACATGTGCCGCTCGACCAGGCCGGCCGTCTCCAGCCGGCCGATCACGCGGGACAGCGCGCTCTGGCTCAGGTGCACTGACTTGGCGATCGTGGCCACCTTGGCCGAGTGCTCCGGCAGCTCGGCGAGCCGCTCGAGCACCTCGTACTCACTCATGCCCAGCGAGTGGTCGGTCTGCAGCGCCCGGTCGAGGGCACAGGTCAGGTCGGCGTGGCGGGCCAGCAGCTCGCGCCACTCCCTGACATCAGCGCTGACATCGGCGCGGGTCTCACCAGGACCTGCGCTGACCTTCGTGGCGGTCATGGAGGCGACGTTATCATGCGTGCGCAATCTATGCAAACGCATTTAATGCCTAGACATTAGATGCATGTGCATGGAATAGTCTTCCCCCGTGACACAGACAACGCACCCCACATCACCGGCCCGGATGACTTGGGACGCGCGCCTCTGGGGCGCTCTCCTGGTGGTCTGCGGCGTGATCTTCCTCGACGGCCTGGACGTGTCCATGGTCGGTATGTCCCTGCCGTCCATCGGCGCCGACCTGGGCGTCCCGCTCTCCTCCCTGCAGTGGGTGGTCACCGGCTACGTGCTCGGGTACGGCGGCCTGCTGCTGCTCGGCGGCCGCGCCGCCGATCTGCTCGGCCGCCGCCGGGTGTTCCTGATCGCGCTGGGCGTCTTCGCCGTGGTCTCGATGCTGAGCTCACTGGCCACCAGCCCCGAACTGCTCATCGCCGCGCGGTTCGTGAAGGGTGTCGCCGCCGCGTTCACCGCGCCGGCCGCCCTGTCCATCATCACCACGACCTTCCACGAGGGCCCGGACCGCAACCGTGCCCTGAGCATCTTCACCACCTGCGCCGCCAGCGGCTTCTCGATGGGCCTCATCCTCGGCGGCGCGCTGACCGAGGTCGGCTGGCGCTGGACCTTCCTGATGCCCGGCCCGGTCGCCCTGATCGTGCTGCTGTTCGCGATCAAGCTGATCCCGAACAGCCCGCGCGACAACGCCGCCGGCGGGTACGACATCCCCGGCGCGATCACCGTCACGGCCGGCATGCTGTCGCTGGTCTACGCGGTCGTCGGCGCCGAGCACGCCGGCTGGGTCTCGGTGCAGACCATCGGGATGTTCGCGCTGGCCGTCGTACTGCTGGCCGGGTTCGTCGCGATCGAGCTGCGGTCCAAGCACCCGCTGGTCCGGCTCGGCATCCTGCGCAACGCCTCGCTGCGGCGGGCGAACCTGGCCATCCTGACCGTGTTCGGCTCGTACGTCGCCTTCCAGCTGATCGGCACGCTGTACCTGCAGAACCTGCTCGGCTGGTCCTCGTTCGAGACCGCGCTGGCCTTCCTGCCGGCCGGCCTGCTGGTGGCCACGCTGTCGCCGAACGCCGGCAAGCTGGCGGACCGGTTCGGGACCGAGACGATGATCATCACCGCGATGGCGCTGTTCGTCGCCGGGTACGCGCTGTCGCTGCGGATCGGCCCGGAGGCGGCGTACTTCTCGACGGTGTTCCCGACCATCATGCTGCTCGGTCTCGGGTTCGCGATCGGCTTCCCGGCGCTGAACATCCAGGCCGTGTCCGGTGTCCCGGACCACGAGCAGGGACTGGCCTCCGGGCTGTTCAACACCTCCAACCAGGTCGGCGGCGCCGTGGTGCTCGCGATCGTGACCGCGGTGATCAGCAGCCAGTCGGTCGGCGTGACCACACCGGCCGGGATGTTGTCGGCGTACAAGCCGGGCCTGGCCGTGGTGACGGGTATCTCGGCGCTCGGTCTGCTGATCGCGCTGACAGGTCTGCGCGGGCTGCGGGCTCGGCGGGAGGCTGAGGCTGCGGAGACGGCTGAGCTGGCCGCCGTACAGAAGGAACTGGCCGAGGAGGAGATGACCCCGGCCGCGTGACAACAACCAGCCCGTGCGGGCTGTTGTCGATATGGAGCAGTGCGGGTCACGGATGTGGCCCGCACTGCTGTGTCTAGAGCGGTCTGGCGAGCACAGTGGCGATGGCGATGGTCACTGCCATCACAGTGAGCTCGACAGTGGCCAGTGCGGCGAGTGCGACGGTCTCCTTGCGGCGTACGGCGGGGAGGAGGATCTGTCTGATGAAGCCGCCGGTGGCAGCCAGCACCATCAGGCCTGCGACCTTGCCGAGCACCAGCCAGCCGGCCGGAGTCTCGAAGAGTGCGTGCAGCAGGACGGACGGGTGCGGCGTGACGTCCTTGGTCAGCCGCGGTCCGGCGAGCAGTACGCCGGTCAGTGCGACCGTGGCGATCGCGCCGCCGGCAACGGTCGAGAACCGCGGCAGGACGAGCGCCAGCGCAGAGCGGTTCTTGGAGACCAGCATCGTGACCAGTGCGAGTCCACCGACCCACAGGCTCATCGCACACAGGTGCAGTCCGATGGCCGGCGTCGTGAGCCAGGGCGCCTCACCCTGCGACGCATGACCAGTGACCGGTACGGCGATGAGGCCGACGAGCGCCAGTCCGAGAGCCACAGCGGGCCCTCGCTTCAGCATGGCCAACGCGTAGCCGGCTGCTGTGAGCACAGTCAGCGCCAGAGCGGTTCCTGAGGTGACGTCGACGGCGTACGACGCCATGCCGGCGAACGGCATCCGCGAGCCGGACTCCGAGATCGCCGCCGCCTGGAGCCACCACGTCGTCGTGGTGGCAGTGACCCAGGCAATGCCGGCCGCAATCCCGATGATCCGGGCCCGCTCACTCGCGACGCCGTACTCCTTGCGTCCTGCTGACCCGAGCAGCAGCAGGAGGAGGGTGGCGCCGACGGCGAGGATCGCGGAGCCAGTGGTGATGAACCGGGCCAGGGGAGTGGTGTAGAGGATGCCGGGGCTGGTGCTGATCAGGGCCGGCTCCGGCGCGGGCCGGGTGACGACGATGGCCCACACCAGAGCGGCCACGCTGAGTGCGGTGATGGCAGAGACGGTTGCGGCCGAGCGCCGCGGGGCGGCTGGGATCATGGTTAGTCCTGGGCTGTTGAGTCGAGACGGGCGTGCAGGACTGCCGGCCGGCTCTGGTCGGAACGCCAGCGGACGAACCCGTGCAGCAGGAACAGCGCAGTGGCCAACTCGAGGATCCAGACCCAGGCCGGGACGCCACCGCTGGGCAGGGTCGCGGCAGCGAGCATCGGCGCGCCGGTGTCGGCGCGGTCGAGGGTGACGGTGATGTGCCCGGCGATCGGGTGGCCGTCGCCGGAGATGACCCGGTAGCTGACCGTGTAGGTTCCGCTCTTGCCGAGCCGGTCGCAGCTGGCGTGGACCGTGTCGCCGTCCACCCGCACCGACTGGGCCGGGTGGCGGAACCCGTCCGGACCGGTGACCAGCACGGCGTCCCAGCCCTGCACCGGCTGCAGGGTCTGGTCGAAGGTGAAGCTCAGGGTCGACGGGCTGGTGCTGAGCCGGGCGCCGTTGGCCGGTGTGCTGGCGAGCAACTTGCTGTGCGCGTTCGCCGCTCCGGCCGGTACGACGGTCAGGCCGGCGGTGATCGTGAGGACGGCCAGGATCGGTGCACTGCTCCGCCGCAGCGAGCGGAGCCAGGACGTCGTGGGCACTGACATCCGGATCCTCCTGTCAGGAATATCGGAAAAGAATGCGATGCTCATTGGCTCGTAACAATTTCCGAGGCCCGAGAAATGTCTCCGAAACCTCACAAGGATAAATTGGTGTTGTGAGGATTTCGGCCGGGAAGCAGATCACCCGTGGCCGCGGATCGGTCTCCGCGGTCACGGGTGATCGTCGCCGGGTCAGGCCCGGACCGGGCTCAGTGGTCGTGCCCGTGGCCGGTGCCGTCGTCGGCGATCGCGTGGCCGGTGAGGGTGTAGGACACGATGTTCACGCCGACCGGGAAGACGTGCGAACCCGTGTAGCCGACCGGGTTGTCGATCGCCGGGTTGAGGCCCAGCATCTCGTCGTCCAGGTGCAGCTGGACCTGCGTGGTGGCGTAGTCGACGGCGTCGCCGACGTTCGCGACCGGGGTCGGGCTCTCGTGCGCCGACGCCGTCGACGCGGCCAGCGCGGCGCCGCCGATCGCCAGCGTGAGGCTCGCCAGCGGGACAGTGATCAGGCGGGTCCTGAGGTTGGGCATGCTGCTCTCCTTGGAGGAGTGATGGGGAGGGGGCCCGGTCTCCGTTGACCGGTGAATGTGGAGCCGGCGGGGCACGGTGGCCAATCAATGCCTCGCTTCAAATGAATGTATTGAGGGCTCGGGCGGCTCCACAAGCAATTCCGGTTTTTGCCCGAAGAATGATACTGATGTTGCCGTGTCAAGCTCACACATTCAGTTGGTTTCCCGCTATTGGGTGAGAGAATTCCGGGGCCCGGGAGTGGCTGGGTCAGGGTGCGGCGGGCCAGGTTCGGGGCGATCCCCGATTGGTTTCGACCCGGCTGGGTGCTGGACTGTAGGCATGAGCAACGAGAGCGACTACGACCGGCGGGTCAAGGACATCCTCGACCGGGTCGCCAAGGGCCACCTGTCCACGGCGGAGGGCGCCACGCTGATCGCCGCCCTACGACCGGCCGCTGCCGAGGCCGGTGACTCGAGCAGCGCACCTGCCGGCGGACCGGTCGCGCCGGAGCCGGTTGCCGACGACACCAAGGACAAGACCGGCTGGCCGGCTGCGGACGATCTGCCGTCGCCATCGGTGTGGGCGGAGGCGGTCGACTCCCCGGATGCCGTCATACCTGAGGACGCGCCGACCGGCCGGCACGCGGCCGAGCCGCTCGCCGAGCCAGTTGCTGAGCCGGTCGCCGAGCCTGCTGCGCAGCAGAACGGTGCGCAGGAGAGCGTGGTCGACGAGGCGCCGGTCGAGGTCGAGGCCGAGGACGTCGAGGAGGAGCACAGCAACGTGCCGATGCCGGCCGGGGTGCGGCGGGTGACGGTGCGGGCGATCGGCCGCCGGGTGCGGCTGATCGGCGAGCCGGCCATCAACGGGGTCGCGGTGGACGGGCCGCACGTGATCAAGCGGGACGGTGACACGCTCGCGATCAGCAGCGAGGGCGACATGGGCGTCTCGATCGACGGGTTCAGCATGCTGCGCAACCCGACCGACCTGAAGTCGCACGTGAACGGCCTGGCCAAGGAGCTGTCGATCCGGGTCAACCCCTCGCTGCAGGTCGAGGTCGAGGTCACCGGTGGCAGTGTCAACGCCGAGCGCCTGCCCGGCCTGACCCGGGTCCGCGTGACCGCCGGTACGGCGAAGGTCGCGGACGTCGACGGGCCGATCGACCTGCTGGTCCAGGCGGGCTCGGCCCACCTGGACGCCCAGATCACCAAGGGCCGGTCCCGGGTCCGGGTCGAGTCCGGCGCCGCGAACGTGAACCTGCGCCGCGGGTCCGACGTCCGCGTGCACACCGAGTCCCAGCTGGGCCGGGTGGCCTGGGCGGGCGCCGTCACCGGCCAGTCCAAGGACGTGGAGATCGGCCGCGGGCGGGCTGCCCTGGACGTCGAGGTCCTGGTCGGCACGGCCCAGATCGTCTCCGACTAGTCGTTCCGAGCGCCAGGCAGATCCTGCGGGTCTGCCTGGCGTTGCTCTGTCGTGGGGACCGTGCGCAGGGTCCGGAACGGCGAGAACACCAGGAACGCGGTCCCGGCGAGGGTTGCGAGGCCCGAGATCCAGAGGGTGGCGCGGAGTCCGAACGCCGTACCTAGCGCGCCGCCGAGCAGGCTGCCGAGCGGCATGGCGCCCCAGCTGACGAAGCTCATGGTGGCGCTGACGCGTCCCTGGAGCTCGGGCGGGCACACGCGTTGCCGCGTGCTGACCTGCAGGATGTAGCTGACGATGATGCAGAAGCCGGCGAGCAGCATGGCCACGACGTACCAGCTCACGCGCCAGCCCTTGCCCGTCAGCGCCTGCACCGTGAAGGCCACGCCGATGCCGATCGACGACACGAGCAGCGTCCGGGCGTCGCCGTACCGGTTGCTGAGCTTCTCCGTCACCGCGGACGCGACGATGGCGCCGACCAGGCCGATCATGCTCAGTACGCCGATCGTGCTCGGCTGCAGGTGGATCTCGCGGACCAGGAACACGATCATCACCGCGCCGGCGGCGGCCTGGAACAGCATCGTGGTTGCGGTGTTCAGCGCGATCGGCCGCAGCAGGGGATGGCCGAACACGTAGCGCATGCCCTCGGCGATCTCCCGGCGCAGGTTCGGCTTCTCCGGTTTGGCCGGCTGCTGTTCCGGCGCACGGATCGAGCGGAGCCAGATTGCTGACCACAGGAAGCTCAGGGCGTCCACTCCGATCGTCACTGCAGCGCTGAGCCACTGGACGAGCACACCGCCGGCGCCTGCGCCGAGCACTGCGGCCACGGAGTGGTTGGCGGCCAGCTTGGCGTTGCCGGGCAGCAGTTGCTCCGGTTCCAGCAGTCGCGGCGGGTAGGAGCTGTGCGCCACGTCGAACAGCACTGTGAGGACGCCGGTCAGCACGAGTACGACGTACAGCTGAGTGAGAGTCAGTACGCCGAACAGCGCGGCGACTGGGATCGAGCCGAAGAGCACCGCGCGGCCGAGGTCCGCGAACACCAGCACAGGCAGACAGCGGACCCGATCCACCCACGCGCCGGCGAACAAACCGAGCACGAGCCAGGCTGCGGTCTCGCAGGCGCGGAGCAGCGAGACCTGGAAGGTGGTCGCGTCCAGCGTGATCACGGCGAGCAGCGGGATCGCGATCATGCTCAGCCGGGTGCCGAGCTGGCTGAGCAGGTCGGCGATCCAGAGGCGGCGGAAGTCGGGGTGTCTGAGGATGCTCCGGCTGGACGTCATATCCGGACGGTAAAGGCATAGTTGAGCGGTGTCGACTCAACTATCAACAAAGTTGAGTCTCTTCGACTCAAGTTTCTGCCGAGCGATAAAGGTGTCGAAACTGTCGGCACCCTCGGTAAGTATGGTGGCCTGCGTCACATCCAGAAGGGGGACGTGCGGCATGGCAGCAATCGAGGCGACTGGCCTCGTGAAGACGTTCAGGTCCAGGAAGAACACGGTGAAGGCACTCGACGGCATCGACCTCGACGTGCCGGAAGGGAGTGTGCTCGGCCTGCTCGGGCCCAACGGCGCGGGCAAGACCACCACGGTCCGGATCCTCACCACGCTGATGGCGCCGGACGAGGGGTCGGCCCGGGTGCTCGGGCACGACGTGGTCAAGGAGGCCGACACGGTCCGCTCACTGGTCGGCCTGTCCGGTCAGTACGCCGCCGTCGACGAGCTGCTCACCGGCCGGGAGAATCTGTGGATGTTCGGCCGGCTGTACCGGCTGGGCAGCCAGCAGGCCAAGCAGCGCGCCGAGGAGCTGCTCGAGATCTTCGACCTGACCGAGGCCGCGGACCGGATCCTGAAGACCTACTCCGGCGGCATGCGGCGCCGGCTCGACCTGGCCGGCTCACTGATCGCGCATCCCAAGGTGCTGTTCCTCGACGAGCCGACCACGGGTCTCGACCCGCGGTCGCGGCTCGACCTGTGGCAGATCATCCGGGACCGGGTCAGCGAAGGCGTGACGATCCTGCTCACCACGCAGTACCTCGAGGAAGCCGACGAGCTCGCGGACAGCATTGCCGTGGTCGACCACGGCTCGGTGATCGCTCGCGGCACCGCGGACGAGCTCAAGCTGAAGGTCGGCGGTGAGCGGATCGAGGTCGTCGTGCACGACCCGGAGGAGACCTACCGGGCGCTCGAGCTGCTCACCGGCGCGCTCGAGATCACCGACCTGGACTCGACCTCGATGGACAAGCACAACCGGCGGATCACCATTCCGGCGCCGGGCGGCTCGAGCTCGCTGGTCGACGTGATCCGCACCCTCGACGGGGCCGGCGTCCGGATCGCCGACATCGGGCTGCGGCGGCCGACGCTGGACGACGTCTTCCTCACCCTGACCGGGCACGAGGCCGAAGAGAAGGAGACGGTGTGACTACGGTGGAGCGGCCGGCCAAGGTGAATCCGGTCGGCCGGGCGGTGACGGATGCCGGCGTGCTGGCGTGGCGGAGCCTGAAGCGGATCCCGCGGACGCCGGACATGCTGATCTACGCGACCATCCAGCCGATCATGTTCGTGCTGCTGTTCGCGTACGTGTTCGGCAACGCGATCCCGATCCCGGGGTTCCCGGGCGCGCGGGCGTACCGGGAGTTCCTGATGGCCGGGATCTTCGCCCAGACGATGGCCTTCGCGGTGGCCTCGGCGAGCGTCGGCCTGGCCGACGACATGTCGAAGGGGCTGATCGACCGGTTCCGGTCGCTGCCGATGGCGCGCTCCGGGGTGATCTCCGGCCGGGTGGTCGGGGACCTGGTGTTCAACGCGTTCGTGATGGTCGTGATGGTGATCTGCGGGTTCATCGTCGGGTGGCGCTGGCACAACGGGTTCGGCCAGGCGCTGGCCGCATTCGGGATCCTGCTGCTGTTCGCGTTCGCGATGCTGTGGGTCGGCGCGCTGATCGGGCTGTCGGTCGGCGGGCCGGAGGTGGCGGCCTCGGCGGGCCTGATCTGGCTGTTCCCGCTGACCTTCCTGTCCAACGCCTTCGTCCCGACGCCGAACCTGCCCGAGGGCCTGCAACCGGTGGCGGAGTGGAACCCGATCTCCTCGATCGTCGCCGCCTGCCGGCACCTGTTCGGCAACCCGTCCCCGTTCGCCAGCCCGGACGGTTTCCCGGCACGGCACCCCGTGTGGCTGTCGCTGATCTGGTGCGCGCTGATCATCGGGATCTTCGCGCCGCTCGCGGTCCGCAAATACCGCAGCGCGACCAGTCACTGATCGGCCCGACGGCGGCCGGACCTTCGGGTCCGGCCGCCGTTGCACGCCCTGAGCCGTTGACAAGATTTATACAGCGTGCAAATAATCCGAACTGTGTTAAAGAAACCGTCGGCGAACTGGCGGGAGGCGCGGCGGGAACAGGCCCGGGCCGCGGTGCTGACGGCCGCCTGGGAACTGGTCCGCGACGAAGGGCTGGCCGCGCTGTCGTTGCGCGAGCTGGCCCGGCGGGCCGGGATCACCACGCCGACGGTGTACGCGTACTTCGAGTCCAAGAACGGCATCCTGGACGCGATGTTCGCGCAGGCGGCGCAACAGTTCGTCGAGCTGAAGGCCTCGCTGCCGGTGACCGACGATCCACAACAGGATCTGCTGACCGAGACGCGGGCGTTCATCACCTTCTGCGTGACCGACGTACCGCGCTACCAGCTGCTCTTCCAGCACTCGGTGCCCGGCTTCACGCCGTCGGCCGAGTCCTACGAGTTGGCGGTCAAGGCGCTCGACGTCACCCGCGAGCTCCTCGCGCGCAACGGCGCGCACGATCAACGCCACCTCGACATCTGGACCGCCGTCACCACCGGCCTGGTCGACCAGCAGGTCGCCAACGACCCCGGCGGCGACCGGTGGACCCGGCTCGCCGAGGACGTGCTCCGGATGTTCCTCGCCCAGTTCGCTCGCGGGGGAAGCCAGTGAAACAAGGGGGAAACCATGACCAGCGTGACCCAGCCCAGACTGCATCACCTCGCCCTGACCGTGACCGACCTGGACTCCAGCGTCCAGTGGTACGGCGACGTGTTCGGGGTGCGGCCGGTGCTCGACGTACCGCACGAGGGCGGTGTCGGCCGGATCCTGGCCGACGAGAGCCGGCAGCTGATGATCGCGCTGCACCACCACGACACCAATGACGGCGCCTTGTGCAAGGAGACCGTCACCGGCCTCGACCACGCCGGCTTCGCCGTCGCGACCCGTGCCGACCTCGAGCTGTGGCAGGACCACCTCGAGGCCCACGGCGTCGTCCGTGCGGACACCGCCGACAAACCCCTGACCCAGTCGCCGATCGCCGACGAGCCCTACGCCTCGGTTCTCGTCTTCCGGGACCAGGACAACATCCAGCTGGAGCTCTTCGCGCCGACCCAGCACTGAAACGAGAAGCGCCCCGGTGGAGTCTCCACCGGGGCGCTTCGAGCCTGTGGTGGGGTCAGCCGGTGAAGGGTTCGGCGGCGACGATCTCGACGGTCACGTCCTTGCCGTTCGGGGCCTCGTAGGTGGCCTTGTCGCCCTTCTTCTTCCCCAGGATCGCGGATCCCAGCGGGGACTGCGGCGAGTAGACGTCGATGTCGACCGACGCGTCCAGGGCCAGCAGTTCGCGGGAGCCGAGCAGGAACGTCTCGACGTCGTCGTCACCGGCGAACTTGATCGAGACCTTCATCCCCGGCCCGATCTTCGCGCCGGCCTTCGGGGTCTCGCCGACCCGGGCCCGGCGCAGCATGTCCTCCAGCTGCCGGATCCGCGCCTCGATCTTGCCCTGCTCGTCCTTGGCGGCGTGGTAGCCGCCGTTCTCCTTGAGGTCGCCCTCGTCCCTGGCCTCGCTGATGCGCTGGGTGATCTCGGCACGCGCCGGGCCCTTGAGGTGCTCGAGCTCGGACTTCAGCTGGTCGTAACCGTCCTGCGTCAGCCAGACAACGCTGTCCTCTTCGATCCTTTGCGTCACGGGCTGCTCCTTGTGTCGGTGGGATGGGCAGAAATGCTTCTGGCCGCCGTCGTCGACGGCGACCAATCCACTGAGCGTAGCAAGTTACGGCGTGGAACCCCACAGGTCTTTGCCGCCTCAAACGCTGGGAAACCGCTTGCCAATTGGTCTATCCCACATCGTGAACAGTTCCGGCGGCAACCGATTGCCGTCGGCGATCTCCGCACGTCTGACCTGGGCGTTTCCCGTGGGTACGGCGTAGTCTTTGCCGGCCTGACTGCACCCGGCAGGCAGGTAGGTGGGGGATGAACGATGGATGTGGAGCGGGACGGCGTCGAGCCGGTGAGCCGGAAGCGGGGGCGCGGGCCGCTGCTGTGGATCGCGGGCGTTGTCGTGCTTGCGGTCGTGGCGGCTGCGGTGATCTGGGGTGTGGTGGGCCAGCAGGACGCCGGCGGCGAGGCCAGCGCGGCAGCAGGCGCGCCGACCGTGACAACGTCCGAACCCTCAGCCGAGGAACGGATGCTGGCCGGTATCGACGTGATCCTGAAGGCGCGGGCGTCGGCGGTGCTGTCCGGACGGCTCCCGCAGTACCTCCAGGCCGTGGACCCGAAGAACCGGAAGCTGCGTCAGCGTGACCAGCTGGTCTTCGCCAACCTCCGCAAACTCGGCCTGAGCAAGCTGAGTCTCCAGGTGGACGCCAACTGGGCTCCCGAGGTGCAGCCGCAGCACGGGCCGAGCGCCCGGGCGGTCCGCGTGCTCATGCTGACGCAGATCGCCGGCATCGACCCCGCGCCGCGCGCCACCCCGCTGGGCTACACGTTCGCTGAACGTGGCGGGCGGTGGCTGCTGGTCGACGATGACGACCTCGCGGCCGAGACGGACCTCAACGCGTACCGCGAGCCGTGGGATCTCGGCGCGATCGAGGTGGCTCGCAAGCCCGGCGTACTCGTCATCGTTCCGGCCGGCGAACGCGCCAACGGCCGGCGGCTCGCGCAGGAGGCGCAGGCGGCGATCCCGGCAGTGCGAACGGCGACGCGGCGCACGCAGGCGGGGATCGTGGTCATCGCGATGGCCGACGGCAAGTCGATGGATCCGGGGTGGCGGACTGGTGGTCACCCTGCGGCCGCGGTCGCCACCGCGAACTACGCGCCGGCGAATCCGGAGGCGACCGAGTTCAAGGTCGTCGGGAGCCGGGTCGTGATCCACCCGGACCAGCGCCTCAAGGCGGACCGGTTGCTGCTCGCCCACGAGTTCGCGCACGCCGCGATGACGACGCTGGGAAGCCGGGCGCCGACCTGGCTGGTGGAGGGGTGGGCCGAGTACGTCGAGCTTCGGCTGGCGGAGCGGAGCGGGTACCGGCAGTGGGTCGCCGAGCGGCGCGACAAGCTGCTGGAGGAGGCGATTCCGGAGCTCGTGCTGCTGCCGATCGATGGTGTGTTCCACGGGGAGTACGACGAGGACAGCTACGGGATCAGCTGGGTGATCGTCGAGTACCTGGTGGGGAAGTACGGGCTGCCGACCGTGAACGCGCTGTACGCCGATCTGGCCAAGGGGCCCGACGATCCGGCCGTTCGCGAGCAGGTCATTCGCAAGCACCTGAAGGTCACCGAGGCGGCGCTGGTCGCGGCGCTCAAGAAGTACGACGGCCCCGCCTGACACCGCGCCTCGGGTCGAGGCGGGCGAGGTCGAGGATGGTCGCCAGCCGGGTGATGCCCGGGGCATTGGGGGCCTTGAACACGAAATAGCCTGTTCAAGGACCCCAGTTACCCGGGTCGGCCGCGAGTCTTGGCCGGGTTGGCCGCGGATCCTGGCCGGGTTGGCCGCGGGTCCTGGCCGGGTTGGCAGCGGGTTCTTGCTCGACGGGTCAGTGGGGGCGGGGGTTGCCGGGCGTGGTGCAGCCGATCAGGACCACCGAGGTGGCTGCGCGCTGGGTGGTCAGGGTGGCCGGGAGGGTTTGCTTGCGGGGGGAGTCGGCGGGGACGGTGACCGTGAGCTCGCCGACGATGGAGAAGTCCGCGGCCTTGGCTTGCAGGCGGCAGGTGGCTTCCGTCGACTCGGTGCGGTCCACCTGAATCGTCGCCTTCGCCGAGGTCGGCGAGGTGATCTCGAAGCCGAGCAGGCGGGAGGTCACCGGCGGGGTGGACTGGACGAACGCCGCCCAGATCAGCCAGGTCAGCCCGACGGCGGCGATCACGGCCGCCACACCGATCAGCACCGGCTTGCGTGAGCGACCACCGCGTCCGTACCTCGCGTTCAGATCTTCTGCGTCGTCGCGGTCCGAGCTCAGCGGCGAACCCGGCGTCGGGCCGGTGGGAGTTGCGTCGGTCACGGGTTATCCAGGGGTCGGTCGTGGGGGTGGGGCGGCGTTGGAGCACCATTGTGTCTTGTGAGTGGAGAGCTTCGGTTGCTGCATGTGCATGCCCACCCTGATGACGAGTCGAGCAAGGGGGCCGCTTCGACGGCCCGGTACGTGGCGGAAGGCGTGGAGGTCCTGGTCGCCACGTGTACCGGTGGGGAACGTGGATCGATCCTGAATCCGAAGATGGACCGGCCGGAGGTGCTCGAGAACATCACCGAGATCCGCCGGCAGGAGATGGACGCGGCCCGGGCGATCCTCGGCATCCGGCAGGAGTGGCTGGGCTGGGTCGACTCCGGTTTCCCGGAGGGCGACCCGCCGCCGCCGCTGCCAGAGGGCTGCTTCGCCGCGCGCAAGGTGGAGGACGCGGCCGCGCCCCTGGTGAAGCTGATCCGCGAGTTCCGCCCGCAGGTCGTCACGACGTACGACGAGAACGGCGGCTACCCGCACCCCGACCACGTGATGTGCCACCAGATCACCGTCGCCGCGTTCGAGGCGGCCGGCGACAAGGACGCCTACCCCGAGCTCGGCGAGCCGTGGCAGCCGCTGAAGCTGTACTACCACCACACCTTCCACTACGAGCGGATGAAGGCGCTGCACGACGGGATGGTCGCGCGCGGCCTGGAGTCGCCGTACGCCGAGCGCCTGAAGGACTGGAAGCCGGACCCGGAGAACGAGCGCCGGATCACCACCCGGGTCGAGTGCGCGCAGTACTTCGCGGTCCGGGACAAGGCGCTGCTCGCGCACGCCACCCAGATCGACCCGGACGGCGCGTGGTTCGCCGTACCGCTGGAGGTGCACCAGGAGGCGTGGCCGACCGAGGACTACGAGCTGGCCCGCAGCCTGATCGACTCCGAACTGCCCGAGGACGACCTGTTCGCGGGGCTGCGCTGACGGCGGGCGTAGACAGTGAGAGACTGGTGGCGTGACAGCGATGACTTTCCTTCCGGCGGCCGAGATCGATCCGAACTCGGTGCGCCCCGGCTGGGTCGCGCTGCTGATCGTGCTCGCGCTCGGTGCCGCCACGGCGCTGCTGGTGCGCAACATGGGCAAGCAGTTGAAGAAGATCGACTTCGACGGCGATTTTGCGCGCGACCGAGCACCGTCCGACGGCCCAGCGAGCACGGACAGCTCAGCGGCCCCGGCTGGCGATGCCGAGCCCACGGAGGCGACGAAGCCGTCGACGGAGAGTGACAGCAAGGCTCAGTCGCAGCACTGAGCCTGCGCTGAGCTTGCCCTGAGTCTGCGCCGCACCATCACGAGATGGTGTCGGACTGGGCAGCCCACCTTCGGCTGACCCTATAGTGACTCGCGTGTTGAATCGTGCCGAGGGCGGGAACGCCTTGTGACCGCGACCCGCGCCGCCCGGCACCGCATGCCCGGACGGCTGGTCGTGGGTGGCGGGAGCGCGGTCCTGGTTGCCTCGCTTGCGCTGGTGGTGGCGGTGTTCGCGGCCGGCAGCGAGCCGCGGGACATCGGCGGGATCGGCGGACCCGGCCAGTTCGTCAACTGGCTGCTGCCGCTGCTGCGGCTGATCTCGATGCTCGCGACCGTCGGCTGCGCGGGTGCGCTGCTGGCGGCCGTCGTACTGCTCCGGATCGAGGGCGGACCGCTCGGTGTCCAGGGCCGCCGGGCGGTGCGGGACGCCAGCAACTCGGCGATCATCTGGGCGGTCTCGGCGTTCGCGGGCGCGGTCGTCACCGCCGCGATCCTGCTCGACACCCCCGTCGACCTGCTCCGGCTCCGGCTGGACGACGCGCTCGGCATCCCGGAGGTCAAGGCGCTGCTGATCACCGGCATCCTCGTCGTGGCGCTGGCGATCGGCATCCGCCGCGTCCAGACCTCGGGGGCGGCCGGTCTCGGTGTGGTCGTCGCGATCACGGCGCTGATCCCGACCGCGGTCACGGCGTACCCGAGGAACGAGTCGTACGTCGTGATCGCCGGAGCGGCCCTGGTCATCCACGTCATCGCCGCGACGAGCTGGATCGGCGGACTCGCGGGCCTGGTCCGCTACGGCCGGGCCAGCCGCGGCGGCCTCTCGATCGTCCTCGAGAGGTTCAACCAGGTCGCGCTGATCTCGTCGATCGCCGTACTCCTGAGCGGCCTGCTCAGCGGCGCCGGCCGGCTCGCGGCGAAGGGCGGCGGCTGGGAGTCGGTGCCCGACGCCCTCACCGAGGACTCGTACGGCGCCCTGCTGCTGGTGAAGGTCGCCGCGTTCCTGACCCTGATCATCGCCAGCGCGGTGCGCCGCAGCCGAGCGCGCGGTGACCTGCTCGTGAGCGGCCGTCCCTTCTGGCAGGTCGTCGGCTTCGAGCTCGTGATCATGGCCCTGACCCTGGGCCTGTCCGTCGCGCTGTCGCAGACCGCCTAACGTGGGGGTATGGCGCCCGTCAACGAGCTAGGCCAGAGCACGAGTCCCTACCTTCGGCAGCACGCGGACAACCCGGTCGCCTGGCGGGAGTGGTCTGCGAAGGCGTTCGAGGAGGCACGGGAGCGGGACGTGCCGGTGTTCCTGTCGGTCGGGTACTCGGCTTGTCACTGGTGCCACGTGATGGCGCACGAGTCGTTCGAGGACGAGGCGACGGCGGCGTACCTGAACGAGCACTTCGTCAGCATCAAGGTGGATCGCGAGGAGCGTCCGGACGTGGACGCGATCTACATGTCCGCGACGGTGGCGATGACCGGGCACGGCGGATGGCCGATGTCGGTGTTCCTGACCCCGGACGCCGAGCCGTTCTTCTGCGGCACGTACTTCCCGGCCGAGCCACGCAGCGGTATGGCGTCCTTCCGCCAGGTGCTCGAGTCCCTCGTCGACGCCTGGCGGACCAAGCGCGACCAGATCGACGGCATCGGCCGGCGCGTGGTCGAGCAGCTCGGCGCCCAGCAGCACCAGCCGGGCGCGGCGATCGACCTCGACCGGGCGGCCGCCTTGCTGAAGGTCGACTTCGATCCGGTGGACGCCGGGTTCGGGTCCGCGCCGAAGTTCCCGCCGTCGATGGTGCTCGACTTCCTGCTGCGCCACCACCGCCGGACCGGCGCTGAGGACGCGCTCGCGATGGTCGCGCAGACCTGCGACCGGATGGCCCGCGGCGGCATGTACGACCAGCTCGCCGGTGGCTTCGCGCGGTACTCGGTCGACGGCCAGTGGATCGTCCCGCACTTCGAGAAGATGCTGTACGACAACGCCCTGCTGCTCGACGTCTACACGCACTGGTGGACGATCAGCGCCGACCCGCTGGCCCGCAGGATCGCCGTGGAGACCGCCGACTTCCTGCTCGCCGAGCTCCGCACCGACGAAGGCGGCTTCGCCTCTGCCCTGGACGCGGACACGGAAGGGGAGGAAGGCAAGTACTACGTCTGGACGCCGGAGCAACTGCACGAAGCCCTGCCCGCCGACGATGCGAAGTGGGTCGTCGACCTCTGCGACGTCACCGGCACGTTCGAGCACGGTTCCTCGGTCCTCCAGCTCCGCCAGGACCCGGACGATCCCGACCGCTGGCACCGCATCCGCGCCACCCTGCGCGAGGCCCGCCGTACGCGCACTTACCCGGGCCGCGACGACAAGGTGGTTGCCGCCTGGAACGGTCTCGCTATCACCGCGCTGGCCCGGGCCGGCGTCGTCTTCAGCAAGCCCGAGTACGTCGAAGCGGCGGCAACCGCGGCCGGATTGGTCCGGGACGTCCACCTCGACGAGTCCGGGCGACTGCACCGGACCTCGCGGGACGGCGTCCGCGGCACAGCCCACGGTGTCCTCGAGGACTACGCGGCGTACGCGCAAGCCTGCCTCACGTTGCTGGGCGTCACCGGTGACGTGCAGTGGTTCGACACGGCGAAAGCCCTGCTCGACCGGGCTCTCGAGCAGTTCGTTGCCGATGGCTCCTACTACGACACCGCGGCCGACGCCGAGGAGCTGGTCTGGCGTCCGCAGGACCCGACCGACAACGCCAGCCCGTCCGGTGTGAGCCTTGCTGCCGAGGCCTTCACCACCCTCGCCAGCCTGACCGGATCAGTCCGGTACGAGACCGCCGCCGAGCAGGCGCTGACCGCCTCCGCGACCATCGCGGACCGCGCGCCCCGGTTCGCCGGCCGGGCCCTCGCGGTCGCCGAGACGGTTGCCTCCGGCCCCCTCGAGATCGCGATCACCGGCAGCTCGGCCGACCTGCTGCGGACCGCGCTGACCACCGCGCCGTGGGGTACGGCGATCGTCCACGGCGCGCCCGGTCTCGCGGTACCGCTGATGGAGGGCCGGGGACTGGTCGACGGCAAGCCGGCCGCGTACGTGTGTCAGAAGTTCACCTGCCGGCTCCCGATCGTGTTGCCGGAAGACCTTCGCCGGGAGTTGACCCCCGCGCGCTGACAACGAGCGCAGTGCGGGTTTTCCCTGCGGTTTCGCGGGAATCCCTTGACTCCGGCCCCCGCGGGGACGAGAGTCCTCCCTCAGTCGGATGTAACAGATCTCGCATGTCCTGACACGCAGTGTCACAGCTGAGGCAGTGGCACTGTTGCGCCAGCATCCGGCGTCCCCAACTGAATTCGGTCGCTGCGCCCAAACAGCGACCACACCGTGAGGAGATGTTGTCTTGAAACGACTGACATCAGCAGGGGCGGTGGCCATCGTCGCGGCAGCAGGACTTGCCGGGGCGGCGCTCGCCGGCTCACCCGCGGGAGCCGCTGATCGTGCGGCTCCGCTCCCCGCGTCCGGCTTCAACCAGCCGGCCGCAGTTCAGGCCGAACAAGCGCTGACCGCGCAGACGGCCACAGCCCTCGGACTCGCGAGCGGTGAGGCGCTCGTGGTCCGGGACGTCGTGAAGGACCCGGACGGCACCGAGTACGTCCGGTACGAGCGCACCTACAACGGCCTGCCGGTCGTCGGCGGTGACCTGATCGTCAAGCGCAAGGGCGAGACGATCGGGAAGGTGACCTACAACCGCGGCGCGAAGTCCGTCGGTGTCGCGACCAAGCCGACTCTGTCCCAGTCGGCCGCGTTGAGCACCGCGGCGAAGACCGCCAAGTTCAAGGCCACCGGCAACAAGGGCTCGCTGGTCGTGTTCGTCACCGAGACCAAGCCCGTCCTCGCGTACGACGTCGTCACCACCGGCGTCAAGGCCGACCAGACCCCATCCGTGCTGCACTCCTACATCGACGCCAAGACCGGCGCCGTGCTGGCGCAGTCCGACGAGATCAAGACCGGCACCGGCAACTCGATGTACTCCGGCACCGTCAGCATCGGCACCTCGGGCAGCTACTCGATGAGCGACCCGAGCCGCGGTGGCAACCACACCACCGACCTGAACGGCGCCACCTCCGGCACCGGCACCACGTTCACCGACCCGGACGACACCTGGGGCAACGGCGCCACCTCGAACCGGCAGACCGCCGGCGTCGACGCGCACTACGGCTCCCAGCTGACCTGGGACTACTACAAGAACGTCCACGGCCGCAACGGCATCTTCAACAACGGCCAGGGCGCCCGGTCCCGGGTGCACTACGGCAACGCCTACGTGAACGCGTTCTGGGACGGCACCCAGATGACGTACGGCGACGGCGCGAGCAACCAGCGTCCGCTGACCAGCATCGACGTCGCCGGTCACGAGATGAGCCACGGTGTCACCGAGGCGACCGCCAACCTGAACTACTTCGGCGACGCCGGCGGCCTGAACGAGTCCACCTCGGACATCTTCGGCACCACGGTGGAGTTCTCGGCCAACAACTCGTCCGACCCGGGTGACTACCTGATCGGCGAGAAGATCAACATCAACGGCAACGGCACCCCGCTGCGCTACATGGACAAGCCGTCGAAGGACGGGCGCAGCTACGACTGCTGGAGCAGCTCGGTCGGCGGCGCCGACCCGCACTACTCGTCCGGCCCGCTGAACCACTGGTTCTACCTGGCCTCCGAGGGCACCGGCAGCAAGGTCATCGGCGGCGTGACGCACAGCAGCACCGCCTGCAACGGCGCCACCATCGCCGGTGTCGGCCGCGACGTGGCCGCGAAGGTCTGGTACCGCACGCTGAGCACCAAGCTCAGCTCCGGCAGCACCTACAAGGACGCCCGCGAAGGCGCGATCAACTCGGCCAAGGAGCTGTACGGCGCCGACTCGACCCAGTGCAAGGGCATCGAGGCCGCGTTCAACGGCATCTCGGTCCCGGCCGGCGCTGCCGCCTGCGGCGGTGGCACGGACCCGGAGCCGCCGACTGGTGACAACCTGCTGCTGAACCCGGGCTTCGAGTCGGGTGCGGTGAACTGGACCGGCACCTCCGGCCCGATCACCAACAACACCGGCCGCCCGGCCCGGACCGGCACCTGGAAGCTGTGGCTGCAGGGCAACGGCCGGACCACCACCGAGAACATCAGCCAGTCCGTCGCCATCCCGGCGTCGGCGACCACCGCGACGCTGTCGTTCTGGATCCGGATCGACACGGCGGAGACGACCTCCTCGACCGTGTACGACACGGCGAAGATCCAGATCGTCGACGGGTCGACCACCACCACGCTGGCGACGTACTCGAACCTGAACAAGAACACCACCTACACGCAGAAGAGCTTCAACGTCACCGCCTACAAGGGCAAGACGATCTCGGTGAAGTTCCTCGGCCAGGAGGACTCCTCGCTGCAGACGAGCTTCGTCATCGACGACACCTCGCTGACCGCGGGCTGATCCGCCTTCGGTAACACCCGTCCGGGGCGCGCGGCCTCCGCCCAGGCTCGCGCGCCCCGGATTCTTCTTTGATTGAGGCCAAAGGAGATCGTCCCCATGCGAAAGTCCCTGTACTACGGCGCCGGCACCGCGGTGCTGGCCGCCGCGGTGCTTGCCCCCGGCAACGTCGCCGGCGCGGTCGAGTCACCCGACATCTCGGTCACCAACGCCAAGGCGCACCTCGACCAGTTCCAGTCGATCGCCACCAACAACGGCGGCAACCGCTACACCGGCCGTCCCGGCTACAAGGCCTCCGCCGACTGGGTGAAGGCCAAGCTCGACGCGGCCGGCTACACCACCACCCTGCAGTCCTTCTCCACCTCGGCCGGCACCTCGTACAACGTGATCGCCGAGTGGCCGCACGGCGACGCGAACCACGTCGTGATGACCGGCTCGCACCTGGACTCGGTCAGCTCCGGCCCGGGCATCAACGACAACGGAACGGGCAGCGCCGGCGTACTCGAAACCGCCCTCGCTTACGCTGCCAGCGGCCAGACTCCCAGGAACCGGCTGCGGTTCGGCTTCTGGGGCGCCGAGGAGCTCGGCCTGGTCGGTTCCCGGTACTACGTCAACAACCTGCCCGCGGCCGAGCGTGCCAAGATCGAGCTCTACCTGAACTTCGACATGATCGGGTCGCCGAACCCGGGCTACTTCGTGTACGACGACAACCCGGCCGGCGACGGCGCCCGCGACGACCTGGTCGCGTACTTCACCAGCAAGAGCGTGCAGACCGAGTTCATCGACGTCCAGGGCCGGTCCGACCACGCGGCGTTCCGGTCGCTCGGCATCCCGACGGCAGGCACGTTCTCCGGCGCCGAGGGGACGAAGACGTCCGCCCAGGCCGCCAAGTGGGGCGGTACGGCGGGGCAGGCCTTCGACCCCTGCTACCACCGGTCCTGCGACAACATCAACAACCTCAACCTGACCTCGCTGGACCGGCAGATCGACGCGATCGGCCACATGGTCTGGAACTACGCCCAGAAGGACTACAGCGAAGGCCCGCCGCCGACCGGTGACAACCTGCTGCTGAACCCGGGCTTCGAGTCGGGGGCGGTGAACTGGACCGGGACCACCGGTGTGATCACGAACAACACCGGGCGCCCGGCGCACGGCGGCAGTTGGAAGGCCTGGCTGCAGGGCAACGGCCGGACCACGACCGAGAACCTCGGCCAGTCGGTGACGATCCCGGCCTCGGCGACCGCCGCGTCGCTGTCGCTGTGGATCCGGATCGACACCGCGGAGACGACGAGCTCCACGGTGTACGACACGGTCAAGGTGCAGGTGGTCGACGGCTCCACGACCACCACGCTGGCGACGTACTCGAACCTGAACAAGAGCGCGTCGTACGTCCAGAAGACCCTGAACGTCCTTGCCTACAAGGGAAAGACGGTCACGATCCGGTTCCTCGGACAGGAGGACTCATCGCTGCAGACCAGCTTCGTCATCGACGACGTGGCGGTCACCACCGGCTGATCAGATCGGCTTGCAGAGTTTGCCCGGTGGGATGGCGGCTTCGGTGAGCAGGGTGTTCACCGGGGCCGCCAGCGGCTTCACCTTCGGCTCCTCGAGCCGGGCGGTCTTCCCGTTGGCGGTGACCGCGAGGATCATGTCGTCGGGGTACCGGACGGTCGGCTTGACCACCGGGAGGCTCGCCCAGTCGACCTGCTCGGCGGCCGTGGTGATCCGGCCCAGCAGGGACTTGTCCAGCTGACAGCGGACGGTCTCCTTGCCGCGCGAGCTCACCGTCGCGACACCGTCGGTGTCGATCACCACCTTGTCGTCGAACCCGGCGAAGCCGCCGGTCCTGGTGACGACGAGGGGCAAAGCGGCACCGACCGGCGTCGACTGGGTCACGGTCGGCATCGTCGGTGTGGGCGGGCTGGACGGGGTACCGCCCGTGCCGCCGTCGGACTCGTTCCCGCAACCGGCCAGGACGAGTCCGGCGACGGCGCCGACCGTGGCCACGGTTGCGTATCCGCTGAGGTTCCTCACGCACCATGGATACCCGCAGCAGGGGCGTTCGTTGCAGCTGTGACACGACTGAGATGTGGTCGTTAGACCACCGTGGAGACCAGATCCACCAGCGACCGCGTCAGCATCACCCGCTCCTCGAACGTCTCCAGCGTGACCTCGTCGCCGGGCTGGGTGATCGCCTCCAGCGGCAGCGCGGTGAACGTCGCCCGGGCGAGCAAGGAGCCCAGGTAGCCGTACAGCACCTGATCCTCGGTCACCGCCATCCCGTCCTCGGCGAGGCCGGCCATGAACGCCTTGAGGATCGTCTTGTGCACGACCGGCAGCGCATCCGGCGACAGCTCACCCGCGTGCGCGAGCCCGACCAGCAACTGCCCGAGGTCGAACCCGACCGCCTGTGGACAGTCGAACCCCCAGTCGATCACCACGAACTCGTCCGGTTTCTCCTGCGGAACCAGGAGATTCTGCGGACTCGCATCTCCGTGCTGGTAGCACTGCGGCAGCGCGTCCAGAGCATCCAGTACCGCGGGCAGCCGCGCACCCAGGTCGAGCAGGTCGTCACGCAGCCGGTGGTCGCCGAGATGGCAGACCGCCGCGGCGAGCAACGGATGACGCCAGGTCTCGGGATCGGCCAGAGCCGGCAGTGCGCTCATCATCACCCGTCCGTTGGTGTAGTAGCGCAGTGCGTAGCCGGGGTTGTGGAAGTCGCCGCCGCGCGGGAGCAGCGGCTCGACGAGATGCGGCTGGCGGCGGGCGGACAGCCGGCCGAGCAGGTAGGCCGCGCGCTCGAACCGCTCCAGCGGCCACGGGCCCGGCTCCTGGATGACGTTCTCCATCCACAGGGTGCCGCGGTCGTCGTCGTACAGGTCGATCCGGTAAGTCTTGGGCAGTCGCATCCCCGCGGGCAGCAGGTCCGCGACCCCGCTGCGATGGACGGCGATCTCCAGCTGCCAGGGCAGGTTCTGGACGAAGATCTCCCGGAACGGCTCGGGGACGACGTGCAGGAACGGCCAGTGCCGGACCGACCGGAGCTTCTTGACGAAGCAGGACCAGCCGACGTCGTACGTCTGCGGCGCACCGGTCGGCAGGGACGCCGTACCGAAGACGCGCAGCAGGGCCTCGGTGCTCGGCGTGCCGATCGGGTAGTCGACCGGCTCGACCCGGACGTCACAGGGGTCGGCTTCCGGGTGCCCGGTGATGGTCCGGACCAGAGCGGTGAAATCATCCCGGGCCAGCGCGTCGCGGCCGAGTGGTTCCAGTGCGGTGATCATGCTGTGTTCCCCCCAAAACGATGGCTACTGCCCATCGTGCGGGAGGATCTTCAGCCAGTCTTCAGGGCTGGCACGGATGTGCCGGGAAATCAGCCTGCCTGGTACGTCGCGATGCTCACCGCGATGTAGTGGCAGACGAACGCGGCCACCGTGAACGCGTGGAAGATCTCGTGGAAGCCGAACCACAGCGGCGACGGGTTCGGACGCTTGGTGCCGTAGACGACCGCACCGATCGAGTACAGCCCGCCACCGACCGCGATCAGGGTGACCACCGCGGCGCCGCCGTAGTGGTAGAAGTCGCCCATCCAGAAGATCGCCACCCAGCCCAGCGCCAGGTAGATCGGGGTGTAGAGCCAGCGCGGGGCGCTCACCCAGAAGATCCGGAACAGGATGCCGAGCAGCGCGCCGCCCCAGACCATGCTGAGCAGCAGCACCCGGTCCTTGCCGTGCAGCAGCATCATGCCGAGCGGGGTGTAGGTGCCGGCGATCAGCAGGAAGATGTTGCTGTGGTCGAGCCGGCGCAGGATCGCCTCACCGGTCGGTCCCCAGTAGAACCGGTGGTACAGCGCGGAGATGCCGAACAGCAGCATGGCGCCCATCGTGTAGACCGCCGCCGCCCAGCGGGCGCCCGCGTCCGGAGCCAGGCAGATCAGCACGATGCCGGCGGCGGTGGCGAACGGGAAGGTGCCGGCGTGCAGCCAGCCGCGGAGCTTGGGTTTGAGCGGCGCGAGCCGGCCGGAGAGCGTGTGACCGAGTTCCTGGGGCTGGGTACTGGAAGCGGTCATCGCCGTCCTTTCGAGGGGTGCCGGGCGGTTCTGTACCTACGCAACCGTAACCTACGGAACCGTAGGTTCAATGGTCCATAAGCATGAAATGTAGGCGAGATCACCCGGTCGCACACCTCCCCTCGCGTGTCCGACGCGCGAACGGCGGTGAAAGTTCGGCGTGTCCGCGAGTTCGCCGGCAGCTTGCTGGAGCTCTCTCAACGGCGGCGATTCTGGGCTAGCGTTGTGACCGAGAGTCTTCGAGGAGAGCAACCTGCCCATGCGGACACCTGGCAAGCAGAAGCTGCGCGACGCCCTGTACACACTGTACGAGCGTCGGGTCCGCCGGTCCCTTTCGCCGGACCGGATCCCGCGGCACATCGGCGTGATCATCGACGGCAACCGGCGCTGGGCCCGGGCGGCCGGCGACCCGGTGTCGCGCGGTCACGAGGCCGGGGCGAACAAGATCACCGAGTTCCTCGACTGGTGTGACGACGTCGGCGTCAAGGTGGTCACCGTCTGGATGCTGTCCACCGACAACCTGAGCCGCCCGGCCGACGAGCTGGAGCCGCTGCTGCGGATCATCGAGCAGACGGTCGAGGAGCTCACCTCGATCGGCCGCTGGCGGATCCACCCGGTCGGCGCGCTCGACCTGCTGCCCGGCGCCACCGCCGAGGCGCTCAAGGCGGCCGAGACGGCCACCCAGGGCGTCGAGGGCATGCTGGTCAACGTCGCGGTCGGGTACGGCGGCCGTCGCGAGCTCGCCGACGCGGTCCGCTCGCTGCTGCTCGAGGAGGCCGCGAAGGGCATCTCGATCGAGGAGCTCGCCGAGCGCGTCGACGTCGAGCACATCGCCCGGCACCTCTACACGAAGGGCCAGCCCGACCCGGACCTGGTCATCCGGACGTCGGGTGAGCAGCGGCTGGGCGGGTTCCTGCTGTGGCAGAGCGCGCTGAGCGAGTTCTACTTCTGCGAGGCCCTCTGGCCGGACTTCCGGCACGTCGACTTCCTGCGGGCGATCCGGAGCTACGCACAGCGGGAACGCCGCTTCGGGACGTGACCCCGCGTCCACAGCGGGCGCACGCCGTACGCCGTCGCAGGTAGTAGGCGTAGGTCGCCGTACCGAGGCCTGCTCCCCAGAGCACCCAGAGGACGCCCGGGAGGTTCACTGCCCAGGTCTCGGCGTCGGTCGGAAGCTGGGCGTTCATCAGGCCCGCTGGGATCAGTACGACGGCCACGAGCGAGGCCGGGATGATCGCGAGGAGTGGTGGCACCCGCTTGCCCGCTTTGAACCAGATCCAGCGCGGGTAGACCTCGCCCCAGGGCCGGACCAGGCCGTGCGTGAGGATGCCGCCGGTGATGCCCATCAGCGCCAGCCCAAGCCCCATCTCCAGCATCCCTGGCGTGTCGGCCATCATCTGATGGAACTCGTCGGTGATGCCGAGCGGCCAGCCGAAGTACCAGGCCACCCGGGTGAACTCGTAGGGCAGGTTCGCCACCACGGAGACGGCAACGGCCCAGCGTCCCCAGCGGAGCGCGGACTCGGGTGTCGTCCAGGGCTTGTCGCCGTGATCGCCGCGGCCGCAGGAGACGCAGGCGTTCCGGCTGCGGCGGTGGTACGCGATCGCGGTCGCGGCCCAGAGCAGGCCGCCGACGAACAGGATCACCAGGTTCAGCCGGTGCCAGTACAGGATGTCGCCGAGATCCTGCGGTCCCGGTACGCCGGTGAACGCGAAGACCACGAGGGCGGGGGAGAGCGCGACGAGCGCGATCAGCGTGTAGTCGGGGATCACCAGGGCCAGGCCGACCGCGAGGACGCCCGCGAGCGTCTGCAGCACCCAGCCGCGGGCCCGTCGCCTGGTCATCACCAGCGCGAGTACGGCGCCGCCCAGCCCGATCACCGCCATGATCGGAGCCACGACCTCGGCCGGCGACCCTTCCAGGATCGAGCCGGTCGCCCGGTTATCGGCCACCTTCGCGAACGGGTACCCCGCTCCACCGAGTGACCAGTAGACGCCCAGTACGCCGTACGCGAAGGACCACACAGCGGTCGCAGATCCGGTCAGTTCCGGCCAGTGTTTACGCATGCCGCCAGCGTCGTCCGGACGCCGCCGTACCGGATCACTCCGGAGGGTGATCGGGCTCCCCCGCGCGGGTGGAGAAGGTGTAACACGCCGTTAACCCCGCGGACGGGCGTGTCGGGCTGCGCCGTTTGGGCGGCAGATCTACCCTCCTAAGTGACGGTCGGAGGGGAAGCCGGCTGTCCGGGAGGCCCGATCAGCTTGAGAGTCGTTCGCCAGCCGGTTGCCCCATGAGGGGCAGAACGGAGTGCCCGAGACCCCCGGTCTCGATCTCACTGGTTCCCGCTGTCGCTCGTGCGGCGCAGCGGACGGGGTCTGCACCAGACCCCGGGGCCAGCTCCCGGTCCATCACCTAACCACTGGTGGGCCGGGCGTGGTGCACGTCGCGGCCCGAGAGGACGTGCGACATGGCTGCCACCCACGCCAAGGCGTCAAGTACCTCATCCACACCGGCCCAGCGCACGTTCGTGCTGGACACCTCGGTGCTCCTGTCCGACCCGCACGCGATGATGCGGTTCGACGAGCACGAGGTGGTCGTCCCGGTGGTCGTCGTCACCGAATTGGAGGGCAAACGGCATCACCCGGAACTCGGCTACTTCGCGCGCACCGCGCTGCGGCTGCTGGACGAGCTCCGGATCCTGCACGGACGTCTGGACGCGCCCCTGCCAGTGGGGGAGAAGGGTGGAACCCTCCGGGTCGAGCTGAACCACAGCGACCCCGAGAGCCTGCCGGCCGGTTTCCGGCTCGGCGACAACGACAGCCGGATTCTGGCCGTGGCCTGCAACTTCAAGGCCGAGGGCAAGGACGTCACGCTGGTCTCGAAGGACCTGCCGATGCGGGTCAAGGCGTCGGCCTGCGGCCTGATGGCCGAGGAGTACCGCGCCGAGCTGACCCTGGAGTCCGGCTGGACCGGGATGAGCGAGCTCGAGGTCGGCACCCAGGACGTCGACGACCTGTACGAGAACGGCGTGCTGGAGCTCCCGCAGGCCGGTGAGTTCCCGACCCACACCGGGCTGGTGCTGCTGTCCGAGCGGGGCAGCGCGCTCGGCCGGGTGATGCCGGACAAGCGGATCCGGCTGGTCCGCGGCGACCGGGAGGCGTTCGGGATCCGCGGCCGGTCCGCGGAGCAGCGGGTCGCGCTCGACCTGCTGCTGGACCCGGACGTCGGGATCATCTCGCTCGGCGGCCGCGCCGGCACCGGCAAGTCCGCGCTGGCGCTGTGCGCGGGCCTGGAGTCGGTGATGGAACGGCGGCAGCACAAGAAGGTCGTGGTGTTCCGGCCGCTGTTCGCGGTCGGCGGCCAGGAGCTCGGCTATCTGCCCGGCACCGAGTCCGAGAAGATGCAGCCCTGGGCCCAGGCCGTGTACGACACGCTCGGCGCGCTGACCAGCGGTGACGTGATCGACGAGGTGATCGACCGCGGCATGCTCGAGGTGCTGCCGCTGACCCACATCCGCGGCCGCTCGCTGCACGACGCGTTCGTGATCGTGGACGAGGCGCAGTCGCTGGAGCGGAACGTGCTGCTGACCGTGCTGTCCCGGGTCGGCGCGAACTCGCGGGTGGTGCTCACCCACGACGTCGCCCAGCGGGACAACCTGCGGGTCGGCCGGCACGACGGCGTGGTCGCTGTGGTCGAGCAGCTGAAGGGCCACCCGCTGTTCGCGCATGTCACGCTGACCCGCTCGGAGCGGTCCCCGATCGCCGCCCTGGTCACCGAGATGCTGGACGATCTGCAGCTGTAAGGAGCATATCTACTGTTTGGTAATAGGAATCTGTAAAGCACAGGTAAGACTTCGGTGCGGTCGCCATCAGGCGGCCGCACCGCTGTTTGTGACCTGCTTGTGATCACGGTCCGTTTAGTCCAGAGTATGTTCCTGTTGCAGCCGACGGGGGTCGGGTTTTCTCGGAAGGACAGATGAAAGCGAAGCGCTCCGTCGCGGCTCTCTCAGTGACTGGGATCGCCGTCGTCTCCGTTGTCGCCGGTATCGACCTCTTCAGCTCCCCCGGGAGCAGCCAGGCCTCAGAGCAGGTGTCCGGACGCGCCGAGATGGCCGTCCTGAACAGCGAGCGCGCCCGCGCCGCCACGACGCCGTCCGCCAAGCCGCAGAGCGCCGAGGAGCAGGCGAAGGAAGTCTCCAAGCTGCGCAACCAGCTCGAGGCCGTCGAGCAGGCCCGGAAGCTGGCGCAGGACCAGGCGGACGCCAAGCAGGCCGCCAAGAACGCGGCGCTGAAGCGGTACGAGGCGCTGCAGAAGACCAGTCAGAACTCCCGCGAGGAGCGCGCCAGCCGGGACGCCGAGCGGAAGAAGTACGAGGGCACGCCCAAGGAGGTAGCCCGCAACCTGCTGTCCGACCACGGCTGGAGCGAAAGCCAGTTCGGCTGCCTCGAGAAGCTGTGGAACAAGGAGTCGCGCTGGCGCGTCGACGCCGACAACCCGACCTCCAGCGCGTACGGCATTCCGCAGGCGCTCCCCGGTAACCGGATGGCGGCGTACGGCTCCGACTGGCGGACCAACCCGGTCACCCAGATCAAGTGGGGCCTCGACTACATCGACAACCGCTACGGCTCCCCCTGCTCCGCCTGGTCGCACTCCCAGTCCAAGGGCTGGTACTGACCGTTTTCCGTGCCGCTTCCGTGGTGCGCACGGAAGCGCCGGCGGCGGGCTGCACGGCAGGCTTCGAGAGGTAGGCAACCACCTCTGCGAAGGAGTCATCATGGCACTCGTCATCTCAGGCATCTCGATGTCGCTGGACGGCTTCGTCACCGGTCCCGACGTGACCCGGGAACACCAGCTCGGCGCCGGCGGCGACGTCCTGCACCGCTGGCTGTGGGAGCCGGCTCCCGAGGACGCCGAGGTCCTCGACGGCATGGCGGCCAACGTCGGCTCGATCCTGATGGGCCGGCGCTCCTACGACCTGGCCGAGGGCGACGGCGGCTGGGGTGACGGCGGCCCGGCCGGACAGGTCCCGTGCTTCGTCGTCACTCATCAGGCCCCGGCACCGGCGACGGTGCGCGCGCCGCAGGTGTTCACGTTCGTCACCGACGGGATCGAGTCGGCGGTCGAGCAGGCGAAGAAGGCGGCGGGCGACAAGGTCGTCGGCGTACACGGGGCGAGCACCGCACAGCAGTGCCTTGCCGCGGGGCTGCTCGACGAGATCCAGCTGCATCTCGTCCCCGTTCTGCTGGAGTCGGGCACCCGGTTGTTCGACGACATCGGCCGGCAGTTCCAGCTGGAGCGGACCGCCGTCGTACCCAGCGCGAACGTCACCCACCTGAGGTACAAGGTGCGCTACTGAGAAGATGACCGGGTGCCGGAGATCGCGCGGGGGAGCAGTGAGCGGGGTGAGCTTGTCCTCCGTCGCCGCGACGACGGAGCGCTGGAGCTGCGGGTGAACGGCGTCTTCGTGATGGACGACGTGGAGACCTCCAGCGAGGAGCTGCTGGCGTCGGCGGCGCTGGCCTCGGTACGGCGCCCTGACCGCGTGCTCGTGGGCGGTCTGGGGCTCGGCTACACCGTGCGAGCGCTGCTGGCGGACTCGCGGCTCGGCCAGGTGGTGGTCGCGGAGATCGAGCCCGACCTGGTCGCGTGGATGCGCTCCGGCCTGGTGCCGTCGGTGCTGGACGATCCGCGGGTGGGTGTCGTGGTCGGCGACGTACGGAACGTCGTTGCGCAGGCGCAGGATGCTTCGCTGGACGCGATCCTGCTGGATGTGGACAACGGCCCGGACTTCCTTGTCTACAACGAGAACTCGGCCATCTACGCCTCGCCGTTCGTCACCACGTGCAGGTCCAAGCTCCGCGCCGGCGGCGTGCTGACCGTCTGGTCGTCGTCCGAGTCCGCGGCCCTGGAGGACGTTGTCGCCTCAGTTTTCGGTGCGTGTGAGGTGCAGCCGGTCCCGGTGCGGCTGCAAGGCAGGGCCGAGACCTACTACGTCTACCAGGGCTGCCGACAGTGACGAGCGTCGTACGCTGCAGGTATGGGTGACAACGTGGAATTCCGGATCGAGCACGACACGATGGGCGAGGTCAAGGTGCCTCGGGACGCGTTGTGGCGGGCGCAGACCCAGCGTGCGGTGGAGAACTTCCCGATCTCCGGCCGGCCGCTGGAACCGGCGCTGGTGCACGCGCTCGCCCAGATCAAGGCCTCGGCCGCGGTGGTGAACGCCGAGCTCGGCGTCGTCGACCAGGCGCAGGCCGACGCGATCGTGGCCGCCGCGGACAAGGTGGCCGCGGGGGAGTACGACGCGGAGTTCCCGATCGACGTGTTCCAGACCGGCTCCGGGACGTCGACGAACATGAACACCAACGAGGTGCTCGCCACCCTCGCCTCCCGCGAGCTCGGCGCCGAGGTGCACCCGAACGACCACGTCAACGCCTCCCAGTCCAGCAACGACACCTTCCCGTCCGCGATCCACGTCGCCGCGACCGCCGGCGTCGTCCAGGACCTGCTGCCGGCGCTCGAGTACCTGGCGGAATCCCTGTCCCGGAAGGGATCCGAGTTCGCCACGGTGGTGAAGTCCGGCCGCACGCACCTGATGGACGCGACACCGGTGACGCTCGGCCAGGAGTTCGACGGCTACGCCCAGCAGATCCGGCGCGGCGCCGACCGCGTCCGCGCGACGCTGCCCCGGGTGACCGAGCTGCCGCTGGGCGGTACGGCGGTCGGCACCGGGATCAACACGCCGCCCGGGTTCGCCGCGAAGGTGATCACCGAGCTGAACCGGCGGACCGGACTGGAGCTGCGCGAGGCCGAGGACCACTTCGAGGCGCAGGGCGCCCGGGACGGGCTGGTCGAGCTGTCCGGGCAGCTCAAGACGGTCGCGGTCAGCCTGACCAAGATCTGCAACGACCTGCGCTGGATGGGCTCCGGGCCGCGGGCCGGGCTCGGCGAGATCCAGCTGCCCGACCTGCAGCCGGGGTCGAGCATCATGCCGGGCAAGGTGAACCCGGTGATCTGCGAGGCGACGCTGATGGTCGCCGCCCAGGTGATCGGCAACGACACCGCGATCACCGTGGCCGGCGCCGGCGGGAACTTCGAGCTGAACGTGATGCTCCCGGTGATCGCCCGCAACCTGCTCGAGTCGATCACCCTGCTGGCGAACTCCTCCCGGCTGCTCGCCGACCGTTGCGTCGACGGCATCACCGCGAACGTCGAGCACGCCCGCGCGCTGGCCGAGTCGTCACCGTCGATCGTCACCCCGCTGAACCGCTACATCGGCTACGAGAACGCGGCCGCGGTGGCCAAGAAGGCACTGCGCGACGGCAAGACCATCCGCGAGGTGGTCATCGAGAACGGTCACGTCGAGAAGGGCGACCTCACCGAGGAGCAGCTCGACGCCGCCCTCGACGTACTGTCGATGACCCGGCCGGCCCAGCAGTGAGTACGGCGGCGGCGCCTGAGCCGGGGCGCTTCTGGGAGCCGGGCACGGTGATCGAGTGGGTGTACCAGGGGACCGGGCGGCACCAGGACAAGCCGAACGTCCGGCCGATGACGGTGGTGCGCGACGACGCCCACGGACTGGTCGCCTGGCTCGCGCCCGGGACCCCGCTGATCAAGCCGGTGCTGACCGACGGCCGGGAGACCCGGTACGCCGGTCCGGTCGCGATGTTCACCGAGGAGCGGGTACTGAAGCTCGACGTCTGGCGCGGCACCGGGATCCTCAAGATGCTGCCGCCCGGCAAGCCGTGGTCGGTCTGGCACTTCTGGGCCGAGGACGGGACGTTCCGCGGGTGGTACGTGAACCTGGAGGCGCCGCACGTGCGGGACGTCGCGGGTCGCCGTACCAGCACCGTCGACCACGTCCTCGACCTGTGGATCCAGCCGGACCGCACGATCGAGTGGAAGGACGAGGACGAGCTGGAAGGCGCGGTGACCGCGGGCCGCTTCACTCCCGCCGAGGCCGCAGCGATCATCGCCGACGCCAACGCCGCAGTACGCGAGATCGAGGCCTGGGGGCCGCCGTTCTCCGACGGCTGGCAGTCCTGGCGCCCACCCAGCGACTGGCGCCTCCCAGCAGCCCCGACCGCCCACCAGCCCACGCTGATCGCCGAGGAGCTGTACAGCTGACATGCCCCGAGCCCTCCTGCTCTCCGGCGGCGGTGGCGCCGGCAAGACCACCATCGCCCAGACGATCGGCGCCCTCCTCACCACCCGCCGTCACCCGACCGCGGTCCTCGACCTGGAGGCTGCGCTGGCTCAGGCGGCGACGCACGAGCCGATTCAGGACTTCACGGTGGTGAACGACCGGGCGCCGGCGGAGGTCGCTGCCGAGGTGCTGGTCACGGTCGGCTGGCGCGAGTGAGACAACGGGTGCATCACGAGGGGTTGCCAGTGCCGGGTTGGGTCTTACCTTGGAAACATGTACACGATCGAGCTGCAACCTGAGGAGCTGCAACTACTGCGATCCGCGCTCGGGTCGTACCTGCAGGCCTTCGGCCACAACGAGGCCGACGTCGTCCAGGCCGCGAAGACGCTCCTCCTCAAGCTTCCGGACCCGGTGGACATGAAGGCCGGCTAGTTCTCCATCAGGTCTCTACGGGTTCCAGCACGGCGACCGGGATGGTGCGCTTGGCCTTGGTGGCGAACCGCCCGATGCGTGGGTCCTCGGCCAGGATCACGTCGGTCCAGACGACCTGACGCTCCTGGCCGGTCAGCTCACGCGGATGCATGGTCCGGTGCTCCGCGCCGATCTGCACGTCCGTGGTCTGCACCGCGCGCAGGTTGCGGAACCAGTCCGGGTCCTCGCGCGACCCCGAGCCCGTCCCCCAGACCAGTAGCCCGTCGGGCCGCTCCAGGTACCGCACACAGGTCGAGTGCGGTACGCCGGTCCGGCGGCCGGGCGTGGTCAGCATCAGGACGTGCACGTCCTTGCTCCCACTCGCCAGCCGCCCGTCGAGGGTGCGGTACATCCACACCCCGATCTTGTTGTTGATCCGCGCCATCCTGCGGCTCATCCCCACCACCCCCACCCCGAGGGTCCTGCGCGGCGGACAAGCCGTCAAGAACTAACTCCGAGGACGCACCGTGAGCGGCACCGGCTTCTTCGTGTCCCCCTCACTACCTCTGCTTTTTCAGCTTCTCGGGCGCACGGTGAGCGGGACCGGCTTCTTCGTGTCGGTGAAGAAGTCGTTGCCCTTGTCATCCACGACCACGAACGCCGGGAAGTCCTCGACCTCGATCTTCCACACCGCTTCCATGCCCAGCTCGGCGTACTCGATCACGTCCACGGACTTGATGCAGTCCTGCGCCAGCCGCGCCGCCGGCCCGCCGATCGACCCCAGGTAGAACCCGCCGTGCTCCTTGCACGCCTCCGTCACCTTCTTCGACCGGTTGCCCTTGGCAAGCATCACGAACGATCCACCGGCCGCCTGGAACTGGTCGACGTACGCGTCCATCCGCCCCGCCGTGGTCGGCCCGAAGGACCCCGACGCGTACCCCTCCGGCGTCTTCGCCGGGCCGGCGTAGTAGACCGCGTGGTCGCGCAGGTACTGCGGCATCGGCTCGCCCGCGTCCAGCCGCTCCTTGATCTTGGCGTGCGCGATGTCGCGCGCGACGACCAGCGGCCCGTTCAGCGACAGCCGGGTCTTGACCGGCAGCTTCGACAGCTCGGCGCGGATCTCGCTCATCGGCCGGTTCAGGTCGATCCGGACGACGTAGGCCTCCTCGTCGAGGTGCTCGTCGGTGGTGTCCGGCAGGAAGCGCGCCGGGTCGCGCTCGAGCTGCTCCAGGAACACGCCCTCCGGGGTGATCTTGGCCAGCGCCTGCCGGTCGGCCGAGCAGGACACCGCGATCGCGACCGGGCAGGACGCGCCGTGCCGCGGCAGCCGGATGACCCGCACGTCGTGGCAGAAGTACTTGCCGCCGAACTGCGCGCCGATCCCGAACTCCTGGGTGAGCTTGAAGACCTCCTCCTCGAGCTCCACGTCCCGGAACCCGTGCCCCAGCGGCGATCCGGTCGTCGGCAGTGTGTCGAGGTAGTGCGCGGACGCGTACTTCGCGGTCTTCAGCGCGTACTCCGCCGACGTCCCGCCGACCACGACGGCCAGGTGGTACGGCGGGCAGGCGGCCGTCCCCAGGGAGCGGATCTTCTCGTCCAGGAACTCCATCATCCGGGACGGGTTCAGCACCGCCTTGGTCTCCTGGAACAGGAACGACTTGTTCGCCGACCCGCCGCCCTTGGCCATGAAGAGGAACTTGTACGCCGGGTCCGCGGTCCCCGGCGTCGTGTACAGCTCGATCTGGGCCGGCAGGTTGGAGCCGGTGTTCTTCTCGTCCCACATGGTCAGCGGGGCCATCTGGGAGTAGCGCAGGTTCAGCTTGGTGTAGGCGTCGTACACGCCCCGGCTGATCCACTCCTCGTCGACCGCGCCGGTCAGCACGCCCTCGGACTTCTTGCCCATCACGATCGCGGTGCCGGTGTCCTGGCACATCGGCAGCACGCCGCCGGCTGAGATGTTCGCGTTCTTCAGCAGGTCGAGGGCGACGAACCGGTCGTTGCCGGACGCCTCCGGGTCGTCGATGATCCGGCGCAGCTGGGCGAGATGCGCCGTACGCAGGTAGTGCGAGATGTCGTGCATCGCCTCGGCGGTCAGCGCCTGGAGGACCTCCGGCTGCACCTGCAGGAAGGTCCGGCCGCCCGCCGTGAACGTGCTCACGCCCTCGGTCGTCAGCAGCCGGTACTCCGTGTCGTCGGCACCGAGCGGCAACAGGTCGGAGTAACTGAAGTCGGCGGACACCGGCATACCTCCATCACGCGTGGTCTGAGCCCTACCACCCTAATCCGCCCACACCCGCCCCCGCCCGCGACCTCCGTCTCACCGAGAGGTTAGGCACTACTCAGTTCCGCACCGCCCGCCAAGCCCCCGGCAGCTCGCGCCCGAGCGCCAGCCGATGCCATGCGCGCTGGTAGTTGTTCCCCTGTGCCGTCCCCGCTGGGATGCGGTTCCGGAGTACGTAGGCCAGACCGGTGACCCCCGCCAGGCCCGCGACGAACAGCACACCCGCGGCGACGGTCTGCGGTCCGTCCGTTCCGGTTGCCAGTTGGTTGACCAGCGTCCAGACCACGCCGGCCAGCAAACTGACCCAACTGCCCACGTACGCGCCGGCCAGCGGCCGTACCCCACTCCAGTCCATGCCGGACTGTAACAGCGCGAGCCCTCGGAATCAGGGGTGGGATCAGGGTCGAATCGGGGAGGAAACCGGTCTGCGGAGTGGGCGGTGCGCGCGTAAGGTTTTGTCGTGGCCCAGGATGAGATCCCCCAGCAGAACCGACCGCAGGACGCCGTCCCCGCGCCGGCCCCGATGACGGGTGACGAGTTGGCGATGCGGCGCCGGGTGTCGGACCTGGAGCGCGAGGAGGTCGCCGACGTGCTGCGCGACGCCGCGGGCGAGGGGCGGCTGTCGTACGGCGAGCTCGAGGAACGGCTCGAGACCCTGTACGCCTCCAAGACGTACGGCGAGCTGGTCGAGCTCACCGCCGACCTGCCGAACGGCCCGACCGTGCCCAACGCGCCGGCCGTGTCCCCGCAGGAGGGGACGACGGTGCACGCCGGGCCGGTGATCAATGCGTTCATGTCGGAGACCAAGCGCACCGGCAACTGGCTCGTCCCGCAGCACCAGGAGGTGAACGCCGTACTCGGCGACGTCACCCTGGACTACACCGAGGCGCAGCTGCCGTACGACGACGTGTACATCGAGGTGAAGTCGATCCTGGCGGACGTGAAGATCCGCGTCCCGCAGAACGCGATCGTCCACCTGGACAGCAATCCCATCCTCGGCTCCGTCTCCGAGCAGCAGTCCGGCCCTGCCGACCCCACTCCGGCCGGCGGCCGCCCCACCACCTTCCACATCCGCGGCACCGCGATCCTCGCCGAAATCAAGATCAAACGAGGCCCCCGCCTCACCAAACGCCTCGGCCTCGCCTGAAATGTTCAGCCTCTACCGGCCCGACGCCCCTGGACCTGGCCCAAGCAACTAGTCCAACGCTGACTGCCCGTCGGTCGCCCGCTCGTTTGCGCGGTGCTGCTTCAGGACGGCGGTCAGCCAGGTCGCCAAGGCTGGGATGTCCCTGACGTTGTACTGCGGGAGGCGGACGTCCTTGGCCCAGACGTTGGCCGGGAGGACGGGGACGTTCATGAAGAACTTCGGGCCGGTAACGAGGCCGATGGTGCCGACCTCGGACCACGGCATAAAGCGCCTCTTGCCGTAGCGGATGCCTTCGCGGTCGACGACCAGGGTCGGGCGTCGGGTGACCAACTGCCAGACGATGACGCCGATGCCGAGGAGGAACAAGGCCAAGTTGAACAGGCGGAAGATGCGTTCGCCGCTGCCCGCGCTCTGCATCTCGATCAACGAGTTGATCTGAGAGCCGCTGATCAGCGCCAGGACGATGAGGAGCTGGATCAGCAGGGGCCGTCGCCGTACCGGAAACACCACCCGCCCGGCCCGCTCGAACTCCCCGGCCCACTCCTCCGGCGCCCGCTCACCCATCACCTTCATGCCGCCCCCAACTGTCGGAACTCCCCCCGGAGCTAGATCACTGTAGAGGGTTTGCGGGTTGTTTGGGCGGTCCACCGGCCGTTGGCGCGGTGGATGTGGATGGGGTGGTTGAAGGTCGCCGAGATGAGCTTGGTGGTGAGGGTGTCTTCGGTGGGGCCGGCGGCGAGCAGGCGGGCGGCGCGGAGGAGGGCTGCGTGGGTGGTGGTGGCGGGGAGTTCTTCGAGGTGGTGGGTGACGAGGACCGAGGAGAGGTGGGGGTGGGTGGTGTGGATGTGGTCGAGGGTTTCGAGGAGTTGTTCGCGGGCGGCGACGTCCAGGCCGGTGGAGGGTTCGTCGAGGAGCAGCAGGCGGGGGTCGTTGATCAGGGCCCGGGCGATGAGCGCTCGGCCGCGTTCGCCTTGCGAGAGCGTGGTCCACGGCGAGTCCACCAGTTGCCCGATCCCGAGGAGGTCGATCAGCTCACGGGCACGTGCGTCCTGCACGGGCGTCGGCTGCCAGCGCGGCATGAGTTCGATGGTTCCCGTGATGCCGGTCAGCACCACCTGGTGGATCGTCAGCGGCGAGCGCAGCGGGTGCCGTGGATTCACGTGACCGATCGACTCGCGCAGCCACCGGATGTCGACCGCGCCGAGCCGGCGGCCGAGGATCTCGACGGTGCCGCGGGTCGGGTGCGTGATCGCGCCGCACAAACTCAGCAACGTGCTCTTGCCCGCCCCGTTCGGCCCGAGCAGCGCCCACCGCTCGCCTTCGCCGACCGTCAACGTCACCCCGGCCAGCAACAGCTTGCCGTCCCGGACGAAGTCGACGTCCTTCAGTTCGAGCACCCGAAGACCTCCTCGTACAGCTCCTTCAGCTCCACCGCCGTCGCCTCCCGCCCGGTCGCGTCCGTGTGCCGCTGCACATGCCGCGCGAACTCGACCTCCTGCTCACCCGACAGCCGCACGCCGTACGACGCCTCCAGCACGTGCGCGATCCCGCCTTTCCCCGACTGGCTGTTCACCCGTACGACGGCCTCGTACCCGCGCCCCACATCGGCCGGATCGATCGGCAGATAAGGCACGTCCCAGAACGTGTCATCCGCCGTCCGCCGCGCGAACCCCTTCCGGATCGCGTCCTGGTGCGTCCCGGAGAACGCCGTGTAGACCAGCTCCCCGACGTACGGGTGCCGCGGATGGATCGGCATCCGCGTGCACTCCTCGACGACCCGCCGGATCCCGTCGATGTCGGAGAAGTCGATCATCGGATCCACCCCCTGCGCGTGCAGGTTCAGCGCGAGCGTGGCGATGTCGACGTTCCCGGTGCGTTCGCCGTTGCCGAAGATGCACCCCTCGACCCGCTGCGCGCCCGCGAGTACGGCGAACTCCGCGCAGGCGATCCCGGTGCCCCGGTCGTTGTGCGGGTGCACGGACAGGATGACGCCGTCGCGGCGAGGCAGGTTCTTGTGCATGTACTCGATCTGGTCGGCGTACACGTTCGGCGTCGCCGCCTCGACGGTCGCCGGCAGGTTGAGAATCACCGGCCGCTCAGGTGTCGCGTCCCACAGCTTGGTCAGCTGGTCGCCCAACTCCAGCACGAAGTCCGGCTCGGTCAGGTTGAACACCTCGGGCGAGAACTGGAACCGCACCGAGTCCCCGGCCAGTCGCAGGATCTGCTCGGCCCCGGCGTAGATCAGCGAGGCCAGTTCGTCCCGCGTCCGACGCAGTACGACGTCACGCCAGGTCGGAGCCGTGGCCGCGTACATGTGCACGACCACCGGTGTGCGCATCCCGGCCACGGACTCGATGGTCCGCTCGATCAGCTCGGGCCGGGCCGGCGTGAACACCACGATCGTGACGTCAGGCGGGACCAGGTCAGAGGTCGCCAGCAGCCGGACGAAGTCGAAGTCGGTCTGCGAGGCGGACGGGTAGCCGACCTCGATCTCTTTGTAGCCCATGGCAACCATCAGCTCGAAGAACCGGCGCTTGCGGTCCGGGTCCATCGGGTCGGCGAGGGCCTGGTTGCCGTCCCGCAGGTCGACCGGCACCCAGAGTGGGGCGGTGGTGATCCGGCGGTCCGGCCACTCGCGGTCGACCGGCGCGACCGGCACCTTGGCGAAGATGTCGCGGTAACGGTGGCTGGGCATCGGGGAGGGTTGCTGGCGGTTCCAGTCCATGCGGCCAACGTACAACTCCTCAGACAAGCTGACAACCTGTGTACCTCTAGACTGTGCCCATGATTCGACGTCACCCGCTCGCCGAGCAGGCCGCCGAGGAGCTGCTGCAGCGGATCGGCAGCGGCGAGTGGCCGCTCGGCCAGAAGCTGCCGGGAGAGACCACGCTGGCTGCGCAGCTGGGTGTCGGCCGGTCGACGATCCGCGAGGCGATCCGCGAGTTGGCCGGCCGCCGGGTGCTGGAGAGCCGGCAGGGTGCGGGCGTGTTCGTGATCGCGCTGCAGGCCACCGAAGACTGGGACAAGGTCCTCCGCAAGGCCGACATCGCCGACCTGATGGAGGTGCGGCTCGCGATAGAGGCGGAGGCGGCGCTGCTGGCCGCGTCCCGTCGTACGCCGGCGGACCTCAAGATGTTCCGCTACACGTTGGCCGACCGGCAGAGGGCGTCGGTGAACGCACCGGACGACTGGTACGTCGAGGCCGACCTGGCCTTCCATCGCGCGGTGATCACCGCGGCGCACAACGCCGTCCTGGCCGAGCTGTTCGACACACTCGTGCCACGGATCCGGCGGGCGATGATGGACATGCTGAAGCTCGACGTGGAGCACCGGCACCGCCACGACCAGGCCGCCCACGAGGCGATCGCCGACGCCATCCGCGACAAGGACCCCGAGCGCGCCGCGGACCGCACCCGGCAGCACCTCAGCGCGGTCCGCAGCACCGTGAGCTAGGCGCGGTGCTCCTCGTGGAGTGACCGCAACCAGCGCGTCAGCGCGCTGAGGTCGGAGACGTTGTCCTGCGGGATGGCCAGCGGCCGGGCGCGTCGATCGGCCGGGCGGATCTGCACGGTCCGGAGTCCTGGCGGCCCGGTCGGGTCGTCGATGCTGGTGATGCCGGACCACCGCAGGCTGCGCCCACGCGTGATGCCCTCGGCATCGATCTTGACGACCGGGCGGTTCGTCACCAGCTGCCACAGCGTCAGTCCGGTGCCGTAGACGAACGCGGCCAGTGCGGTCAGCCGCAGTACGCCGAGAGTCCCGGAGATGTCGTCGTTGCGCCAGTGGTCGAGGTTCGTCCACGCCGACATCACCATCAGCAGCGCGAACCCGGCCAGCCGGATCGCCAGCCGCCCGCGCCGCGGCGGGAACACGACGCTGCCCTTGGTCTCGAGCTCGGCGGTCCAGGCGTCAGCCGACATCAGGCACCCCAGGTGGCGATGTGCTCGTCCGCCGTCGGCGGGTCGGCGCCGTGCCGGGTGCACGTGATCGCGGCGGCCTTGACCGCGTAGTCCACGACGTCCCGCAGGTCCGCTTCCGTCAGGCCCGCCAACCGCGTCGGCCCCAGCAGCCCGCGCGCGTGCAGCCCGGCGATCAGCGCCGCCATGAACGAGTCGCCCGCGCCCACGGTGTCGACGACCTGGATCCGCGGCGCGGTCACCTCGACCCGCGCCTCCCGGCTGATCCCGATCGCGCCGTCCCCGCCGCGCGTGATCACCACGCACCGGGTCCGGTCGGCGCTCAGCAGCTCCGCCGCGATCTCGTCCGCCGACAGCCCGGGCCGCAGGAACTCGCAGTCCTCGTCGCTCAGCTTCACCAGGTCGGACAGCGCGGCCAGCTCACGGACGGCGGCCCACGTCGACACCGGGTCCGGCGTGATGGTCGGCCGCGCGTTCGGGTCGAGCGTCACCGTGACCGGCTGGTCGGCCATCGACTTCAGGAACGCGTGGATCGCCGCCGCGCCCGGCTCGAGCACGGTCGCGATCGACCCGGTGTGGATCGCCGGGCAACCCCGCGACAGCGACAGCGCCGGCGGTTCCCAGGTGATGTCGAACTGGTACGACGCGACCCCGGCCGCGTCGAGCGTCGCGGTCGCCGTACTGGTCCGGAAACCCGGGTCGACCGAGCCGGGCGCCAGCTGGACGCCGTTCCCGAACAGGTGAGCGCCGAGCTGGTCGCCGTACGCGTCCGTCCCGAACCGGGTCACGAGCTCGGTCGGTACGCCGAGCCGCGCCAGGCCGACCGCGACGTTGGCCGGGGAGCCGCCCGGTGTCGCCTTGGTCTTGCTGTTGCCGTTCCTGGTGGTCTTGTGGGCGCTGCCGACAATGTCCACGAGAGCCTCGCCGACGACGAGGACAGGTGCGCTCATCTGGCGTGCTCGAAGTCGATGGCGGAGTACGCGCGCAGCTTGGACAGCTGGTGCACGCTCTCGATGCTGCGGATCGTGCCGCTGCGCGACCGCATCACCAGCGAGTGGGTGCGTGCGGTGGACCGGCCGTACCGGACGCCGCGCAGCAGCTCGCCGTCGGTGATCCCGGTGGCGACGAAGAAGCAGTCGTCACCGCTGACCAGGTCGTCGGTGCTGAGCACCCGGTCGAGATCGTGGCCGGCGTCGATCGCCTTCTGCCGCTCCTCGTCGTCCTTCGGCCACAGCCGCCCCTGGATCAGCCCGCCGACACACTTCATCGCACAGGCCGCGATGATGCCTTCCGGCGTGCCGCCGATGCCGAGCAGCATGTCCAGGCCGGTGTCCGGCCGGGCCGCCTCGACCGCGCCGGCCACGTCGCCGTCGCTGATGAACTTGATCCGCGCGCCGGTGGCCCGGATCTGGGTCGCCAGGTGCTCGTGCCGCGGCCGGTCCAGCAGTACGACGGTGACGTCGTCGACCGTGGAGCCCTTCGCCTTGGCCACCCGGCGGATGTTCTCCGCGACCGGCAGCCGGATGTCGACCACCTCGGCCGCCTCGGGCCCGACCACCAGCTTCTCCATGTAGAAGACCGCGGACGGGTCGTACATCGAGTTCCGCGCCGACACCGCCATCACCGCGATGCCGTTGTTCATGCCCTTCGCGACCAGCGTGGTCCCGTCGACCGGGTCGACCGCGACGTCACACTCCGGGCCGTCGCCGGAGCCGACCTGCTCGCCGTTGTAGAGCATCGGGGCGTTGTCCTTCTCGCCCTCGCCGATCACCACCGTGCCGTTCATCCCGACGGTGCCGATCAGGGTGCGCATCGCGTTCACCGCCGCGCCGTCGGCGCCGTTCTTGTCGCCGCGGCCGACCCAGCGGCCCGCCGCCATCGCCGCGGCCTCGGTGACCCGGACCAGTTCCAGGGCCAGGTTCCGGTCAGGCGCGTCCGCCTCGACCTCGAGATGGGCAGGTGGCGTGGTCGGATCGCTCATGCCACCGGATCGTAGCCAACTGCCTCCGGCCCCTGATCGGCGAGATGGGACACTCGTGTCATGAGTTCGACGGGTCAGGGTGCTGCCGGCGAGGCGGAGGCACGCGAAAAAGCGCGGGCACGAGCCGAGGAGATCGCTTACCGGGAGCAGAACCGCCGGGACCGGGCCAAGGCGCGCACGCTGAAGAACATGATCTGGGCGCTGCTGGCCTGTTTCGTCGTGGTCGCGTTCCTGATGGTCGTCACCTGGCGGCCCAAGGAGGAGCGGATCAAGGCGGTCGAGTACACCGCGCAGCTCGAGGACGCGAAGAAGGTCGCCCCGTGGGTCCGCGGCCCGGCCCCGATGCCGGACGGCTGGACCGCCACCAGTGTGCAGTTCCGCACCCCGGAGCAGAGCCCGATCACCTGGCACCTCGGCATTGTCACCAACGAGAAGAAATACGTCGGCCTGGAACAGTCCAACGTGACCGGCGGGAAATTCCAGAACGAGGAGCTCGGCAAGACCACCGACGACGGCACGTCGACCGTCGAGGGCGTCACCTGGCAGCGCAAGGTGCTGCAGGACCGCAAGGGCGAGAACGCCTTGGTGCTGGTCGATTCCGGCGTCACCACGATCGTGGTCGGAAATGCCGGCTACCCGGCCCTTGAAGCGTTTGCTTCGGTTCTGGGCTGATCATTTCCTGACCACGTTCCGGACGGTCGTTGACACGTCGGGTAGCAGCGCGGTTCCATCGATTCTTCGGCTGTGAAGTGCTCGGGGAAATCAGCAGAGGGAGCCTGCGTTGCGGTACCTGCATTTCCCCCCACCCCGCCGCCCCTTGGCGACAACCCTGGTCCGGGGTTGAGGCGAGCATGTTCGTCACCGGACTCCTGCTCGCCGCGGAAGGCTCGCCCCAACTCGGCGTACCCAAGCAACTACTGGCCTACCACGGCGACACCCTGCTCGGGGCGACGCTCGGCACTGCCCGCGAGTGTGGGTTCGACCAGTTGGTCGTCACCCTCGGGGCGGCGTCGGAGCAGATTCATGACCGGATCGAGCTCGGCGGCGTCCGGGTGGTCGAGTCGCCGCACGCCGACACCGGCAGTTCCTCGATCGTGCCCGCGATGGACGCGGTGGATCGCCGTACCGATGGCATCGTGGTGCTGCTCGGCGACCAGCCGGGCGTGACCTCGGCCACGGTCTGGTCGCTGGTCGCCGAGGTCGCCGGCCCGGCCACCCCGATCGGCGTCAGCCGGTACGACAACGGCCGCGGGCACCCGTGCTGGTTCGGCCGGGAGCTGTTCGGTGAGTTGCGCGGGCTGCGCAACGACGCCGAGCTGTGGGAGGTGATCGAGCTCGGCCAGTACCCGGTCACCCAGGTCGATGCCATTGGCAACGTTCCGCCGCGGGTCGAGACGTGGGACGACTACCGCCGGCTGGTGTCCGGCTTCGACCCGGCGCACGGCGCCTTCGCGCCGGGAGCCTTCGACGACACCCATCCCACGCCGCTCCCCGTTCGCGGCCCGCACCGCCGCCACCGCGCGGTGCCATGAGGTCGGCGGACCGCCACGCCATCACAATCATCCGCGGTGCCTACCCCTCCCGCTCAGCACGGCTCCGTCGGCTCAGTTGTGATGGCCTGGGGATCCGCAGGTCAGTCCGCGCCCACCAGCCGCAGCCCGACGACGCCGGTGACGATGAGCGCGATACAGGCCAGCCGGGCCGGGGTGATCGGCTCGCCGAACAGCAGGATGCCGAGCGTGACGACGCCGATCGATCCCAGGCCGGTCCAGATCGCGTACGCCGTACCGACCGGAAGGTGGTCCAGCGTCTTCGCCAGCAGGACGACCGAGATCACGCCGAAGACCAGCACCCCGACGGTCGGCCAGAGCCGGCTGAATCCTTCACTCGGCTTGAGGCTGAGTGCGAACGCGATCTCGAACGCCGCCGCCGCGAGCAGAACCAGCCACGCCATCAGGCCGCCAGCGCTCCTCTCAGGTGCCGCAACGTGACGGTCGCCACCCGGACGCCGAGCGCCTCCGCGGTCCGCAGGTCCGTGGCCGGCGGCGCCTTCTCGGCGGACAGGTCGGCGTCGGACTGCGCCATCGCGCCGAGCCAGCTGCCGAGCCGGTTGAGGTCCTCGATACTCGCGGTGCTCTCGGCCCAGCCGGGGTAGATGTCCAGGCCGACCCAGATCATCCCGTGCTGGGCGGCGAACACGGCGAGGTCGACCAGGCTGTTCAGCTTGTCGCCGGACATCGCCTTGGAGTTGGTGAACCCGGCGGCGATCTTGTCCCGCCAGGCCAGGTTGTCGGCCCAGGCCCGGACACTCTCCTCGGCGAACTTCTTGAACACCCAGCTCGGGCTGCCCATGTACGTCGGGGCGCCGAAGACGATCGCGTCCGCGGCGGCCAGCCGGGCCCAGACGTCCTCGGTCAGGTCGTCCAGTGGGACCAGTTCGGCGACGGCGCCCGGTACCGACGAGGCGCCGGACGCCACTGCCTCGGCCTGCTTGGCCGTGTGTCCGTATCCGGAGTGGTAGGCGATCACGATCCGGGCGGGGGTGTTGCTCATGCTTCCTCCAGGGTCCTTAGCGGACTACAGTCCGTCTTATGAACGACAGTACCGGACCGCAGTCCGTTTCACAACGAGATCTTCCGGTCGTCGGACAGGCACGCCCGGAGCGTGCGGACGCCCGGCGGAACCGGCTGAAGGTGCTGGAGGCCGCGGACCGGCTGTTCACCGAGCACGGTGTGAAGAACGTGTCGCTGGACGCGATCGCCGCGGAGGCAGGGGTCGGCAAGGGCACGGTGTTCCGCCGGTTCGGCGACCGGGCCGGGCTGGCGGTCGCCCTGCTCGACGAACGTGAGCTCGAGCTCCAGGCCAAGATCCTCAGCGGCCCGCCGCCGCTAGGTCCCGGTGCGCCCGCGGTCGACCGGGTGACGGCGTTCCTGAATGCGTACCTCGAACTGCTCGACCGGCACATCGAGTTGTTCGTGGACAGCGAGAACGCCGCCGAGGGCGCCCGCTACCGCATCGGCTCGTACCACCTCTGGCACCGCCACCTGGCGCTCCTGATCGAAGAGGCCCGCCCGGACCTCGACGCCGACTACACGGCCCACGCCGTACTGGCACCGCTGGCCGCCGACCTCCACAAGGCCCTCCGCAACCAGGGCTTCGCCCTGGACCGGATGAGGTCCGGACTCGCCCGAGCGGTCGAGATCCTCTTGGAATCGCCGAGTAGTTGACCAGACAGGATTCGTCAGAACAGTCTGGGGAGAAGAGTCTCGCGCTGGAGGTTCGCGATGGACGAGCCGACTCGTATCTCTCGCCGTAGCCTGTTGTGGCTGACCGCCGTGGCGGCCGGTGCCGCGGCCTGTGGTGACGCCGGGGACGACGCGGGCCCGCCGGAGGCGACCGTCCCCGCTCCGAGCCCGACGATGACCTCGCCCTCGGCGAAGCTGTCCGGTGACCTGAAGATCCTGCTCTGGAGCCACTTCGTGCCGAGCCACGACGCGTGGTTCGACCCGTTCGCGAAGGGCTGGGGCCAGGAGGTCGGCGTCAACGTCACCGTCGACCACATCAACAACACCGAGATCGTGGCCCGGACCGCGGCCGAGATCCAGGCCAAGCAGGGGCACGACCTGATCCAGTACATCGCGCCGCTGTCGCAGTTCGAGCCGAGTGTCGTCGACCTCAAGGACGTCGCGCAGGAGGCCCAGCGGCGCCATGGCGATCAGTTGCCGCTGTGTGTGAAGTCGAGCCAGAACCCGGCCACCGGCAAGCACTACGCCTACTCTCCGGGCTGGGTCCCGGATCCCGGCGACTACCGCAAGAGCCTGTGGGAGTCGGTCGGCCTGGCCGACGGCCCGACGTCGTGGGACGACCTGCTCCGCGGCGGCGCCGAGATCAAGAAGTCCAAGAGCATCCAGATGGGTGTGGGCATGTCCCAGGAGATCGACTCCAACATGGCCGGCCGGGCTTTGATGTGGTCGTACGGCGCCTCGATCCAGAACGAGAACGAGGAGGTGGTGATCAACTCGCCGGAGACGGTCGCCGCCGTGGAGTTCATGCAGCGCCTGTTCAAGGACACGATGACGAACGAGGTCTTCTCCTGGAACCCCGCCTCCAACAACCAGGGCCTGATCGCCGGCCAGATGTCCTACATCCTCAACTCGATCTCGGCCTGGCGCACCGCCCAGGAAGCGAATCCGGAGGTTGCCGACGACATCTACTTCACCCGGGCGCTGAAGGGCCCGAAGGCGGGCCTCGCCGCGCAGCACGTGATGTACAACTGGATCGTTCCGAGTCACGCGCGCAACGTCGACGCGGCGAAGGAGTTCCTGCTGCACTACACCGCCAACTGGCCGTCGGCGACGTACCACTCGAAGCTCTACGACCTGCCGGCCTTCCCGGCGCTGGTGCCGCAGCTGAACAGCTGGCTGGACAACGATCCGTTCGGCGCGAAGCCGGCGAACAAGCTGTCCGTGCTGAAGAACGCGATCGAGTGGAGCACCAACATCGGCTACCCGGGTCCGGCGAACACCGCCGAGGGGGAGGTCTTCGCGACGTTCGTCATCCCCAACATGTTCGCCAAGGCGGCGCGTGGGGAGCTCAGCCCCGACCAGGCGGTCGCCGATGCGGAGCGGCAGATCAAACCGATTTTCGACAAGTGGCGGCAGCGCGGTCTGGTCGGCGGAGTGTAGGTGAGATCGCGTGGCTGTCGTCGAGGTCCGTGGTCTGCGCAAGGTCTTCGAGGGCGGTCGGGTACGTCGTCGCGGGCCGCACGGACGGGTGAACGCGGTCGACGGCGTGGATCTGGCCACCACCGAGGGCGAGTACCTCGTGCTGCTGGGCCCGTCGGGCTGCGGCAAGACCACGCTGCTGCGGACGATCGCGGGCCTCGAGCAACCAACCGACGGCGAGGTCCGGATCGGCGGACACGTCGTGAACGAGCTGCCGCCGCGGGCTCGACGGGTCGCGATGGTGTTCCAGAGCTACGCGCTGTACCCGCACAAGACGGTGCGGGCCAACATCGTCTTCCCACTCAAGGCCCAGGGCATCGACAAGGCGGAGTGGGCCGGGAAGACCGAGTGGGCCGCGGAGCTGCTCGGCATCGGGTCCCTGCTGGACCGGCGCCCGCGGCAACTGTCCGGCGGCGAGCGGCAGCGCGTCGCGCTGGCCCGGGCTCTGGTACGGGAGCCGAGTGTGTTCCTGCTCGACGAGCCGCTGTCCAACCTGGACGCGAAACTGCGGGCGAGCGCGCGCGACGAGCTCAAGCGGTTCCAGCGCCGGGTCCGGACCACGACGATCTACGTCACCCACGACCAGGTCGAGGCGATGGGCCTGGGTGACCGGATCGCGGTCATGTACGCCGGCCGGATCCGCCAGCTCGGACCGCCGGTCGAGGTGTACGACGACCCGGCCGACACCTTCGTCGCGACCTTCCTCGGATCGCCGCCGATGAACCTCGTTCCGCGCGACGGTGTCCTGGTCGGCTTCCGGCCGGAACACCTGCTACCGGAAACGCTCGTCCACGGGGACGACCGGCTGGTGGTTCCGTTCCAGGTCGACCGCGTCGAGTACCTGTCCGGTGACCGGCACCTGTACGGCACGGTTCGCGGTCTGGGCGCCGAGACCCGGGTGATCGCCCGGCTGCCGGCCACCGTGACGTCTGCGGTCGAGCCCGGTCAGGAGCACCGGTTCGCCGTCCACGCGGACCGGCTGCGGTTCTTCGACGCCGAGAGTGGAGACCGTACCGAGTCCGTCTCGGTGCGCACCGGATCATGACGACGATGGCCGACCCGCCCCAGCTCGAGAAGCCCGGCGACCTGCGGGTACGGCGACGGTTCGCCGACCGGGACAGCGTGCTCGCCTGGGTCTTCCTGCTGCCCTCGGTGGTGTACATCGTCGCGCTCGTCGCGATCCCGTTCTTCCTGGCGATCGCCTTCAGTTTCAGCGATGTCACGGCCGGAGACCCGAGCTTCGACTGGGCCGGCCTGGGCAACTACCGCAACGTGTTCGACGACCCGGTCTTCTGGCGGTCGCTGCGGAACACGATCGTGTTCACGGTGGTCTCGATGGCGCTGATCGTCGTACTCGGCAAGGTGCTCGCGAACATCCTGATCGCCGACTTCCGGGGCAAGTGGGTGGTCCGCTTCCTGGTGCTGCTGCCGTGGACCACGCCGGTGGCGCTGTCCACGATCGCCTGGCTGTGGCTGCTCGACTCGGTGTTCTCGCCGATCGACTGGGTGCTGCGGGAACTGGGCGTCATCGAGGCGAACATGTACTGGCTCGGCAAGCCGAACCTCGCCATCTGGTCGGTCATCCTGGTGCACGTCTGGCGGCTCGTCCCGCTGGCCGCGGTGATCATGATGGCCGGGCTGGTGGCCATCCCGAAGGACGTCCAGGAGGCCGCCTCGGTCGACGGGGCGCGGTTCTGGCGGCGGATGTTCGAGATCACCATCCCGCTGACGATGCCGGTGATCGCGGTGGCCGCGTTGTTCGGGGCGATCCTGACCTTCACCGACATGGCGGTCGTCTACGTGCTGACCCGGGGTGGCCCGACCAACTCGACCCAGGTGCTCGCCAGCTGGGCGTTCTTCCGCGGCATCGAGGGCGGCGACGTCGGCCAGGGCGCGGCGATCGCGTTGTTCCTGTTCCCGTTGCTGCTGGCCGGGGCGATCGCCATCCTCCGGGCGGTACGACGGATGGACGTGTCATGAAGGCCGCCGAGATCGAGCAGTTGCGGCGGCACGCGCGGCGGCAGCACGTCGCGTCCCGGATCGCCGTGTACCTGCTGGCGGTCCTGGCGGCGCTCGGTGCGGCCGGCCCGTTCATCTGGGCCGGGATCACGGCCTTCAAGGAGAATCGGGACCTCTACCGGCGCAGCAACAACCCGTTCCTGTTCAACCTGCCTCCCACCACCGAGCACGTCGACTACCTGTTCAACCGCACCGAGTTCCCGACGTTCGTCTGGAACACCCTCTGGGTCGGCCTGCTGGTCACCGTGATCACGCTCGGGCTCGCACTCCCCGCGGCGTACAGTCTGGCCCGGCTGGACCGGCCGTGGTCGGGGCCGATGGCGATCGCGATCTTCTTCGTCTACCTCGTGCCGCCGACCTTGCTGTTCCTGTCGCTGTCGCGGGTGGTCGTGGCCGTCGGCCTGCAGGATCGCACCTGGGCGCTGGTGCTCGTGTACCCGACCATCACGATTCCGGTCTCGGTCTGGCTGCTGATGGGCTTCCTGCGGTCGATCCCGAAGGACATCGAGGAACAGGCGATGGTCGACGGCTACAGCCGACTCGGCGCCTTCGTCCGTACCGTCGTACCGCTGGTGTTCCCAGGGGTGGTGGCTGTGGTGGTCTTCGCGTTCACCCTCACCGCGAGCGAGTTCATCTACGCCCTGGCCTTCGTGTCACCGTCCGGCGAGAAGCCGATCAGCACCGGCGTACCGACCGCCCTGGTCCGCGGCGACGTCTTCTTCTGGCAGTCTCTCCAGGCCGCCACCATCCTGGTCGCGGTCCCCATCGCCCTCGTCTTCAACCTCTTCCTGGAACGCTTCATCGCCGGCTTCACCCACGGCGCCGTCAAGGGCTGAGCGCCGGTCAGTTCGGCTTCTCCTCGTGGGCGGCTTGGGCTTTGGCCAGGCGTTCGCGGGCGCCGTCCAGCCAGCGTTGGCAGGTGGCGGCGAGTTCTTCGCCGCGTTCCCACAGGGCGAGGGACTCTTCGAGGCTGGTGCCGCCGGCTTCGAGTTTGCGGACCACCTCGACCAGCTCCTCGCGGGCCTGCTCGTAGGAAATCTCCGGTCGGTCGCCGCTCACGTGTTCTCCTCGGACTTGACTTCGACAGCGAATCGGCCGTCGCTGACGCGCGCCTGCAGCAGATCGCCGGCAGCCACCTGCGCCACTTCCCGTACGGCGGTCCCGTCTGCCAGCTGCAGCACCGAGTACCCCCGCTCCAACGTCGCCTTCGGACTGAGCGCCCGCACACTCGCCAGCCGGTGCGTGATGTCGTCACTCGCCCGATCCAGCCGATGGGTCAAGGTACGACGGTTCCGGTCGAGCAGCGCCGTGATCTCGTCGGACCGCCGCTGCAGATCGGTCACCGGCGCCGCGAGCGACGGCCGGCTCCGAATCGCCGCCAGCGCATGCATCTCCCGCTCCAGCCAGCCCTTGACTGCTCGCAGGCCGCGCTCCCGCAGCAGCCGCACGCCGTCCAGCTCCTCGCGCACGTCCGGCACGATCCGCTTGGCCGCATCCGTCGGCGTTGACGCGCGCAGATCCGCAACCAGGTCGAGCAAGGGTGAGTCCGGCTCGTGGCCGATCGCGCTGACCACCGGCGTCCGCGCCTGCGACACCGCGCGGATCAGACCCTCGTCCGAGAACGGCAGCAGGTCCTCCAGAGACCCTCCGCCGCGCGCGATCACGATCACCTCGACCGACTCGTCTCCGTCGAGCTTCCGCAGCGCCGTCATCACCTCACCCGCGGCCGCAGGGCCCTGCACCGACGCGTACTCCACCCGGAACGCCACCGCCGGCCACCGCCGCTTCGCGTTCTCGAGCACGTCGCGCTCGGCCGCGGAGTCACGCCCGCAGATCAACCCGATCGTGTGCGGCAGGAACGGCAACGCCTTCTTCCGGTACGACGCGAACAAGCCTTCCGCGGCAAGGAGTTGCTTCAGTCGCTCGATCCGGGCCAGCAGCTCGCCGATCCCGACGTGCCGGATCTCGTTGACCGCGAGCGCGAGCGTGCCGCGCCGGGCGAAGAAGTTGGGCTTCGCGTTCACCACCACGCGGGAGCCGTCGGTGACCGGCGGGTCGACCGCCTCGAACACCCGGCGGTTGCAGGTGAACCGCAGCGAGATGTCCGCGTCGGTGTCGCGCAACGTGCCGAACACCGTGGTCGTCCCGCGCCCGATCGACACGTCCGTCAGCTGCCCCTCGACCCACACCGCGCCGAGCTGGTTGATCCAGCTGGCAATACCGTTCGCGATCGTGCGAACGGCTGCAGGCGCATCCGGCGAGGTCTCCAAAGCCACGCCCAGACCCTACGGCCCCGCGCCGACAATCCGTCAGCTGGGCGCGGCCAGTTGCCGGATCACCTTTTCGAGCAGGCCGTCGGGGAGTACGCCGGGAAGCGTGAGCTGCTCCAGCATGTAGCCGCCCACGGTCAGGTACAGCAGCAGCGGGTCGCCAGGCAGGCCGTGCTCCCGGTGCAGGCGGATGTTCTCGTCCAGGTTCTCCCGGACCCGCGCGGCCAGCGCCTCTTGGAGCGCGGGCCGGCGGGTCGCCTCGAGGCGGAGCTCGAGGAGCGCCAGGTAGCCGGCCCGGTCCTTGGTCAGCCGCTCCTGCAGCAGGTGGAGCAGGGCGGTCAGGAACTCGGCCGACGGCGGCTGGTCCAGGTGCTCCGGAACGGCGCCCAGCCGGTCGTGGATCCGCAGCCCGGTCTGCAGCAGCAGGTCGTCACGGTTGGCGAAGTAGTTCGACGTCGTCCCGTTCGGCACGTGCGCCGCGACGTCGACGGATCGGAAGGTCAGGCCGCGGGCGCCGGCGGCCGCGAGCACCTCGATCGCCGCGTCGACCAGCGCGGTCCGCCGTTCCGGATTGGTCCGCATCAGCTTCTCCCTTGGTAAACCACTCCAAGTATAGTACTCTGCCTGGAGTGGTTTCATCAAGGAAGGCCTGCCATGCGAGAACTGACCTACTTCATCGCGTCCTCACTCGACGGCTACATCGCGGACCCGGGCGGCGGTGACCCGACCGACGTCAGCCCGGGCGGGTTCTTCCTGTCCCAGGGCGACCACTCCGAGCCGCTGATGACGTCGTACCCCGAAACGCTGCCGGGCGCCGTACGCGACCTGCTCGGGCTCGACGCCCCGAACAAGGTCTTCGACACGGTCCTGATGGGCCGCAAGACCTGGGAGCTGGGCGTGAAGCTCGGCAACACCAACAGCTACCCCCGGCTGCGCAACTACGTCTTCTCCCGCACCCTGACCGAGAGTCCGGACCCGACGGTCGAGTTCGTCTCCACCGACCCGGTCGCCAAAGTGCGTGACCTCAAGCAGGAGGACGGCCTGGGCATCTGGCTCTGCGGAGGCGGCGGCCTGGCCACCACCCTCTGGCCCGAAATCGACCGCCTGGTCGTCAAGATCAACCCGGTGCTGATCGGCACCGGCGTCAAACTCCTCGACCACGCCCCCTTCGCCGTACGCCGCCTGCACCTGGCCGACCACCAGATCTACAAGTCCGGCATCGCCGTACTCACCTACCACCGGACCTGACGTGCGCCCGCTACGGAAAATCCTTTGCCGGGAAGGGGAAACGGACGCATTCTTGAGGGGCTGGAAACACCTCCCGGGGGAGCCGTCCGGACAGGGCGGACGGCTCCTCGACGCGACCGCGGTGATGCTGGTCACAAAACCAGGCGACTCGGGTGCTGCGCGATCCGGCCCGTACCATGGGGGACGTGACTGCCCAGCCTGAGAACACTTCCACGACCGCGGTGAAGACCAAGCGGGTGCTGCTTGCCGCCCCGCGGGGGTACTGCGCCGGCGTGGACCGGGCGGTGGTGGCGGTGGAGAAGGCGCTCGACCTGTACGGGCCGCCGGTCTACGTGCGCAAGGAGATCGTGCACAACAAGCACGTCGTGCAGACCCTGCAGGCGCGCGGCGCGATCTTCGTCGACGAGACCGACGAGGTGCCCGAGGGCGAGACGGTGATCTTCTCCGCGCACGGCGTCGCCCCGGTGGTCCACCAGGAGGCGGCCGCGCGGCAGCTCAAGACGATCGACGCGACCTGCCCGCTGGTGACCAAGGTCCACCACGAGGCCAAGCGGTTCGCCGCCACCGACTACGACATCCTGCTGATCGGCCACGAGGGTCACGAGGAGGTCATCGGCACCAGCGGCGAGGCGCCGGACCATGTCCACCTCGTCGACGGCCCCGGCGACGTGCCCAACGTGACGGTCCGCGACCCCGAGAAGGTGGTCTGGCTGTCCCAGACCACGCTGTCCGTCGACGAGACGATGGAGACCGTACGCCGGCTCCGCGAGCGGTTCCCGAAGCTGCAGGACCCGCCGAGCGACGACATCTGCTACGCGACCCAGAACCGCCAGGCCGCGGTCAAGAAACTGGCCGCGGAAGCCGACCTGATGATCGTGGTCGGCTCCCGCAACTCCTCGAACTCGGTGCGCCTGGTCGAGGTCGCCCTCGAGCACGGCGCGAAGGCCGGCCACCTGGTCGACTACGCCGCCGAGATCGACGAGGCCTGGCTGGAGGGTGTCGACTCGGTCGGCGTCAGCAGCGGCGCGAGCGTGCCCGAGGTGCTGGTCCGCGACGTCCTGCGCTGGCTGGCCGAGCGCGGGTACGCCGAGGTCCAGGAGGTCACCACGGCCGAGGAGAGCCTGACCTTCGCCCTGCCTCGCGAGCTCCGCAGTGACCTCAAGGCCGCCGGCCTGCCGACCACCGGCACCTCGGACCACGCCTGGACTATTTGATCACCAGCTTGATCGTCTTGCTGGTGTCGAACGGTCCGTCGGCGCCGCAGTACCCCACCGTGTAGCGGAAGGTGTAGGTGCCCGGCTTCGTGTAGGTGTGGGTGTCGATCCGGTAGGTCTCGCGGCCGGTGGTCCGCTTCTTCGCGTTCTCGCACGTCACCGAACCGCCGTCCGAACCGCCCGGGAGTTGGCCGTCGCCCCACGAGTAGTTCGTGCCGCCGGACAGGTTGAGGAACGACGTGTCGGCAGGCAACGGCTGGCCCTCCGAGGTGATCGGCCTGATCACCGTGCCCGAGACCGTGACGTCGATGGTGACGGTCCGGCCGTTGACGGTCGGGTCCAGCTTGATGTCGACGTTGGCCGGCGGCAGGGCTGGTGGGGTCGTCGTGGTCCTGGTCGCAGTTGATCCCGGCGTGCGCCCGTCTGTTCCCTGCGCAGCTCCGGCGGTGTTCCGCGGCGTCACTGGCGAGGTCTTTACAGTCGCCGGTGGCGTCACCGTGGGGTCAGCCGTCGGCGGTCCCGTCACGACTGTCGTGGGCGCGCTCGGCGTGTTGGTCACCGGGGGACTGCTGTCGATGTCGGTGAGGTTGCCTGCGGCAACCGTGACGGCCACCACAGCAGCCGCGGCCAGTGTCACGACGCCGGCGGTACGGCGACGCCGTACCGAACGGACCCGGGCGAAGACGGTCTCGCTCGGCACCCCGCTCGGCGGTGGCGGATCGGCGACGAGCTGCTCGAACTTGTGCTTGAGATCGTCGGTCATGGTCAGCCCTCCTTCTGGACCGGGGTGGGAAGTGCGGTGATCAGTGCGTGTTCGCGGAGCTTGGCGAGCCCGCGGGAGACGTTCGACTTCACGGTGCCGACCGAGCAGCCCATGATCTGGGCGATCTCGGCCTCCGGCAGGTCCTCGAAGTACCGCAGCACCAGCGTCGCGCGGGTGCGGCGGGGGAGTGTCGCGAGTGCCCGCAGCAACAGGTCGCGGTCGTCGACCGCGCCGTACTCCTCCCGGCCCTGCGACTCGGGCAGCTGCTCGGTCGGCGTCTCGCCGCGCCACTTCCGCCGCCACCACTGGGTGCTGGTGTTCACCATCACCGTCCGCGTGTAGCTCTCCAACGCACTGCCGCTGCGCAACGAGTTCCGGTGGAACCACACCTTGGTCAGCGAGGTCTGCACCAGATCCTCGGCCAGATGCCACTCCCCGGTCAGCAAGTACCCGAACCGCTGCAATGCGGTGAACCGCCCGTCCACGAACTCGGCGAACTCGCGGTCCCGTCCTGGATCCATCCCAACCCCTATCTAGTGCAACTCGGTCAGACCTGAGATGCCCCGACCGGGAGCAAAGGTTGAGCGGCTGCGCGAGAAAGAATGTCAGGTGCCGAGCGGCTTCCCCAGGTAGCCCCGGGCGATCATCGTCACCCACTGATAGACCGCGTCCTCGGCGGGCGCGAGCGGGCCGGGCCGGAAGTGCGGCGACTCGGCCCCGCGCTGTACGGACTCGCACGCCGCCCAGTCCTCGCGGTTGGTGACGTCCCAGAACTCCACGGCGTACGACGGATCGGTCACCTCGGCCGGGAAGTACCAGGAGCACTCGATCGCGGTCACTCCCGGCGCGCGCGGCTCGAGCCGGTGCGTCATCACGTAGTCGGGATGCAACGAGATCAACAGGTTCGGGAACAGACCGAGGTAGTTCACCCGCCGCGGATCCACTCCGGGCAGCGGCACCCCGCCCGACCGCCCGTCGAGCGACATCGTCTCGGCATCCGGCCGCAGGTCCATCAGCCCGCCGACCCACGCGCCCGGCAGGTTCCAGTTGTCGCCCGAGGTCGGCGGCGACACCTTGCACAGCTCGGGATGGATGAGCGGGCAGTGGTAGCACTCGTGGTAGTTCTCGACGATCGTCTTCCAGTTCGACGCCACGTCGTACCGGTGCCGCGCCTTCAGCTCCAGGGTCTCGGGCTGGTACGGCGCGACCAGCTCGGTGATCCCGCCGAGGTGCTCGGCGAACAGGCCCGCCGTACCCGTCGCGTTGACGAACAGCCACCCGTGCCACACCTCAGCCGGCAACTCGACCAGCTTGTACGGCGTCGCGTCGAACGTCTCGCCCATCCGCGGAGCAGCCTTCACCGCGCCGTCGAGCTCGTACGACCAGCCGTGGTACGGGCAGACCACCGACCGCCGATCGCTCGACTCGTCGCAGGGCAGCAGCTCATGCCCGCGATGCCGGCAGGTGTTGGCGAACGCCCGCGGCCGATCGCCGAACGTCAGCACCACCGCGATGTCGCCCACGGTCAGCGCACGCTGCGTCGTCGTACCAGCGGACAACTCGTCGACCCGGCCGAGACAGGTCCAGCTCCCGGCGAAGAAGTGCCGCCGCTCCCACGCGAGTACGGCGGGATCCGTGTACGCCTCCTGCGGCAGCATCACCGACTCACCATGCGGCCGCAGCGCAGCCTCCAATCCCCGCACACCGACCGGAGCATTCGTCATCCGCCCACTATCAGCCGACTCGGTGCGCGACGTCGAGTATCCGGCATGTCGTGGGCTGCTTACTGCTGGGCTCCTGCTGCGTACTTGTCGAGGACGTAGTCCCAGCCGGTGTCGTAGTTTGCGCGGGCGCGCACGCCGTCCGGGCGGCGCTCCCAGCCGGTGTGGGTCAGCACGACCTCGGTGCCGTCGGCAACTGCGGTGAAGGTCACGGTCACGTGGCCGGCCTCCCGCGGGTCGGTCCCCGGGTGCCAGGTGAAGCTGACCGACTTCGGCGGATCCCAGTCCGACACCGTGCCCCAGGAACAGATCTCGCCGTCGTCGCCGTACTCGACGATCCGCCCGCCGACGGCGCCCTCCAGCCGCACTTCGCGCGCCTTGTCTTGCGCGACCGAATGCGTCAGCAACGGCCACCACTGCGACATCTCGGCGGTGAACACCTCGAACGCCCGCTCCGGCCCGACCGGCACCACGACCTTCTTCACCAACGGCGCAAGCTCTTGCTGGATGTTCATGTCTCCTCCTCGGTACGCCGCCCCTCGGTCCGGCGGATGTGATCGGCGTACGCCTCCAGGGCGTCGCCCCAGAACTGGTCGAGCCAGCCGCGCAGCTCGTCCAGGCCGGTCCGGTCGATGCGGTAGATGTTCCGCGTGCCCCGCGACTCGTGATTCACCAGGCCCACCGCCCCGAGCACCTTCAGATGCTGGGAGATCGCCGGCCGGCTGACCGGAACTCGCTCGGCCAACCCGCCGACCGAGCTCGGTCCACCCTGCCGCAACGTCTCCAGGATCGCCCGCCGCGTCGGATCCCCTAGGGCATCCAGCACGGCGCCGACCGTTCCGTAAGTCCCCACGAACGGTAAGTTGCCACTAACCGTTCGATCCGTCAAGACCTCATGACGGACCACCGCACCGCGACCCGGGGCGGGCCGGGGTGCGGTGCGGTGGTCTGGGGCGGTGGTCTGGGCCGGTCTGGAGTCAGTTGAAGGGATCGAGGGACAGGTAGGCCTGCTGGGGGTTGCCGTCGTGCACGAGGGACTCGTGGGCGCCGACGTCGTCGAAGGCGAACGCGTACGCCTTCCCGTCGGCCATCTGGGCGTGGATGTGGCGGGCGTAGTGGTTGGTGACGCCGTCGAGGTAGAAACCGGCGTTGTTCGGGTCCGGCTGGTTCGGGTTCGTCAGCAGCGTGGAGCGGTTGTAGCCCGCGCACAGCGTCCGGGAGATCGGGCCGCGGACCTGGTCGTTCGGTGCGTCGAGCAACTTGAAGCAGCCGAAAATGCTGGCCGAGTCGGGTTTCTGGAACGACGTGACGACCGCGCCCGAGCTGTTGGTGAAGTTCATGACGTTGCCGGAGACGCGGCCGAAGTACTTGATGCTCGGCTGGTCGCCGAACGGCGTGACCGTCAGCGTCTGCGAGCTGTACTTGGACCAGACCCGGTTCACGTAGTCGTCCATCGCGTTCGCGGGGAGCGCGCCGGTCTCGACGCCGTACAGCGGTGACAGCGCACGCAGGACGCTGCCGTTCGGTGCCGTCTGGACCAGGTTGGCCCAGCCGCCGGGCTGGCCGCGGAGCGCGTTGAGGACACCGTTGTAGCCGCCGGGCTTCAGGTGGCCGGCGTACTTGTCGGTCCCGTTGGCGAGTTGCACGCCGACGGCGTACGGCGCCGAGAACATGTCGACCTGGGTGCTGTTGATCCACAGGCCGGCGTCGTTAAGTGTGTACTCGGACCAGTTGAACAGGATGTTCCGGTTCGGGTCGCTCGGGTTCTGTACGGCGGGCTGCACCAGGCCACCCGTCGTGAGCTTGAAGACGAGCTTCTGGCCGTAGGAGAAGTACACCCGGCCGGAGAACTTCGGCATCCGGATGGTGAGCGACTGCCCGTTCGCCGGACCGGCGATCGAGGCGTCCGGCGCGGGAGTCGGCGGGTTGCCGCCGGCCGGCCAGGCGTGGAAGTTGCCCGCGGCATCGGCCCAGCCCTGCTGCCCGGTGGCCAGGTTGGTTCCCAGGTTGTAGACGTAGACCGGATCGGCGCGGCCCGAGTTGTTGGTGATCTTCAGCGGGATGGTGGTGGGAACGGCCGCTGCCGGACTGTCGTTCGTGGCGGTCAGAACGCCGGCGATACTCGCCGCGGCCACGGCGATCGCCAGCAAGTGGAGTTTGATGCGCACTGGTTCCTCCTCACAGGGGGCGTGTGAGAGCGCTCTCACCGTTTCGTGCCTCCACCGCCGCTGTCAATGCCCCGCTGCTGTCGGCTTTCCGACAGGCGCAATGGTCAGCCGGCTTGGGTCGGGGGCCACTTCCGCATCGGGTTGGGGTCGTCCAGCGCCAGGAACTCCGGAGCGGTGAGCGGGCGGACGGAGGCCTCGATCGACTCCATCGCGGTGAGCTCCGCCTCGGTGACGTGCAGGTCCCGGAGCTTCCGGGCGGTGATGAAGACCCGGCGCTCGAACGATCCGACCGTGCCGTTGTACGCCTCCACAGCAGACGTCAGCGACCGGCCGACCCGGCTCAGGTGGTCGCCCATCGTGCTGAGCCGCTCGTACAGCTCGCGACCGAGCTCGAACACCTGCTGCGCGGACTCGGTCAGCGCCGACTGGTTCCACGCGTACGCCGCCGCGCGCAGAGTGGCGATGAGCGTCGTCGGCGTCGCCAGGATCACCCGCCGCTCAGCACCGTACTCGAGCAGGCTCGGCTCGACGTCGAGCGCCGCGGACAGGAACGACTCGCCGGGCACGAAGAGGATGACGAACTCCGGCGAAGGCGACAGTCTCGTCCAGTACGCCTTCGACGCCAGCTGATCCACATGCGTCCGCAAGTGCCGGGCGTGTGCGCGCAGCCGGTCCTCCCGGAAATCGGCGTCGTCCGACTCGGCCGCCTCGAGGAAGGCGGCCAGCGGAACCTTCGAGTCGACGACCAGGTTCTTGCCCTCGGCAAGCCTCACCACGAGGTCCGGACGCAGCAGCCCGTCCTCGCCGACGGTCGTCGTCTGCTCGGTGAAGTCGCAGTGCGCGACCATGCCGGCGAGCTCGACCGTACGGCGTAGATGCAGCTCACCCCAGCGTCCCCGCACCTGCGGCTTCCGCAACGCCGTGGACAGAGACGCCGTCTCCCGGCGGAGCGCCTCACCGCTCATCCGCACTTCGTTGACCTGTTGATGAAGCTGGCTCTGCCAGGCCGCGCGACCTTGCTCCAGCTGGTTCAGCTGCGCGTGCAGGCGATCCAGCGCTTCCTTCACGACGGCCTGACCGCCCATCTGCTGGCCGACCGTGGTCCGCTCCTGGGTCAGCTCGACGACGCGATCCTCGGCCGCGTCCCGCTCAGCCGTCACCCGCGCGAGCTGCGCGCCGTCGCGCCCGCGCACCCAGAGCACACCGAACACGGCCCCGAGGAGCAACCCGACGAGGAGGAACAGCAGCATCAACAACACCGTCGTACCGGTCATGTGACAGATAGTGCCGAACGCCGCCGACAGTTTCCGGCAACTCGCTCGATGTCAGCAGTCCATCGCGGGGAACGAGTAGCCCTGCGCCTTCAGGAGGGGGAGCATCTTGTCCAAGGCGGCAACCGTCTGCGAGCGATCGCCGCCGCCGTCGTGCATCAGGACGATGTCGCCTCGGTGAGCGTGCGTCAGGACGTTGTGGACGATGGCCTGCGTGCCCGGCCGGGCCCAGTCGCGCGGATCGACGTCCCAGAGCACCTGCACCATCCCGGCCGCCTTGATGTCGGCGCGGACCTTCGCGTTCGTGGCGCCGTACGGCGGGCGGAAGCAGGTCGACCGGGGTCCGTCGAAGATCTCGTGGTGCCGCTTGGCGGCGGACATCGCGGTCAGCTGCGGATGGGTGATCGAGTGGCTGCCGATCGTGTTGCCGGCGGCAAGCACTTGCTCACGCAGTCCGGGGTGGGCCGCCTGCATGCCGCCGAGCTCGAAGAACGTCGCGTGGGCGCCGTGCTTGGCCAGCACCTGCAGGACCTTCGGCGTCCAGACCGGGTCCGGACCGTCGTCGAAGGTGAGGAACAGCACCTTCTTGCTGCCTGCGGCAAGCGCAGCGGTCGGGTTCGGGACCGGCTTGTGGGGCGAGACGGGCGCGTTGACGCTGGGTGTCTTGGTCGGTGTCACGGACGGCGCCGCCGCCGAGGACGTCGACGCGACGGCGGGTTGGGGCGGCTGCCCTTTGCCCAGGGCAATGACAGTCAACGCACCGACGACGAGAACGGCCAGCGCCGTACCGGTGGCGACGAACGTGGCGAACCTGCGCGACATGACGTACCCCTTGCAGATCAGGCGGATACCAGAGGAGACGCCGGATCACCTGATCTGGTTGGCGTTCTCGTGTTGCGGTGAGATCTCAGCTGCGTTGAGGTCCGTCGCCCGCGGCGTCGCGACGGTGGCCGGTGTGCCGCGGTGATAGAGCCGGCCTTCCAGCGACTTCACACTCGCGACCAGGACGAAGCTCATGCTCACCAGCAGCGCCCACGCGCCGAACTTCGCCGGATGCACGAGCCGCCAGACGTCCACCTGGTCGGGGTAGTTCCACGCGTCCAGGAAGGTGCCGAAGTTCTCCGCGACCCACAGGAAGAACCCGATCAGCCCGAACGAGACCGCGAGCGGCATCCGGTACCGCCGTTCGCCGACCGAGTAGAAGACCCAGGTACGGCGCAGCACGACGAGCAACCCGATCGCGATCGGGATCCGGAGGTCGACGATCCAGTGATGAGTGAAGAAGTTCGCGTAGATCAGCACCGCGAGGACAGTGGTCAGCACCGGCCGGTAGCCGCTCACGCGCAGGTCGAGCCGCCGCCAGGCCTGGCAGATGTAGCTGCCGACGGTGGCGTACATGAACCCGGCGAACAGCGGCACCCCGCCGATCTTCGTGTAGGCCTCACCTGGGTACTGCCACGACCCGACCTGCACCTTGAACAGCTCCAGCCCGAGCCCGACCAGGTGGAACCCGAAGATCACCGCCACCTCGCGCCACGTCTCCAGGCCGACCACCCAGAACAGCAAGGTCAGGCCCACGCAGTAGACGAGCAAGGCGTCGTACCGGGGGATCGGCAGGTCGACGTACTTGGACACGGCGAGGCCGGCGAACAGGCAGAGGGGGAAGAGGCAGGACACCGCCTCGAGCCAGCCGAACCGCAGAAGTTGCAGGCACCCGGTCACGAAGCGTGGTCGAACGGCGGCGCGATTTCCCCAACTGGTCACAGACTGGAGACGTCGCTTGCTCTCGCCCGGTTCGCACGGATACTTCATCGGCAAGAGATGGGGAGGTGGCGCGATGGATCCGAAGGTGGTCTACGAGACGGAACGGCTCGTGGTGCGCGACTGGGTGGACACCGACGAGGACCGCGTGTTCGACATCTACCGGCGCTGGGAGGTCTCGCGGTGGCTCGGCGCCGAGCCTCGCGTGATGACGGCCCGCGACGCCGCCGCCCAGGCGATCGCGCGCTGGAACGACCGCAACCAGGACCTCGTGTACGGCGTCTGGGCGGTGGAGGAGCGCTCGACGGCCACCGTCGCGGGGACCGTGCTGCTCGCCCCGCTGCCCGATCCGTCCGACGGGACCGAGCACAAGGGCGAGGTCGAGGTGGGCTGGCACCTCCACCCCGACGCCTGGGGCCGCGGCCTGGCCACGGAGGCGGCCCGCGGTGCGATCGCGCACGGGTTCAGGGGCGGCCTGGACGAGATCTACGCGGTGGTCCGCCCGGACAACGCCGCGTCCCTGGCGGTCTGCCAGCGCCTGGGCATGCGCTCGCTGGGCCGGACGAGCCGCTGGTACGGCGCGGAGCTCGAGGCGTTCCTGATCTGACCGGCGGGCCGCGGATTGGGGTGCGGCGGGGTTGGCCGCGTACCCTTGACGCCCGTGGCACTCACCATCGGAATCGTCGGGCTCCCCAACGCGGGCAAGTCCACCCTGTTCAACGCCCTGACCAAGAACGACGTGCTCGCGGCGAACTACCCGTTCGCGACGATCGAGCCCAACGTCGGCGTGGTCGGGGTGCCGGATGCGCGGCTGGGCAAGCTGGCCGAGCTGTTCAGCTCCGCGAAGGTGATCCCCGCCACGGTGCAGTTCGTCGACATCGCCGGGATCGTCCGCGGCGCGTCCGAGGGTGAGGGCCTGGGCAACAAGTTCCTCAGCCACATCCGCGAGTCGGACGCGATCTGCCAGGTCACCCGGGTGTTCCGCGACGACGACGTCACCCACGTCGACGGCAAGGTGTCGCCGGCCGACGACATCTCCACCATCCAGACCGAGCTGATCCTGGCCGACCTGCAGACCGTCGAGAAGGCGATCCCGCGGCTGGAGAAGGAAGCCCGGCTGAAGAAGGAGAGCGCCGTCGTGCTGGAGGCGGTCCGGGCCGCGCAGAAGCACCTCGAGGCCGGTACGCCGATCATCGCCACCGACGTGGACCGCGACGCGATCCGCGAGCTGATGCTGATGACGGCCAAGCCGTACCTGTACGTCTTCAACTGCGACGCCGACGAGCTCGCGGACGAGCCGCTGAAGCAGCAGATGCGGGACCTGGTCGCGCCGGCCGAGGCGATTTTCCTGGACGCGAAGTTCGAGGCGGAGCTGGTCGAGCTCGGCGACGAGGACGAGGCCCGCGAGATGCTCGCCGAGATGGGCATCGACGAGCCCGGCCTGGACGTGCTGGCCCGGGTCGGTTTCGAGACACTCGGCCTGCAGACGTACCTCACCGCCGGGCCGAAGGAAGCCCGCGCCTGGACGATCAAGCGCGGCGCCACCGCCCCGGAGGCCGCCGGCGTCATCCACACCGACTTCCAGCGCGGCTTCATCAAGGCCGAGATCGTCTCGTACGACGACCTCATCGAAGCCGGCTCCATGCCCGCCGCCCGCGCCGCCGGCAAGGTCCGCATGGAAGGCAAGGACTACACGATGCAAGACGGCGACGTAGTCGAGTTCCGCTTCAACGTCTGAGAAGAGCTAACCCCTTCGGGGGTGGTGTGGTGGAGACGGCGACGTAGTCGAATTCCGCTTCAACGTCTGAGAAAACCCTGCGGCGGTCTTATCGGCTAGTGCCCTGCAGCATGTTCCACAGGATTACGTTGTGGGCGTGCAGGGCTTTCTCGTGGCCGCGGAAGGCGATCTCGTAGGTCTTGCCGCCGGTGTCGATGGCGATCGTGCTCGAGGAGGCGAACTTACCGAGGACGTTCTTGTCGGACACGTACGACACCGACCTGATCCGGCTGTACGGGATGCTGGTCACGGCGGCCTGCTTCCCGAGGAACGAGTTGTCCTGGATGATCACTCGGGTGCTGGTCAACCCGAAGGGCGTTGCCTGCGGGGGGTGGGGTCGGGTAGCTTCGGGGGAGCGTGGTTGGGGCCGCGTCGAGACTCGCCGGAAGGCTGGAAGCCACCCTGGATGGTGGCTTTCTCTTGGGGCCTGTGCGAGTCCGGGTCCGGGAGGATCTGTCGTGAGACATTTGCCGGACAGCCCGAGTCTGGGCTTTCTGCGGAAGCAGGCGAAGGATCTGCTGGTCGCGCTACGGGAGTCGGATCCCGGCGCATCGTTGGCTACGGCGCAGCGGACGTTGGCGGTCGAGTACGGGCTGCGTGACTGGGCTGAGTTGAAGGCCGAAGCCGTACGGCGGGCCGCGTTGGCGCCTGTCGTACCTGATGGGCTGGCCGAAGCGTTGGCAGGCGCGTTCGGTCTCGGCCGGGTCACCCAGCCGGCAGCGGCGGTTTCGTTCAGTTTGATGGGGCGGTGCTGGTCGATCAGCACGGACCGCGGGCGGTGGCTGGCCGTCACCGTCTACCCGTGGATCACGGCCGATCAGGCCGAGCTGGGGTCGAAGCTTCGCGATGCGGCGGTGGCGGCCGGGATCACCGCGCCGACTCCGGTACGCAGTCCCGAAGGGCGCCTGATCGAGACCGTGCAAGGCGACAACTGGCGGGTGCACGAGTGGATCGAGGTCGGTCCGTCGCCCGTGAGCCCGACGCCGGCCGCCGTCGCGCGTGGGGTCGGCGAGATCTTCGGCACGCTGCACTCGCTGGCGATCCCGAGCGACACACCCCCGCACCCGTACGTCACCTGGCGCCGTCCGGATGCCGAGTGGAAGGAATTGCTCGACCGCGCCCGCGCGGCCGACAAACCTTGGGCGGGGCGGCTCGCCGAGCTCCTCCCGACGTTCCGGGAGTTGCACACGATCCCGGCCGACGTCGAAGGGGAGCTCATCCTCTGCAACCAGGTACTGAACCCCGAACACGTCCGCCTGAGCCACAACGACGAGCTGGTCGTCACCGAGTGGGACTTCGCCGGCTCGCTCACGCCGGAGCTCGAAGTCGCCTGGGCCCTCACCCACTGGACCTTCCGCCCGTCCCTCAATCCCACCGCCGTCGCGGCGTTCCGGGACGGCTACCTCCACACCGCCGGCCGCTGGCCCGAACTCACTCTGGCCTCGTTCGCCACCGCAGTGACCAGTTGGCTGAACTGGACCTACAACACCGTCTGCGAAGCGATCGACCCCGCCGACCCCGACCGGGCGCAGTTCGCCGAACGGGAGTCGACCGATCTCCTTGCTCGCCCGATGACCTGCCAGTCGCTCCAGCACCTGCTGACGGTCGCAGCGCCCTGAAAATGCGTCGCCCGACCCTGGGCCGCGGCCTAGGGTCGGGGGATGGTCGATGCGAAATTCGGACTGCCCCGGTTGGCTCGGATCTACGACGCGCTGGATCCAGGGCGCGGGGATCTGGAGCACTACGTCGCGATGGTCGACGAGTTCGGCGCGCGGCAGGTGCTGGACGTCGGCTGCGGGACGGGCGAACTGGCCTGCTGGCTGGCCCGGCTCGGCGTCGAGGTGGTGGGCGTCGACCCGGCCGAGGCGTCGCTGGAGGTTGCCAAGGGCAAGGAGTTCGCCGACCGGGTGCGGTGGATCCACGGTGACGCGACCACGCTGCCGCCGCTGCAGGCCGACCTGGCGGTGATGACGGGGAACGTCGCACAGGTGTTCCTCACCGACGAGGACTGGGCCGCAACGCTGCGCGGGGTGCGGGATGCGCTGCGTCCCGGTGGGCGGTTCGTGTTCGAGACGAGGGATCCCGCGCGGCGGGGTTGGGAAGAGTGGACCCGCGAGCGCACGCACGCGGTGACGGACATTCCCGGGGTCGGCGAGGTCGAGTCCTGGAGCGACCTGGTCGAGGTGAAGCCGCCGTACGTGTCGTTCCGGGCCACCTACGTGTTCGGGTCCGACGGTGCGGTGCTGACCTCGGACTCGACCCTGTGGTTCCGGGAGCGGTCGGAGGTGGAGGAGTCGCTGAAGAACGAGGGGTTCGCGGTGGACGACGTACGGGAGGCGCCGGACCGGCCCGGGAAGGAGTTCGTGTTCGTCAGTTCGCGGCGGTGAGCAGGGCCGTCAGGGTGTGGTGCGCGGTGCGGGACATCACCGGGTTGGTCTCGACGTAGTACCAGAGGCATCCGATGGCCTGGGCGAACGACCAGCCCATGCCGCGGCGCCACTCGTCGTCGTCGCTGCCGAGCGCCGATCGGAACGCCGAACGGGCGTCGGTATCCAGAAGGTTCCACGCCGGGGCGAGGTCGATGGCCGGATCCGCGACGGTGAACGTGCCGACGTCGATGACCCCGGCCAGCCGGCCGTCGGAGGCGAGCAGGTTGCCGGGCATCAGGTCGCGATGCGCCCACACGTCCGGCTCGGTGCGCGGCGTCGTCCGCAGGTCCTCCCAGAGCAGCTCGAGCGCGTCGGCGTCGATCATCCCGCGGCTGCGCTCCAGTCCGTCGGCGACATAGTCGTCGTGGGTCGTCAGTACGCCGCCCCGCCACGAGCCGGCGAACACGCGCCCCTCGGTCGGTACGGCGCGCAGCGCACGCACGAACGTGGCCAGATCCTCGGCGAACCCGATCGAGCCGGCGACGTCAGCGTCGTACGCGATCGTCCCTGGCAGCCAGGTGTAGACGGCCCACGGCAGCGGGTACCCCTCGCCGGGGTCGCCCAGCTCGAGCGCTTCCGGAGTCGGGTACGGCGAGATCGCATGCAGCCGACGTGCCGCCTCGGCTTCCGCTTCGAGGTCCTTCCGAGTCGCGGCCGCGTCACCCGGCTGGATCGGGAACCGCGCAACCAGGCCCTCTCCGATCCGGAACAGCGCGTTCACCGTCCCGTGCGACCGCACCGGCCGGACCGGCAGATCGCCCCACACCGGGAACTGGGACCGGACCAGCCGAGCCACCAGGTCAGTCGTCACGTCCAGCTGTCCAGGATGCATCGGCACGCCCAGCAGTATCGGGGACGCACTCACCCGCCGCACATCAATTAGGCCTAGTGAGTGGCGAGGGGCCGGGCGCGGTCGGTGACGAGGCGGATGGCGAAGAAGGCGAGGGCGGTGCCGGTGAGGTAGCGGTGGATGCGCATCCAGGTCGGGCGGCGGGCCAGGAAGACGGCGACCGAGCCGGCGGTGATCACGAAGACCGCGTTCACGGCGACCCCGACCGCGCTCTGGACCAGGCCGAGGATCAGGCTCTGGGCGCCGAGGTGGCCGCGCGACGGGTCGAGGAACTGGGGCAGCAGCGAGATGTAGAGGATCGCGATCTTCGGGTTCAGCAGGCAGGTGAGCAGGCCCATCCCGAACAGCTTCCGCGGCCTGTCGGGTTCCAGCTCCTGGGTCGCGAAGGCCGAGCTGCCGCCGGGGCGGAACGCGTTCCAGGCGAGCCAGAGCAGGTACGCCGCCCCCGCCAGCTTCAGCGTCAGGTAGATCTCGGGGACGAGCGCGAACAGCGTGGCGAGTCCCGCGCTCGCGGCGATCGTGTAGACCGTGAAGCCGACGCCCACGCCGGCCAGCGAGATCAGCCCGGCGCGGCGGCCCTGGGCGACCGATCGGGACACCAGGTAGATCATGTTCGGCCCGGGAGTGAGCACCAGGCCGAGCTCGACCAGTGCGATTCCGAGCAGTGCCTCACCGCTGACCAGCACGAAGATCCCCTTTCGTCGGCTCGAACCTAACAAGGTTCGCCGCGCTCGGCCGGGGTTTTTCCCAGGCTGAGACAGGCCAACGGTCGGTAATCGGGTCGCGGTCAGGGGTTACTGTTGGTTAGCGTGGGTCCGTACGCCTGACGGTTTGAAGGAGACGGTATGAGCGACAAGTCCAGCAAGCCGGCGGACGATCTGCAGAAGAAGTTCCGTGAAGCGCTCGAGAAGAAGAACGCTCATCACCACGCGCACCCGGGCTCCGGGACGCGGCGTGAGGGTGTCGGCGAGGCGCACAACGACAAGCAGAAGCGCCAATTCCGGCGCAAGTCCGGCAGCTGATTCCGCCAACTGTCCATCCATCCGCCTGAGCCCCGGGTTGCCGCCCGGGGCTCGACCATTCCAGTGCCTGGATGTCAGGCTCGAGCGGCCCGTTGAGCGTTCAGCAATCCGGCCAGCCGGCCCAGCTCCGGCTCCCAGCCCTGGCGGTGGTTGGCCGCGTCCTCGGCGGTGGTGAAGCCGGTGTGGGTGAGGAGCATCCGGGTGCCCTCGGGTACTTCGGACAGCTCCACCTGGACTCGGGTCGGCGCGCCGGCGGTGCCGTCCCAGTGCCAGCTGAAGGCGAGCCGGTACGGCGGTTCGACCTCGAGGTAGGTGCCGCGGACAACGTGTGGGCCCATCTCGACCACGTAGTCACCGCCGACCCGGACGTCCGCCTGGACCTTGAGCTCCAGCTCCGGGTTCGGGCAGTACCACTGGGTCAGCAGCTCCACCCGGGTCCACGCGTCGTACACCTTCCGAATGGTTGCCGGCAGCACCCGTTCGATCCGGATGTCAGGTTCCATCCCCGCCTCCTCGCAGCAGTTCTTCCAGCCGGTCGACCGTGCTGTTCCAGTACGTCGTGAGGTCGCCGAGCCAGTCCTCGACCTCAGTGAACGCCTCCGGCCGGATCGTGCACACCACCGTCCGGCCGACCTTCCGCCGGGTCACCAGCCCGGCATCCACCAGCACCCCGACGTGCTTCGTCATCGCGGGCAGGGTGATCCGGTGCGGCTCGGCGAGCTCGCCCATGGTCGCGTCACCCCGGCTGAGCCGGCTCACGATCGCCAGCCGGGTCGGGTCCGCCAGCGCCCCGAAGGTCGTCGTCAGCACGGAGAACACTTCACCAATTGGTGAAGTATCTGTCAAGCGTTCACAGCAGGTTGGCCAGCAGCCGGGCGGCCCGGGCGGCGCCGTCTGACTCCACTGCCCGGTAGTCGGGTTCGGTGTTCAGAGCTTTGGCGATCGTCTCAGCGAGATAGGCCGGGTCGGCGGCTTCGGTGTAGGTGAGGCGGTGGCCGGCGTTGTAGCGGTCCAGGCGGGCGGCTACGTGGAAGTTCTGCTCGAAGTGGTGCTGCAGCGGGACGTAGATGAACGGCACGCGGGCGGCGGTGAGCTCCATGCAGGTGGTGAGGCCGCCCTGGGTGATGGCGAGGTCCGCGGCGGCCAGGTGACGGTGCAGGTCCGGTAGGTAGCCGCGCAGCGTCACGCCTGGGATCGACGGGAAGCTGCTGGGATCGATCCGCGGGCCGGTGACCACCACGAAGTTCAGCTCGGGCACCAGACGCCGCGCCGCCGGGATCGCGTCGAGCACCCGGCGCAGCAGCGACGATCCGACCCCGGATCCGCCGACCGTCACCACACAGAGCAGGCCGTCCGCGGGGTAGCCGAGCGTCGTCCGGTCGACTCGTTCGGGGACGAACCCGGTGACGTAGCCGGCGAAGTCGAAGTTGCGCTCGGTCCATTCGCGGATCCTGGGCAGCCCGGGGCCGAAGGAGGCGTCGACGATGTCGTCCGGGTCGCCGACGAAGACCGACCGGTCCCGCAGCCGGCCGTACCGGGCGCGGTGCTCGATCATCTCCGCGTTGTAGTCCGCGGTCAGCCGGGCCTCGCGGGCGCCGCCGTCCGGCATCGGCAGCCAGCCGACGAAGTCCGTCATCCAGGCGTACGCGAACCGCTTGAGCTCCGGGTTCTCGTGCAGGAAGTAGTCCACCTCCCACGCCTCGTCCCCGATCACCAGGTCGTACGGGCGCTCGGCGACGACGTCGGCGAAGGTGAGGAAGTTCGCGACCAGGACCTCGTCCATCCGCCGGATCGTCTGGAACACCTGCAGGTCGTGCTCGCCGGCGTCGTACTCGATGTGCGTGGACTCGTTGCAGAGGTACGACGACGCCGGGTGGACGGACTCGCCCGCGTCTTCGAGCACGCGCGTCACCGGATGCTGCGCGAGCCAGTCGATCTGCAGGTCCGGGTGGTGCGTGCGCAGCTCCCGTGCGATCGCCAGGTCCCTCCGGGCGTGGCCGAGTCCGATCGGTGACGACAGGTAGAGCGCCCGCTTCGGCCGGCTCATCGCCCGGACCCAGGTACGCCGTACCGGCCGCGGAGCGACCCGGTCGATGAAGTCACGCAGCAGCCGGTTGACGATGACCGGGTCGCGGGCGTGTGGCGCGTGGCCACCGCCCTCGACGGTCACCAGTGAGCCGCCGGTCGCCTCGGCCAGCATCACGCCTTCGAGGTGCGGCCGGATGGCGTCCTGCTCGCCGTGGATCACCAGCACCGGGCAGGACACGTTGGTGAGCAGCTCCGGCGGCTGGTGGACCTCCCGGGCAAGCTCGGTGTCCACCAGCCGCTCGGGGCTGATCTCCCCTCCCCAACCCACGCAGTCCTCGATCTGCTTGGTGGAGTGCGGCTCGTTGAACAGCTGCTCGAAGAAGTACTCGAGGAAGTCGTCGTACCCGCCCTCGGTCCAGTAGTACCGGTTGTACTTCGCCCAGCCCTCTGTGGCCTCGTGGCGCTGGTGGAACGTCCACTGCGTACGCTCCTCCAGCTTCGGCGCCAGCCTGGTCGCCGGACCGATGCACACGATCCCCAGCACGCGCTCCGGCTGCGCCAGCGCCAGTTGCAGCGCCCACGGGCAGCCCCGGGAGAACCCCACCAGCACACAGGACTCGGTCTCGGTCGCGTCCAGTACGGCGCGTGCGTCCGCGACGAACTCGGAGTCGTTGTACGCGTCCGGGCCCACCGGCCGGTCGGAGCGCCCGGAGCCGCGGCCGTCGAAGGTGATCACCCGGTAGCGCCGGGACAGGTACGGGACCTGCGCCTTCCACATCCGGGACGGCACGATCGACCACGTCGGCAACAGCAGCACTGCCGGTCCCTCCGTGCCGTGCACGGCGTAGCCGATCGTCACCCCGTCGCGCTCCACCGTCCCCTGCAGATCAGGTGTCAGCGCAGGTCTCTGAGTCATCGCTCTGCCCCCTTGCCCTCAATGTCTCAGGGCCGTACCTCGTACACCAGGTTGAACGGCGTCTGCGCGACCGTGCGGAACCTGGTGAACCCGGCTGCCGTCGTGACGTCCCGGATCCGTGCCGGACCGGCCTGGGTGCCCAGAGCGAGCCCGACCGGCTGGGACAGCGACCCAGGAGTGCACAGCAGGGTCGAGAAGCCGTAGTACGCGCGGCCGACCGGGTTGAGGTTGTCCTCGACCTTGTCGCCGGCCATCGGCTCCACCACCATCCAGGTGCCGTCGGGCGCAAGTGCCTCCCGGACGTGGCGGGCAGCGCCGACCGGGTCGCCCATGTCGTGCAGCGCGTCGAACGTCGTCACCAGGTCGTACCCGGATCCGCTGAAGCTGTCCGCCGGCGCAGCCTCGAAGCTGATCTGCAGACCGGCCTCGGCCGCCCGCAGCCGGGCCGTCTCGATCGACTCCCGGTGGTAGTCCGAGCCGGCGAACTCGGACCGCGGGAACGCCTGCGCCATCAGGATGGTCGACGACCCGTGGCCGCAGCCGATGTCCGCCACCTTCGCGCCCCGCTCCAGCTTGTCCACCACGCCTTCGAGCGCGGGCAGCCAACTGGTCAGCAGGTTCGCGTTGTACGACGGCCGGAAGAACCGCTCGCACCCGACATGCACGTCGGAGGTGTGCTCGTGCCACCCGATCCCCGCACCGCTGCGTGCCGCCTCGATCGTCTCCGTGGTGTGCTGCACGGTGCCGAGCGCGATCTGGAAGAAGCCGGGCAGGTACGCCGGGCTGCTGGGATCCGTGAGCGCCACGGTCTGCTCCGGCGGCAGCGTGTACTCGCCGGTGCTCGGGTCGTACTCGACGTAACCGCCCGCGGCCTGCGCGTTCAGCCACTCGCGGGTGTAGTGCTCGCTGGTGTTGGTCCGCTCGGCCAGCTCTCCCGGTGTCGCCGGCCCGTCCTCGGCGAGTGCCTGGTAGTAGCCGAGCCGGTCGCCCATCACCACGAGCGCCGCGTTCAGCGTCGCCCCCACCTCGTCCACGGCCTGGTAGACCAGCCCCATCAGCTTCTCGCCGTCGATTGCGACAGTCATGTTCTCCGCCCCCTTGCTAGTCAGTACGGCGAACCTAGGCAAGGCTGCTCGCCCGTCGCATCAGGTGGCCCACCTGGTGCAGACTGCGAGACATGCTGATCGGGCGGGAGGCCGAACGCCGGGCGATCGAGCAGCTGGTCGCGGGGGCCCGGGTGGGGGTGGCCGGCGTGCTGCTGGTCACCGGCGAGCCGGGCATCGGCAAAACCGCGCTCCTCGACGAGGCCGCCGGCCTGACCGAAGGCCTCCGCCTGCTCCGCGCCCGCGGCACCGAGGCCGAACACGACGTGCCCTTCGGAGCCCTCCACCAACTCCTCCGGCCCGCGCTGCCGGACCTCGACCGGATCCCGCGCCCGCAGCAGGCGGCGCTGGCTGCTGCGCTGGCGCTCAGCCCCGGGGACAGCACGCCCGACCGGTTTGCGGTCGGTGCTGCGACGCTCAGCCTGATCTGCCGGTACGCCGAGCAGGCACCGGTCGCCGTGATCGTCGACGACGCGCACCTGCTCGACCGTCCGTCGGCGGAAGCCCTGCTGTTCGCGGCACGGCGGCTCCTCGCGGACCCGATCATGTTGCTGATCGCCGCCCGGCAGCACGAGTCACATCCGCTCGCGGAGGCCGACCTGCCGACCCTTCCGCTCGATGGCGTGCCGCTGGAGGCCGCACAGCAACTCGTGCGCGGCCTGCCGGTCGACCTGGTGGCTCAGCTGCACCGGACCGTCGCCGGCAACCCCCTGGCGCTGCTGGAGTTGGCGGGGGAGCCCGACGAGCTGCGTCGGCTGTCACCTGGTGTGCCCGTGCCTGTCCCGGCGCTGCTCGCGGAGGCCTTCACCACAAGGGCAAACCGGCTCAGTCCGGCCGCGCGCACCGCGCTGCTCGCGGCAGCCGTCGACGATGGTGAGCTGGGTGTGGTGGCGAGAGCCTGCAAGGAGCTGGGGGTCGACATCGGAGCGCTCGCCGAGGCGGAGACTGCTGCTCTGGTGGCCATGCGGGATGGTCGTGTCGAGTTCCGTCATCCGCTGGTTCGGTCGGCGATCTACATGAGTGCTGACGCGGCAGAGCGCCGTACTGTGCATCGGGCGGTGGCGGGAGCGACGCAGGACGAGGACAAGCGGGCGTGGCATCTGTCCGAGACTGTGCTCGGCTTTGACGACCAGGTGGCGTCCAGACTCGAGCTTGCAGCGGAGCACGCAGCAGGGCGTGGCGCGTACTCGGTCGCGGCCACCGCCTACGAGCGCTCGGCTCGACTGAGCGATGTACTGACGGACCGTGCGGCCAGACTGGTCGCTGCAGGTGAGGCCGCATGGTCTGCGGGCCTCCCGGACTGGGCAGACGCGCTTCTGGACGAAGTACTGGCGTTGAAGCCACCGCCGACGACCAAGCTGCGGGCGCAGGAGGTCCGCGGCGACATAGCGGTCAAGTGCGGTTCGCCTGCTCGAGCACGCGACATCCTGGTCGCGGCCGCCGTGGAGAGCGATGACGAGGCCACAGCCACTGTGCTGCTGGCCGATTCGGTCAGCGCGTGTTTCCGGATCTGTGACACGGCGACTGCGTTGGCCGCTGCGAAGGAGATCGACCGTTTGCTCCCCGCTGTCGAGCGCCAGGGGCCACGCATCATCGGCATGCTGGCCAGCGGCGTCGCCAAGATCCTTGCTGGGCAAGGCGGGACCGACCAGATCCGCCAAGCTGTCGACCTGGCTCCGTCGGACGAGCTCGACCGCGACCGGCGGCGGCAGGTGTGGATGGCGATCGCGCCGCTGTTCCTGCGGGAGAGCGGCACGGGCAGAGCACTGCTGCAGCAGGCGATGCTGGAGCGCCGGGACCAGGTCGCGCTGGGCGCGCTGCCGGGGCTGCTGTTCGTGCTGGCGCGCGACGACGCCACTACTGACCGCTGGGCCGACGCTGTCACGTCGTACGACGAAGGTGTCCGGCTGGCGCGGGAGACCGGGCAGACGACGGAGTTGGCGATGAATCTGGCCGGTCATGCCTGGCTGGCTGCGCACCAGGGCCGTGCGGAGTGCCAGGAGCTTGCAGCGGAGGCGTTGCGCATCTGCACCGAGCGGGAGATCCACCTGGGCACGGTGTGGTCGTTGTTCGCGCTGGGCGACTACGAGCTGGGTCGTGGCGATCCGGCGGCGGCGTTACCGCAGTACGAGCGGCTGGTCGACGTACTGGCGTCCAACGGGCTCAGGGACCCGGATCTGTCGCCGGCACCGGAGTTGGTGGAGGTGTATCTGCGGCTGGGGCGGCCTGACGACGCGGTGACGGTCGCGGGGGAGTACGTCGTGCAGGCGGAGGCCAAGGGGCAGCCGTGGTCGTTGGCGCGGGCGGCTCGGGTGCGGGGCGTGGTGAACGAGCGCGAGGAGGCGTTCGAGCGGGCGCTGAGGTGGCATGCGGAGACGCTGGACGTGTTCGAGCGGGCCAGGACCCAGCTGGCGTACGGCGGCTGGCTCCGGCGCGCCCGGCGACGCGTAGACGCGCGGACGCAGTTACGGGCTGCCGTTGAAGCGTTTGATCAGCTGGGAGCCGCTGGGTGGGCCGACCAGGCGGCCATGGAGCTGAAGGCGACCGGCGAGACCGCACGTCGGCGCGTGCCGAGTACGGCGGACGAGCTGACACCTCAGGAGCGGCAGATCGCGTTACTGCTCGCGGACGGGCAGAGCATCCGCGAGGTGGCGGCCCGGCTGTTCCTCAGCCCGAAGACCGTCGAGTACCACCTGCGCAAGGTCTACGCGAAGCTCGGCGTCCACTCCCGCACCGAGCTCGTGGGCGTGCTGAACAACGGGTGAACCCCCGCTGAATCACAGCGATGGGATTGTGGCGGGTTTGGCTTCGGATGGCATCCTTGGCCGGGTGACAGAGTTGATGGAGGCAGCGCGACAGCTGCTCAGTGTCGCGATGGCCTCGCATTGGCTGCTGCTTGTGCTGTTCCTGGCGGCCGCGATCGACGCGGTCTTCCCGGTGATCCCGAGCGAGGGCCTGGTGGTCACGGCCGGCATGGCCGCCGCCGCGGGACACCAGAACCTGCTGCTCGTGATCGTGCTGGCGATGCTCGGCTCGGTCATCGGCGAGTCGGTCTGCTACTTCATGGGCCGTGGCTCCGGCCCGGCCCTGCACCGCTGGATGAAGCGCCAGGAACGCAGACAGGCGGCGTACGACAAGGTGTCCGCCGCGTTGCACTCCCGCGGCGGACTGATCCTCATGACGGTCCGCTATGTCCCCGGCGCGCGCATGGTCGCCACGCTGGCCGCCGGCGCGACCCGGTACTCGTTCAAGAAGTTCTTCGTCTTCACCTTCGCCGGCGTCACCATCGCGTACACGTACGTCGCTCTGCTCGGCTACCTCGGCGGTGACGCGTTCGCGCACGACTCGCTGAAGGCGCTCGGCTTCAGCCTCAGCCTGGCGTTCCTGATCGGCCTGGTGATCGAGACCTCCCGCCGGATCGCCGTACGGCGCCGCGCGGCGAAGGTCATCGCCGAGTAGCCAGCTCCTCGACCGCGGCGGCCACCAGTTCCACCTCCGCCTCGGTGTTGTAGTAGTGCGGCGACAACCGCAGGCACCACTGGACGTCCTTGTCGCCGAAGTCGTACTGCGCGAACTCCCGGAAGCTGAGCGCCGAGTTGATCCGCCGCTTGTCCAGCTCCGCCTTGAACGGCGCGCTCTCCCAGCCGTCGATGCTGAACGTCACCAACGCCGCCGGATCTGGTCCCTGGTCGAGCACCGTCACCCCTGGCAGCGGCCTGAGCCGCTCCCGCAGCCCGGCCGCCAGCTGTCGGGCTCGGCTGCCACCAGGCTCGATCCCGACCTCCCGTGCGTACCGGACCGCCTCCGCGCACCCGAGCAGCGCGGCGTACGGGAACTCCCAGTCCTCGAAGCGAGCCGCGGTCTCCACAGCCTGGTAGCTGTCCGGCCCGCTCCACTGCGCGCCGTACATGTCGATGTACTGCGGCTCGTGGCCTGCGCGCAGGACCCGGTCGGACACGTAGAGGAAGCCGGTGCCCCGCGGCCCTCGCAAGAACTTGCGCGGCGTCGCGGTGAGGAAGTCGCAACCGATCTCCTGTACGTCGATGGGCAGCTGACCGACTGACTGGCACGCGTCGACCAGGTACAGCAGGTCGAGGTCGCGGCAGTGGCGGCCGATCTCGGCCACCGGCTGGACCAGTCCCGAGTTCGTCGGAACGTGGGTGGCGGCGACCAGCCGCGGCCGGTGTTTGCGCATCAGCTCGGCCATCGCGGCCACGTCGACGCCGCCCTCCGGCAGGTCCGGGGCGTGGATCACCTCGACGCCACGCCGGCGCCGCAGGGACAGGAAGGCGATCTGGTTCGAGACGAAGTCGTTCCGGGTGGTCAGGATGACGTCGCCCGGGGCGAAGTCGATGGCTGACAGGGCGTTCGAATAGGCGTGGGTTGCGCTACTGGCGAAGGCGATGTTGTCCGGGCTGGTGTTCAGCAGGGCGGCGACCTCGGTGTAGAAACCGCGGACGGCGGCCGAGCGCTGCGCCGCGGCCTCGTAGCCGCCGATCGTCGCCTCGAGCTCGAGATGGGCCTGGACTGCGGCGAGAACCGGCCGGGGGAGCAGCCCGCAGCCGGCGTTGTTGAAGTGGACTACGTGCTCGACGCCCGGGGTATCGGCCCGCAGCGAGTCCAGTAGCAATTCTCCAGCAGTCGCAGTAGCGCTATTGTTTGCTCTCATGAATGACAGTACCACTTCGGTCGGCGCGCTGGTCGGTGAGCTGCGTCGCACGGTTGCCGGCCTGCGTCCGGGTGATCGGTTGCCGGCCAGTCGCGAGCTGATGGCCCGGCACGAGGTCGGTCCGGGCACGGTGTCCCGGGCGATCGCGCGGCTGGTCGCCGAGGGCCTGGTCGTGGCGCGTCCAGGCAGCGGCACGTACGTCGCTCCTCGCCGCCAGGCCGCGAAACCGGCCGATCTTGGCTGGCAGTCGCTCGCACTGGCCGATCGCACCATCGACACCAGATCGGTTGCGGACGATCTCGGCGTACCGGTGGAGGGGGCGGTGATGCTGGACGGCGGGTACCTGCATCGGTCGCTTCAGCCCGGCAAGGCGATGACTGCGGCGCTGGTGCGGGCGGCGCGGCGGCCCGATGCGTGGGACAGGGCGCCGATCAGCGGTCTCGCCCCGCTGCGGTCGCTGTTCGCGGCCGCGGTGGACGCGGCGCCTGAGGATGTGCTGATCACCGCAGGTGGGCAGAACGCGTTGTCGATCGCCTTCCGGGCGCTCGCCGCTCCGGGCAGCCCGGTTCTGGTCGAGTCGCCGACGTACCACGGAGCCCTCGCCGCAGCTCGGAGCGCGGGGTTGCGGCCGGTTCCGGTGCCCGTCGACGCGGACGGCGTCCGTCCCGACCTACTCGCCGAGGCGTTCGAGCAGACCGGTTCACGGGTCTTCTACTGTCAGCCGGCGCACCACAACCCGACCGGTGCGGAGCTCACCGCCGAGCGACGAGTGCAGGTCCTGGACGTCGCCCGGGCTGCGAATGCCTTCGTGATCGAGGACGATGCCTCCCGGCTGCTCGGCCACGGGACCGGTGTGCCGCGACCGCTGCTGACCGACGATGCGCAGGGCACGGTGGTGTACCTGACCTCGTTGACCAAGCTGACTGCGCCCAGCTTCCGGATTGGTGCGTTGATTGCGCGCGGCCCGGTGGCGGAGCGGCTGCGGGCGAGTCGGCACGTCGACGACTTCTTCGTCGCGCGGCCGCTGCAGGAGGCAGCGGTGGAGCTACTCGGCTCGTCCGGGTGGGATCGGCACCTCCGCTCGTTGGCACCCGAGCTGCGGCGTCGCTGTCGGGTCCTGGCCACTGCTCTCGGTGAGCTTCTGCCTGAGTGGACCGTAGACAGGCTGCCGACGGGCGGACTGCACCTGTGGGTGCGGTTGCCCTCCGCGGACGATGAACTGCGGCTGCAGGCGGAAGCACCGGCTCGGAGCGTGGTTGTCGGCGCTGGTGCTCGGCACTTCGCTGCTGAGCCGCCGGGCGCATACCTGCGGTTGAACTTCGCAGCTGCTGCCAGCGACGCCGAACTGGTGGAGAGTGTGCACCGTTTGGCTGCATGACGCGTCTGTCCCGACTTTGCCGCAACGGCGTGTCACTGACCATCCTGACTGGTCCGGCGTGGTTCGACGGACGATCGAGGCGCGCCGCCGTAATGCGGCAGGCGATGGCGCAGCGCGGGATGCTGTACGACGCCTCCGAGCCCGGGTACCTCGCCTGGCTGACCAGGTACGGCGTACCGCGGTCGACCTAGAGCCGCAGGTAGCCGTAGGCGCTCTGCCAGGTGCCGCCGGACTTGATCCGCCCGACCACCAGCCGCTGCAACGTGGTGTCCTGCGGCAGCTCGTCCAGCTTGTCGAGGCCGTGGGTGCGGAACGTGAAGAAGATCGCGCTGTCCTGGCTGTCGTTCGCTTCCCCGTACGGCGTGAAGCGGCGGCCGAACCGGACCATGTTCGAGTCCGGCGGCAGGTTGTCGAGCAGGTACGGGTCGATCAGCCAGGACCACAGGTTCGCCGTCTTGACCGGGTACTCCGGGAAGTAGCGCGGGAAGAACTCCCGGGCCCGCGCGAGGCTGTCGTCGACGAGCTCGGGGGTCAGCGGGCCGGTCTCCGGGATGTGGACACCGATGATCCACTCACCCGGCTCGGTCCCGGGCACCGGCTTGTCGGCCGGCACCTGGTGCAGCAGGTACTGCAGCCGGCCGAGCGCGTAGAGCTGGCCGGTCCAGTGGATCGTCATCCACCAGTGCGTCTCCAGGCCGTACTCGCCGAAGGTACGGCGATGCACCTTGAGCTGCTGCCCGAGGTCGGCCAGCGAGGCCCAGCTGATGTCGTCCGGGATGCCGCGCTCGGCGTGGTAGCGCCGGATGTCCGGCAGCGTCTCGAGGAAGGCCTGGACGGAGTTGCGCGGGTCCTCGGGCATCCGCAGCTGCGGTTCGGCGCCGAGCTTGCCGAGCTCCGCCCGCAGCTGGTCGGCCAGGTCCTTCACCACGGCGGGGTCCGCCTCGAAGGCCTCGGCGGCGGCGCGGTCCTCGTCGCTGAACCCCAGCAGGCGGTACTCCTCGGCAGACGTCACTCGCCAACGGTATCCGATCCCGGCGAGTCAGAGACTTACCGCTCCTCGGCCAGACCCAGGTATGCCGCCCGATGGTTTGAGCGTGTTCCGGAGTCAGCACTGTCGGTGGCGGACGCACGACATGACGTGAAGCGGACATATCGTGAGCCCGTGGTCGCCTACCTCCGCGTTCCTCCACCCGACGAGCAGCGTGACGTCGTCGAGCACTACTGGATGATCGAGTCCGCGGGATCCAGCGAAGTGCACCGCGAGATCCTGATCCCGAACGGCCGACCGGCTCTCGCGATCGCGCTGGCAGAACCGGGCCGACGGCACGATCCGGTGAGCGGCGCGCAGTGGGTCAACGACGCCTCCCTGTTCGGCATCATGACCAGGCCGCACGTCCTCACCCAGTCCGGTCCGTCGAGCTACGCCGGCGTGGAGCTGAAACCCTGGGGAGTCGCCGCGCTGGGCGTTGCGGGCGGGTTGGTCGACGGCGTGGTGTCGCTGGACGGCTGGCTTGGTCCTGGTACGACGGACAGCCTGATGCGGGCGCTTCGACGGCGGGAGTTCGGCGCGGCGCGGGCGGCCGAGTTAGCGGCTTTCCTGCAACCCCGGCTGTGTCCGCTGCAGACGGACCTCGTGGATCGGGCCGTGCGGCTGATCGACGAGAGCCGCGGTGGCCTGCCGGTCGCGACCCTGGCCGCCGAGCTCGGTACGTCGTACCCGACCCTGCATCGCGTGTTCAGCGCGCTGACCGGTGTGGGCCCGAAGAAGTTCAGCGAGATCGTGCGGTTCTTCCACTTCGTCGGTGGGCTGCTCGGCGGACCGTCTGATGCCGCTGCGACGTTGGCGGCGCTGCACGGGTACTACGACCAAGCGCACGCGGCCCGGGACTTCAAGAAGTACACGGGTGTGAGCGCGTCGTCGTTCCGGGAGCTGGAGAACGGGATCGCAGCGCTGATGCATGAGAGATCTGTCCAAGACGCCAGCGGGCCGGCCGGGACAGGCTGAAGGCACAGACCGCAAACATCGAAGGAGTGCACGGTGGGACGGATCATTCATGTCGAGCTGACGGCTACCGACCTGGACCGGGCAGCAGCCTTCTACGCAACGGCGTTCGGCTGGACGACGGAGTCGTCACCGTTCGTCGGCGGCTACCTGGTCGCGTCGACCGGACCGGGCGACGGGATCGACGGTGCGATCATGACGCGGGAGTACCAGCAGCAGCCCGCGATTCCCTGGATCGCCGTCGAGGATCTCGACGCCACGCTGGACGCGGTGGCCCGCGGCGGTGGGGCAGCAGCGAGCGACCCACAGGAACTTCCCGGGGTCGGGCGGCTCGCGTACGTCCGGGACCCCGACGGCAACCTGCTAGGGGTGCGCCAGCACGTCGGCTGAGATCAGCCGGCGGCGGTGTCGATGTGGCGGGCCAGGACGAGGTCGTCGTCGGTGATGCCGCCGCGGTCGTGGCTGCTGACCCGGAACGTGATGGTGGTCCAGCGGATGTCGATGTCCGGGTGGTGGTTCATCGACTCGGCCAGCTGGGCGACCGTCGCGACCAGGCGGATGCCGTCCAGGAACGTCTCCCGCTTGATGCTGCGGACCAGCGCGTTGTCCGCGAACTTCCACAGCGGCAGGTGGTCGCGGATCGCAGCGTCGATCTGGTCATCGGTCAGCAGTTCAGCCATGCGCCACACTCTAGACCGAATCCACGCGGCGCACTCGACCCGCGGTGAGCAGGGTGGCGAGCAAGGTGCCGCTGACCGCGAGCGCGGTGGCGATGCTCATGGTCGCCGCCATCTGGGCCGAGCTGCTGGTGCGGCCGGAGTTGCCGGCGTCGGACAGGTCGAGGGTGAGCACCGACAGGCTCGACGAGCTCAAGCCCATGCCGACGCCCCGCGACCACCATCGGCATCGCCGTCGCCGTACCGACCAGCAACTGCGCCAGGGTGAAGGCGATCGCGCCGGTGCGCAGGGTCGGGATCGGGCCGCGCCGGTCGGACCACAGGCCGGCGACCGCGAGCAAGATCAGTCAAGACCGGCTGCTGTCGGGGAGCCGGAACACCAGCACGAGAACGCGCAGTACCAAGACCACGCAGATCACCAGCAGGTTGTAGGCGAACAGCTGGTACAGCGTCATCGTCTCGGTGATCTTCGGGCCGCCCGGCGTCCCGAGCAGCAGCACCGCCATCAGCCCGGCGGTCGCGCCGAGGACGGCGAGCAGGGCTTGGTGCAGCAGCGTGGTCATGTGCCGGCGGTCGCGGTCGTCCGCGAACAGCCGGACGTTCAGCCCGAGGCGTCCGCTCTCGGCCGCGGCGGCGATCCGGTCGATCCGGCGGGGCAGTCGCCGCAACATCGGCAACAACGTGGCGAGTTCCTCGGTCGCCGTACGGCGTAACGCGTCCGGCGCGAGGCGGTCCGTCACATGTGCCGCGGCGAACTGGCGCGACGCGGCAACCAGGTCGAACCCGGGGGAGATCCGCGAGATCGTGCCCTCGATGGTGGCCAGCGCGCGGAACACCGCGGCCACCTCCGGGGGTACGCCGAGGTCGTGCGACGTGATGATCTTGAACAGGTCGTTGAACATCGCCGGTCCCAGCGCCACACCGGCCGCGAGGTGCCGGGTCATGAACTGGCCGACGGCGCGTTCGAGACCGCGCTCGTCGATCACGTCCGGGCGGTAGACGATCTCCAGCAGGGCATCGGTCGCCGCGACCGGGTCGCCGTGGTCGATCGCGAGCAGGAACCGCTGCAACGCCTCGCGGGTGGCCGGATCGAGCCGGCCGACGGAGCCGAGGTCGAGCATGCCGATCCGGCCGTCGGTCAGCAGCAGGAAGTTGCCGGGATGCGGGTCGGCGTGGAAGACGCCGTCGATCGCGACCTGGCCGAGCAGGCAGTCGAACAACGTGCGGCCGAGCCGCGCCGGATCCAGGCCTCGGTCGGCGATCGCATCGGCGGCGTTGCCGAGGCCGATGCCGTCCAGGCGCTGCATCGTCAGCACACGGCGGGCCGAGGCGCGCGGGTACAGCTCGGGGACGACCAGGTCGTTGTTCGAGGCAACCGATTGGCCGGCCGCCACGGTGGCCATGTTGCCGGCCTCGACGGTGAAGTCGAGCTCCTCGCGCATCGCGTCGGCGAACCCGTCGGCGAGCGCGCGGACGCCCATCGCCCGGCCCCAGTCGGTGTTCCGCTCCAGCAGCCGGGCCAGTCGCCGGACGATGTCGAGATCCCGCTCGACGACCGCGCCGATGCCAGGCCGCTGGACCTTGACCACGACGTCGTGTCCCTCGGGCAGGCGCGCCTTGTGGACCTGGGCGACACTCGCGGCGGCCAGCGGCTCGGTGTCGAAGTCGGCGTACACCAGGTGCGGTGGTGCGCCGAGCTCCTCGGTGACAACGGACTCGATCTCCGGCCACGGCGCGGGGGAGACCTGGTCCTGCAGGCGGCTCAGCTCGTCGGCGACCGTGGCCGGGATGACGTCGCTGCGGGTGGAGAGCACCTGGCCGAGCTTGACGAAGGTGACGCCGGCCTCGTCGAGCGCCAGCCGCAGCGAGCGGGCGAGCTCGGCCTGGCCGGCCGCGTTCTCCCGGCCGGGACGGCGACGGCCGCGGAGGTACGGCCCGAGGCCGTGCCGGATCGCGATCCGGAGGATCTGCAGGTAACGCTTGGTGCGGGCGATCCGGCCGGTGAGGTCGCGGCGCAGATCGCGGGCCCGCGGCAACGACCCGGTCGGCACGATCGCCTCGGCGAGGACCAGGAAGATCAGGCCGGACAGCACCGAGCACAGCGTGGTCAGGGCGAACAACGCGACGGCGGCCGCGCCGGACCCCTGGAACGGCAGCGGCCCGACCAGTCCGCGCGCGATCGGGTTGAACAACGCCAGCGTCAGCCCGGCTCCGGCCGCAAGCCGCACCAGCCCGAACCGCACGCCCAGCAACCGCTGCGCGACCGGCACGAAGATCACCATGAAGATGACGATGTTGACCAGCCCGAAGATCACCGCGTCCATGCCTTGAACAGTAGGTGCTGTGCCGGCTGGGCCGGATCACCCGCGCGATGGACGTGTCCCTGAGCCGGGCAGCAGAAAGCCCCCGGTCCGGGACCGGGGGCTTTCCGCGCGACTCAGGCCGGGCGGCGGCGGATCTTGTTGCCCAGCCAGACCAGCGGGTCGTACTTGCGGTCGACGACGCGCTCCTTCATCGGGATCAGCGCGTTGTCGGTGATCTTGATGTGCTCGGGGCACACCTCGGTGCAGCACTTGGTGATGTTGCAGTAGCCCAGGCCGTGCTGCTCCTGCGCCTCGTGCTGGCGGTCGGCGGCGTCGAGCGGGTGCATGTCCAGCTCGGCGATCCGCATCAGGAACCGCGGACCGGAGAAGTTCTCCTTGTTCTCCTCGTGGTCCCGGATCACGTGACAGGTGTTCTGGCACAGGAAGCATTCGATGCACTTGCGGAACTCCTGCGAGCGCTCCACGTCGACCTGCTGCATCCGGTACTCGCCCGGCTTCAGGTCCGCCGGCGGGGTGAAGGCCGGGATCTCCCGCGCCTTGGTGTAGTTGTACGAGACGTCGGTGACCAGGTCCCGCATCACCGGGAAGGTGCGCATCGGGGTGACCGTGACGACCTCGTCCTCCTCGAACGTGTTCATCCGGCACATGCACATCAGCTTCGGCATGCCGTTGATCTCGGCGCTGCAGGAGCCGCACTTGCCGGCCTTGCAGTTCCACCGGACCGCGAGGTCCGGCGCCTGCGTCGCCTGCAGCCGGTGGATCACGTCGAGGACGACCTCGCCCTCGTTCACCTCGACCTCGTAGTCCTTGAGCTCACCGCCCTCGGCATCTCCCCGCCAGACGCGGAATTTCCCCTTGTAGCTCATCGACGTCCTCGCTTCGCTCCGGGCGCCGATGAGCAGAGCTCGCAGTGCTTGTTGATGCCTTCGCTTCGCTCAGCCATGAGCGGGCAGCTCCTCATCCGTGAGGTACTTCTTCAGCTCGTCGAGCTCGAACAGTTCGAGCAGGTCGTCCCGCATCGGGACCTGCTCCTTCTCGGTCACGGTCACGCCGCCGTCGGCGTCCAGCCCGCAGACCAGCAGCTTCTTGCGCCACTCGGCCGACATGGTCGGGTAGTCGTCGCGGGTGTGGCCGCCGCGCGACTCCTGCCGCTGCAGCGCGGCCTTGGCCACACACTCCGACACGGTCAGCATGTTGCGCAGGTCGAGCGCCAGGTGCCAGCCGGGGTTGAACTGCCGGTGACCCTCCACCGTCATCTTCGCGATCCGGCCGCGGTACTCGGCGAGCTTGCCGAGCGCCTGCTCCATCTCCTCTTCCTTGCGGATGATGCCGACCAGGTCGTTCATCGACTGCTGCAGTTCCTGGTGGATCGAGTACGGGTTCTCGCCGCCCTCGAGCTCGAACGGCGCCAGCGCCTCGCGCGCCGCACTGTCGATGTCGTCCTCGGCGATCTTCGGCCGGCTCTGCAGCGAGTCGACGTACATCGCCGCGCCCATGCCGGCCCGGCGGCCGAACACCAGCAGGTCGGACAGCGAGTTGCCGCCCAGCCGGTTCGAGCCGTGCATGCCGCCCGCCACCTCACCGGCCGCGAACAGGCCGGGTACGACGGACTGCGCGGTGTCCGGGTCGACCTCCACACCGCCCATCACGTAGTGGCAGGTCGGGCCGACCTCCATCGGCTCGGCGGTGATGTCGACGTCCGCGAGCTCCTTGAACTGGTGGTGCATCGACGGCAGCCGGCGGGTGATCTCCTCGGCCGGGAGCCGCGACGACACGTCCAGGAACACCCCGCCGTGCGGGGTGCCGCGGCCGGCCTTCACCTCGGAGTTGATCGCCCGGGCGACCTCGTCGCGCGGCAGCAGCTCCGGTGGACGCCGGTTGTTGTCCGGGTCCTTGTACCAGCGGTCGGCCTCGTCCTCGGTCTCCGCGTACTGCGCCCGGAACACGTCCGGCACGTACTCGAACATGAACCGCTTGCCCTCGGAGTTCTTCAGCACGCCGCCGTCACCGCGGACCGACTCGGTGACCAGGATGCCCTTCACCGACGGCGGCCAGACCATGCCGGTCGGGTGGAACTGGATGAACTCCATGTTGATCAGGGTCGCGCCGGCCCGCATCGCCAGCGCGTGCCCGTCACCGGTGTACTCCCACGAGTTCGAGGTCACCTTGAAGGACTTGCCGACGCCGCCGGTGGCCAGCACCACGGCCGGGGCGTCGAACAGGATGAACCGGCCGGACTCGCGCCAGTACCCGAACGCGCCGGAGATCGCGTCGCCGTCCTTGAGCAGCTCGGTGACGGTGCACTCGGCGTACACCTTGAGGTTGGCCTCGTAGTCGCCGGTCTCGGCGAAGTCCTCCTGCTGCAGCGAGACGATCTTCTGCTGCAGGGTGCGGATCAGCTCCAGGCCGGTGCGGTCGCCGACGTGCGCCAGCCGTGGGTAGGTGTGGCCGCCGAAGTTGCGCTGGCTGATCCGGCCGTCCGCGGTCCGGTCGAACAGGGCGCCGTACGACTCCAGCTCCCAGACCCGGTCCGGGGCCTCCTGGGCGTGCAGCTCGGCCATCCGCCAGTTGTTCAGGAACTTGCCGCCGCGCATCGTGTCGCGGTAGTGGACCTGCCAGTTGTCGTTGGAGTTCGCGTTGCCCATCGCGGCCGCGCAGCCACCCTCGGCCATCACGGTGTGCGCCTTGCCGAACAGCGACTTGCACACGATCGCGGTGCGCTTGCCCTGCTCGCGGGCCTCGATCGCCGCCCGCAGGCCGGCGCCGCCGGCCCCGATCACGACGACGTCGTAGGTGTGTCGTTCGAGCTCAGTCATGACAGAGAAAGTCCGTATCAGTTGAAGAAGCGCAGGTCGGAGAACCAGCCGGCCGACAACGCCATGATGTAGGCGTCGGTCAGGATCACGGTGAACAGCGACGTCATCGCGAAGGTGCCGTGCTTGGGGTTCAGCTTGGACACGAAGGTCCAGTACCGGTAGCGCATCGGGTGCTTGGAGAAGTTCTTCAGCCGGCCGCCGACGATGTGCCGGCAGGCGTGGCAGGACAGCGTATAAAGCCAGAGCATCACCAGGTTGACCCAGATGATCACCGTGCCCAGGCCGATGCCGAAGCCGCCGTCCTTGCCGTGGAAGGCGAGGATGCCGTCGTACACGTTGAGCAGGCCGAAGACGATCGCGCCGTAGAAGAAGTAGCGGTGCAGGTTCAGCGCGACCAGCGGGAACTTGCTCTCACCGGTGTACTTCTTGTGCGGCTCCGGGACCGCGCAGGCGGCCGGCGCGAAGAACAGCGACCGGTAGCCGGCCTTGCGGTAGTAGTAGCAGGTGCCCCGGAACCCGGCCAGCACCGCGAACGTGATGATGCTCAGCGGCAGGAACACCGGGAACTTGGGGAACCAGGTGCCCAGATGGCTGGAGCCGGGGACACAGGAATCGCTGATACAGGGTGAGTACAGCGGGGTGAGGTAGTGGTACGCGTCGACCCAATACCACTTGTTCATGAAGATCCGGATCGTCGCGTAGACGATGAAGAAGGCCAGGATCACCCCGATCCGCAGCGGCGCCAGCCACCAGCGATCGGTTCTTAGGGTTTTCTCCCCGATCTGTGCGCGACCGGGTGCGTCAACACCAGTAGCCATCAGGGCGCGTGCCGATCCGGCGCGCCGAAGCCTTCGTGTTCCGCGTCGGTCCACATGGACGCGTCATACTCCACGTCGGGAATCTCCTCGAGTTCCTCCGGAACGGGTCCGGGTCTGTGACGGGGGTCGGGCGGGCCTAGCTCGGCCAGGTCGTCGTTCAGCCTGGCCACGTCCGACACCAACCGGCGGATGCCGAGAGTGTCACCGTACTCCTGGCTCAGTTTCCCGACGGCCGCATGCAGCGTCTCGAGCGCCCGGACGACCGCGGCAACGCCGCTGTTGCCCTCACTGTTCAACTCAGGACCCATGCCGACTCCAGTGATGGTTTTGTAGCTGTCAGTATGCGCACACTTTGCCTCCGCCGAGCGCGCAGGGGAAGACCCCTCGGTACGGCGTGTTTCTAGTAAGGCATACCTCAGTTGCCGTGCGCGGTCGAGTGCAGTAATGGAGTGAATCCGGCCTTCAGTACAACGAGATTCGCCGGCGGCGTGAGTACGGCGACCTCGTGCAGCCCGGGTGGCCGGACCGGATCGCCGTACCCCTCCCAGGACCAGGGCAGCACGTGGTGGTCGAGCACCAGGGCCGGCCTGCCGTCGAACCGGATCATCGCTCCGTCGGGGAGTTGGTCGAGCTCCTGGATCGTGGTGCGCTGCTGCCGGGTGCGGGAGTCGACGCGCTCGAGGTGGAGCTGTGCGTCCATCGCGGGGGCGCGCGGGCGCTCGTCGAGACCGCGACCGCTGGCCCACGCGCCGGCGTACCGGAGGAAGTCCCTGCGGCGGCAGTACGCGCAGGGGCGATGGCCGGCCGCGAGGGCGACGGCCTCGTCGAAGAAGAACAGTGCGGTCCACCGGCCCGGCGGCATCGGGTCGCGCCGGACGCCCTTCCAGTCGAGCACGCAGCAGATCCAGGCCTTCGACCGCCAGCGTGTGGTGCCGAGCCGGCGGTCCGGGCCGTGCAGGGTGCCGCGGTTGCCCATCAGCAGGCCGCGGCCCGGCTCGGCGACGATCTCCTGGGTCGGCAGGACCCTGTTCTGCAGCGGCACGACCAGATCCTCTCGCGGGCCACCGACAGTCCGTCTGGCACAGTGCGTGTCCGTGAGTGAACGGCAGGTGGTGATCGGGGTCGCGGTGATCCGGCACGGCTAGGTGCTGGCCGCGTTGCGGTCCGGGCCGGCGGGCGGCTGGGAGTTCCCCGGCGGCAAGGTCGAGCCGGGCGAGACGGAGCGTGCTGCGGGCGCCCGGGAGCTGGCCGAGGAGCTCGGTGTGCGGATCGAGGTGGGGGAGTCGCTGGGCGCCGCCGTACCGATCAACGAAACGTATGCCCTCCGGGTCTACGCGGCCGAGTTGGTGGCCGGTGTGCCGGTTCCGCACGAGCACGGCGAGCTCCGGTGGGTCGGCGCGGCCGAGCTCGGCGGACTGGACTGGCTGCCGGCCGACCGGCCCTTCCTGCCGGCGGTTCGAAGATTGCTCAGTTAATTGCTCAGGTTTCGAGCGTGAACTGCTCAGTTGGCCAACCTGAACAGTCACGATTCGGTGACTAGCGCCCCCGTTGGATAGCGTCCACACTGCGAGATACGTAGGGTTCCCGGGAACCCCCGGGAGGTCCGGGGGTGGCTGGGGGTGCACTCACAGTTGAAGGGGCGAGGTGACGTTCAATGACGCTGGGGGTGTCGGAGGCGCAGAGCCCGGATGAGGGACTGCCGGCAGATCATCTGGCCGAGACCACCGAGGCGAAGCAGATCGAAGGCCGGTCGCTCGGTCAGATCGCGTGGGCCCGGCTCAAGCGGGACAAGATCGCGGTTGCCAGCGCGATCGTGATCCTGCTCATCATCGCGGTGGCGGTGTTCGCACCGCTCATCGTGAAGCTGAACGGGTTCCCGCCCGATCAGTTCAACAAGACCAACGCCGCCGGCGAGCCGCTGCTGAACACCCGGGACGGAGGTATCCCGATCGGTGGGCTCTGGGGCAGTGGCACCAGCAGCGAGCACTGGCTCGGGGTCGAACCGCAGAACGGCCGGGACGTGTTCTCCCGGCTGGTGTACGGAACCCGCGTGTCGCTGCTGGTCGCGCTCGGCGGCACCATCATCGCGGTCATCCTCGGCACCGTCATCGGCATGGTGTCCGGGTACTTCCACGGCTGGATCGACACGCTGCTCAGCCGGCTGATGGACATCATGCTGAGCTTCCCGACGCTGCTGTTCATCATGGCGCTGACGCCGGTGATCGCGGACCGCGGGCAGGCGATGTTCGGCATCCCGGACGACAACAAGTTACGCATGGGCGTGCTGATGTTCGTGCTCGGGTTCTTCGGCTGGGCCTACCTGGCCCGAATAGTTCGAGGGCAGACGCTGTCGCTGCGAGAACGGGAGTTCGTCGAAGCGGCCAGGTCGCTCGGCGCCGGCCCGCTGTACGTGATCTTCCGGCAGGTGCTGCCGAACCTGCTCCCGACGCTGCTGGTCTACACGACCCTGCTGATCCCGAGCTACATCACCGCCGAGGCGGCGCTGTCGTTCCTGGGTGTCGGGATCAAGGAGCCCACCTCGTCGTGGGGCCGGATGATCGCCGACGCGTCGGACTGGATCGAGAGCAACCCGCTGTACCTGTTCTTCCCGGGCATCGCGCTGTTCATCACCGTGCTGGCGTTCAACCTGCTCGGCGACTCGGTCCGCGACGCTCTCGACCCGCGTGCCGGAAGGGGCTGACCGATGGGCCGCTACCTGATCCGCCGCCTCCTGCAGACGGTGGTCATCCTGTTCGTGATCAGCGCGATCACGTTCTTCCTGTTCTGGGCGACCCCGGCCAACCCGGCTCTGCTGATCTGCGGGAAGAACTGCAACACCGAGACGGTCGCCCAGGTCAACGCGACGTACGGGTTCGACGACCCGCTGATCGTGCAGTACGGCACCTACATGCAGGGGCTGGTCAGCCCCGGCGGCCGCACGATCGGCTCCGAGGGCAGCGAGCGGGCGTGCCCGTGGCCGTGCTTCGGCGAGTCGTACCAGAACGGCATCCCGGTCTGGGACTCGATCTCGGACGCGTTCCCGGCGACCCTCTGGCTGGCTGTCGGAGCCGCCGTCCTCTGGCTGGTGGCCGGCGTGATGCTGGGACTTGTCGCGGCACTGCGCAAGGGGAAGTTCATCGACAAGCTGAGCGTCGGGATCGCCCTGTTCGGCGTGTCCTTCCCGACGCTGGTGTTCGGGTACCTGCTGCTGTTCGTCTTCATCGTCAAGCTGCAATGGCTGCCGTTCCCCGACACAGCCAACGCGGCGCTGTTCAGCGTCGGGCCGGTGAAGTGGCTGCAGTTCTACATCTTGCCGTGGATGACGCTGGCGCTGGTGTACGCGGCGCTCTACACCCGGCTCACCCGCGCCAACATGATCGACACGATGAACGAGGACTACATCCGGACCGCACGGGCCAAGGGCCTCGGCGAGCGGAGCGTGGTGTTCAAGCACGGGCTCCGCGCCGCGCTGACGCCGATCGTGACCATCTTCGGCCTGGACCTCGGCGGTCTGCTCGGCGGCGCGGTGATCACCGAGCAGATCTTCAGCATCACCGGGCTCGGGAAGTTCGCGATCGACTCGGTGCTCGGCAACGACCTTCCCGCGATCATGGGCGTGGTGCTGTTCGCGGCGATCTTCGTCGTCCTCGCGAACGTCGTCGTCGACATCCTGTACGCCATCATCGACCCGCGCGTGCGGCTGTCCTGAGCAGGTCGGAGGAGACGTTGTGACCGAGTCCGTGACCAAGGCGGAGCCGCGCGAGCCCGCGGTCGGCAAGCCGTTCCTGGAGCTCAAGGACCTGCAGGTGCACTTCCCGACCGACGACGGTGTGGTGAAGGCGGTGAACGGCCTGAGCTTCACCCTGGAGCGCGGTAAGACGCTGGGAATCGTCGGCGAGTCCGGCTCCGGCAAGAGCGTGTCCAGCCTGGCCATCATGGGCCTGCACAAGGGCAGCCGGGCGAAGGTGTCCGGGGAGATCTGGCTGGACGGCGCCGAGCTGGTGTCGATGTCGGTGGAGGAGATCCGCCGGCTGCGTGGCCGGCAGATGTCGATGATCTTCCAGGACCCGCTGTCGGCGATGCACCCGTTCTACAAGGTCGGCGAGCAGCTCAGCGAGGCCTACCTGGTGCACCACGACGCACCGAAGGCCGTGGCCAAGAAGCGGGCCATCGAGCTGCTGGACCGGGTCGGCATCCCGTCGCCGCAGAAGCGGTACGACGACTACCCGCACCAGTTCTCCGGCGGTATGCGGCAGCGCGCGATGATCGCGATGGCGCTGATGTGCGACCCGTCGCTGCTGATCGCCGACGAGCCGACCACCGCGCTGGACGTCACCGTGCAGGCGCAGATCCTGGACCTGATGCTGGATCTGCAGAAGGAGTTCAACTCCGCGATCATCATGATCACCCACGACCTCGGCGTGGTCGCCCAGATGACCCAGGACGTGGTGGTGATGTACGGCGGCCGCGTGGTCGAGGCCGGCAACGTCCGGGACATCTTCTACCGGCCGGAGATGCCCTACACCTGGGGCCTGCTCGGCTCGATCCCGAAGGTGAACCGCAGCGGCGACCAGCGGCTCAAGTCGATCCGCGGCACCCCGCCGTCGCTGATCAACCTGCCCACGGGCTGCCCGTTCCAGCCGCGCTGCGACTACCAGCAGCACGTCGAGGGGCACTCCTGCGTCAACGAGCTGCCCGAGCTGCTGCAGGTCGACACCAGCGGGCACCGGGTCCGCTGCCACATCGACGCCGAGCGGCGGAAACAGTTGTTCGCCGAGCAGATCAAGCCGAACCTGTGAAGCGCGAGGAGCGATCGTGAGTACGACGACATCGGCGGAACAGGCGCCGGCCGCAGAGCCCAAGCAGAGGGAGCTGCTGCTCGAGACCACCGCTCTGCAGCGGTACTTCCCAGTGACCCGTGGCATCGTCTTCCAGAAGCAGACCGGCGCGGTGAAGGCGGTCGACGGGGTCGATCTGGCCATCCACGCCGGCGAGACGCTCGGCGTGGTCGGCGAGTCCGGCTGCGGGAAGACCACGACCGGGCGGCTGGTGACCAGGCTGGACGAGCCCACCGGCGGCCAGATCAAGTTCCTGGGCGAGGACATCAGCCACCTGAACCGGGCCAAGATGCGGCCGTTCCGGCGCGAGATCCAGATGATCTTCCAGGACCCGTTCTCCTCGCTGAACCCGCGGCAGACGGTCGGCGCCATCATCTCGGCGCCGTTCGACATCCAGAAGGTGAAGACCGAGAGCGGGACCAAGAAGGCCGTCCAGGCGCTGATGGAGCGGGTCGGGCTGAACCCGGAGCACTACAACCGGTACCCGCACGAGTTCTCCGGCGGCCAGCGGCAGCGCATCGGCGTCGCCCGGGCGCTGGCCCTGCGGCCCAAGCTGATCGTCTGCGACGAGCCGGTGTCCGCGCTGGACGTCTCGATCCAGGCCCAGATCGTCAACCTGCTGGAGGACCTGCAGGACGAGTTCGGGCTGGCCTACCTGTTCATCGCGCACGACCTGTCGGTGATCCGGCACATCTCCGACCGGGTCGCGGTGATGTACCTGGGCAAGGTGGTCGAGACCGCCGAACGGGACGAGCTCTACAACCACGCCCGGCACCCGTACACGCATGCCCTGCTGTCGGCGGTCCCGGAAGCCGACCCGGACGCCGCGCTCGAGCGCGAACGCATCCGGCTCACCGGGGACGTGCCGAGCCCTCTCAATCCGCCGTCGGGTTGCCGGTTCCGGACCCGGTGCTGGAAGGCGCAGGAGATCTGCGCCGAGCAGGAACCGCCGCTTGTCCAGATCGGCGCCCCTGGTCACAAAGCGGCCTGTCATTTCCCGGAGGAACGCGATGTGATCTGAGCATTACAGACAGCATCCGTGAGATTGAGGCACGGCACTGAATGGGTCACGATCCGGTCAAACCGGCCGAACTCGATTGCGCCACTTGTGAATACGTGAGTTGATCACCGCGACATTGAGGAAGAGAACTTTCTTCAAGCCGCCGTGACCCGGCGTCGATTGTCATTTACAGGAAGGAACACTGGCCATGGAGCACGTCAAGCGAACCGGGGTGGCGATCGCCGCGGGGTTCGCCCTGACCCTGACGGCAGCAGCCTGCGGTGGGGACGAAGGGGGCAGCAGCGCCCCGAGCGGGCAAGACGCGGCCGGTGCCAAGGGGGGCACCGTCACCGTTTACCACGTGAACGACGTGGAACACCTCGACCCCGCGCGTAACTTCGTCACCGACTCCAACATGATCGGCAAGCTGATCACCAGGACGCTGACGGACTACCGGTACGACGCGAAGGCGAAGAAGCTGATCCTGGAGAAGGACCTCGCCGAGAGCTACGAGTCCAGCCCGGACTTCAAGACCTGGACCTTCAAGCTGAAGGACGGCCTCAAGTACGAGGACGGCACGCCGGTCAAGGCGGCCGACATCAAGTACAACGCCGAGCGCTCGTTCTCCGCCGACATGTCCGAGGGTGCGCCGTACGCGCACGAGTACCTCGACTGCCCGGGCTACAAGGGCCCGTACGTCGCCGGCAACAACGGCGGCAAGGGCTGCACCGCGATGGAGGTGCCGGACGACAAGACCATCATCTTCAAGCTGAACCGCCCGGTCTCGTCCTTCGACGGCACCACGAGCATGAAGGTCTTCTCGCCGGTCCCGGCGGCCAAGGACACCAAGACGGCGTACGACAACCGTCCGGTCTCCACCGGTCCGTACAAGATCGAGACCTACACCCGCAAGAAGCAGCTCGTGCTGGTCCGCAACGACCAGTGGGACCAGAAGACGGACCCGCTGCGCAACGCGCTGCCGGACAAGTTCATCTTCAAGTTCGGTGACGCCGAGGCGACCGTCGACCAGCGGCTGATCGCGGACGGCACCGCCGACAAGAGCTCGGTGAGCTTCGCCGGTGTGCAGCCGGAGAACATCGCCAAGACCAACCAGGCGAACGTCAAGGACCGCGTGGTCGAGGGCACCGACATCTGCCGCCGGTACATCGCGTTCAACGAGCAGAAGCCGCTGCTGAAGAACCAGAAGCTGCGCGAGGCGCTGTACTACGGCCTCGACCGCACCAGCTACCGCGACGGTCGTGGTGGCGAGCGGCTCGCTGCGGTGGTCGACTCGATCATTCCGCAGGACATGGAGGGCTACAAGGCGGAGGAGCACTTCAAGGCTCCGCCGGAGGGTGACCCGGCGAAGGCCAAGCAGCTGCTGACCGAGTCCGGCTACAAGGGCGAGAAGCTGGTGCTGGGTACGGCGGACTCCGGTCTGGCCGTGAAGGCTGCCGAGGCCGCGCAGGCGTCCTGGAAGGCTGTCGGGATCAACGTCGACATCCGGAAGATCCCGGGTGACAACTACTACTCGACGCAGCAGCAGGACTCCGGCGCGACCGACCTGATCACCGCGGGCTGGTGCTACGACTGGGCGAGCCTGACGACGATCGTTCCGTCCGTCCTCGGACCGGACACGACCGCCCCGGGCAAGGCTGCGCAGAACAACTACGCCCGTAGCCAGGCCGGGTGGGACAAGATGGCCGAGCTGGCCAAGGAGTCCGACAAGGCCAAGGTCGAGGCCGGCCTGTCCGACCTCTACGCCGAGATCATGAAGACGGCGCCGCTGGTGCCGACCGTTCAGGACCTCAACGTGTACGTCGTGGGCTCGAACATCGCCAACGCGGTGGCCGACCCGAACACCGGTGGTCTGCCGGACCTGACCCAGATCGGCCTGAAGCAGGCCGGCTGATCTGAGCTGATCCACAACTGAACAGCAAACCGGAGAGGGCGGTGCCTGGTGGCGCCGCCCTCTTCTGCTGTCCCCGGCCGGGTGCAGGGCCCAGTTGTATGGGTCATCTGTATGGGTTGTACCTGGTGACGGGCCGGGCCGGGCGAAAGAATCTCCACTCTGAGCCCTTGGGGAGGAGCGAGCTATGCCGGTCTACCAGGTCGTCCCAGCGGTACGCAGGGACGACGCCGCCCCGGAGATCGTCTGCGACGTCTACGAGCTGGGTGCCCGCCGCCGGACGCCGGCGGCCGTGAAGGAGCTGACCAGCCGTCAGGTCGCGATCGGCCGGATGATGTCGACCGGCGCGAAGGACGCCGCGATCGCCCGCGAGCTGGGGCTGTCGCTGCGGACGGTCCGGGCCGAGATCAGCGCGCTGATCGCCGGTCTCGGCGCCAAGTCCCGGTTCCAGGCCGGCTGCCTGCTGGTCCGCCGCTTCGGCTGAGCCGCGCTCCTGCGCCGGGCCAGCTGTCGGCGGCCCGACGTAGGCTTTCGGCATGAGTGAGCTTCCTGATCGCCGGCTGTTGCTGGTGCACGCCCACCCGGACGACGAGACGATCAACAACGGCGTGACGATGGCGAGGTACGTCGCCGAGGGCGCCGGCGTCACGCTGATCACCTGCACGCTCGGTGAGGAGGGTGAGGTGCTCGTCCCGGAGCTCGAGCACCTGGCCTCGAACCAGAGCGACCAGCTCGGCACGCACCGGATCGGCGAGCTGGCGGCCGCGATGGCCGAGCTCGGCGTCACCGACCACCGGTTCCTCGGCGCGCCCGGGAAGTACCGCGACACCGGGATGATCTACAACGAGGAAGGCAACGCCGACGTGCCGCCGCAGACCCGGCCGGACAGCTTCTGGCAGGCCGACCTGCTGGTGGCGGCCAACGACCTGGTCCCGGTCATCCGTGAGGTCCGTCCGCAGGTGCTGGTGACGTACGACCAGTACGGGAACTACGGCCACCCCGACCACATCCAGGCCCACCGCGTCGCGACGTACGCGGCCGCGCTGGCCGCCGCCCCGTCGTACCGGGAGGACCTGGGCGAGGCCTGGGACATCCCGAAGATCTACTGGAACGCGATGGCCGAGTCGAGCCTGCGGGACAGCCTGCGGAAGCTGCGCGAGTCCGGGGACACGACGACTTTCGAGGGGATGGACCCGGAGGGCCCGCTGGGGCCGTTCGTCACCCCGGACCGGTTCATCGACTGCGTCATCGACGCCGCGCAGTACATCGACCAGAAGATGAACGCGATGAAGGCGCACGCGACCCAGATCACCGTCGACGGCCCGTTCTTCGCGCTGTCGAACAACAACGGCAACGAGATCTGGGGCTCGGAGGCGTACCGCCTGGTCAAGGGCACGGCGGCGCCGGGCCCGGACGGCCTGGAGCACGACCTGTTCGCCGGGCTCTGATGCCGGCGCCCGCGGAGTTCCGTGCGGCGCTCGGGCGGTTCGCCTCCGGCATCACGATCATGAGCACGCTCCAGGACGGTGTCGCGCACGCGATGACGGCCAACGCGTTCACGTCCGTCTCGCTCGACCCGCCGCTGGTGCTGGTCTGCGTCGACAAGGGCGTCCGAATGCATGCCGCCGTCCTGGAGTGCGGCTTCTGGGCCGTGTCGGTGCTGGCCGGGGACCAGGAGCCGATCGCCGACCGGTTCGCCCGCTCCGGGCGCGATCTCTACACCCAGTTCGACGGCATCGGCACGACGCCCGGCCCGAAGACCGGATGCCCGGTCATCGAACGCTCGCTGTCCTGGCTGGAGTGCCGGACCTGGGCGACGTACGACGGCGGCGATCACACGATCGTGGTCGGCGAGGTGCTCAGCCTCGGCGTACGGGAATCGGGTGATCACGGAGCGTTGATCTACTACGACAGTGACTACCGAGAGCTATCGGACGGGTGAGCCCGGCGGGGCAACCCGGGCCTGCCCCGAGGGTCGGACTGGGCTGGCCCTTCCCGTAGGATGTGCCCTTGTGCCCCGTGCGGGCGCGGCCCGACTACGGCTCGAGCAGGAGGACTTCGTCCGGTGGGGAGACAGCAGCTCGCGGGGATCATCGCCGCGGCGGGGCTTGGTGTGCTCGTGGTGGGGTACGGAGCGGCCTTCGCGTTCGCCGGGGACAAGATCCCCGGTGACACCACCGTGCTCGGCGTCCCGGTCGGCGGGCTGTCCGAGGCTGACGCGAAGACGAAGCTCGAGGCCGGCCTGAAGGACCGGCTGGCCCAGCCGATCGCGCTGAAGGCCGGCGGATCGTCGTACAAGGTGGATCCGGCCGAGGCCGGGCTCAGCCTGGATGTGGACGCCACCGTCGACGCGGCGGGTGCGGGGCGCAGCCTGGCCCCGGGCCACATCTGGCATGCCCTGACCGGCGGCGACGAGATCGAGCCGGTGATCAAGAAGGACGACGCGAAGCTGCAGGCGGCCGTCGCCAAGCTCGCCGGCCAGGTGAACCGCCAGGCCACCGACGGCACGATCACCTTCAAGGACGCCAAGCCGGTCCAGCACGAGCCCGCCGACGGCCTGCAGATGGACAACGCGAAGGCGACCAGCACGCTGCTCGCCGCGTACCCCGCCGGCAGCACGCCGGCCGAGCTCGCGGTCACCGTGACCAAGCCGCAGGCCGACGCCGACGCGATGGCGCGGGCGATGACCGAGTTCGCCGAGCCGGCCATGTCCGGCCCGATCCGGCTGACCGTCGGGTCGAAGTCGGTCGAGCTGACGCCGGCCGAGCTCGCGCCGGCGCTGGCGGTGACCGTCAAGGACGGCAAGATCACCCCGTCGCTGAACGCGAAGACGCTCGAGCCGCTGTTCCAGGAGCGGTTCAAGGCGCTGGAGACGCTGCCCAAGGACGCCACGGTGCAGATCGTCGGCGCCGGTCCGAAGGTGGTCCCGGCCGTCGACGGCATGGTCGTGGACCGGGCCAAGGTCGGCCCCGCGATCCTGTCGGTGCTGCCCAAGCCGGTCGGCGAGCGCCGCGCCCAGGTCGGCCTGGCCGCGACCAAGGCCAAGGTGACCACCGAGGCGGTCCAGGCGCTCGGGATCAAGGAGGTGATGGGGCAGTTCACCACCCAGTTCCCGCACGCGCCGTACCGCAACGTCAACATCGGCACCGCGGCGCGCAAGATCAACGGCACGCTGCTGAAGCCCAACGAGATGTTCAGCCTGAACAAGATCGTCGGTGAGCGGACCAAGGAGAACGGGTTCACCGAGGGCAACATCATCAGCGGCGGCAAGTTCGTCCTCGACCTCGGCGGCGGTGTCTCGCAGTCGGCCACCACGACCTTCAACGCGGCCTTCTTCGCCGGGCTGAAGGACGTCGAGCACAAGGCGCACAGCGTCTACATCAGCCGCTACCCGATCGGCCGGGAGGCGACCGTCGCCTGGCCGTCGGTGGACATGAAGTTCCTGAACGACTCCGGGCACGGGATCCTGGTCCAGACCATCTTCAAGGCCTCCACGCCGGGCCGCCAGGGCAGCATCACGGTGAAGATCTGGGGCACCAAGGTCTGGGACATCACCGCTGGCCAGTCGGCCAAGACCAACCCGCGCCAGCCCGGGCTGGTCTACAACACCGAGGCGAACTGCCGCCCGCAGGCGCCGACGCCCGGCTTCGACATCACGATCTACCGGTACTTCTCCCAGAACGGCGTCCGGAAGAAGACCGAGTCCTTCGTGACCAAGTACAACGCGGCCGACGACATCCGTTGCGGCCCGAAGCCGGGCACGACCCCGCCGCCCGCGTCGACCACCCCGCCCGGCCTGGGCAAGCCGACCACGACCACCCGCCCGCCCGGCTAGCCCTGCAGCTTGTGGAGCTCGGCGGCGACCTGGTTGAACAGGTCCTCGCCGATCACCGCGCCTTCCCGCCGCACCTCGGCCGGGTCGATCCGGAGCACCCGGTCCAGGCGCACCTCGCTGCGGCGGCCGCCGCGGTCCCACGCGCCGCTGCCGATGTCCAGCCAGACCCGGCCCCAGCGCGCCTCGTCGGCTGCGTCCCGGTCGTGGTCCTTGCTGGTCAGGATCAGCGCCAGCAACCACGGCCCGTCCGATCCGACGACCAGCACCGGCCGGTCCTTGCCCCGGTTGTGGTCCTCCTCGAACGGCACCCAGGTCCAGACGATCTCGCCCGGGTCCGCCACCCCGTCGTCCGGGTGCGGCGTGTACTCGACGTGCACCGTCCCCTCGAAGTCCCCCGCGTACTCCGGCCGCTCCGCTACATGATCCGCCATGGGATCTGAGGTTAGCGGCTGGTCAGATAGCGGTAGCGGTAGGCGGGCGCGTAGCCGAGGTGCCGGTAGGCGGTCACGGCGGGCGTGTTCTCCTCCAGGACCTCGAGATAGGTACGGCGGCCGCCCAGTGGGCCTGACCAGCGCGCCAGGCCCTGCAGGAGGGCCGTGCCGAGGCCCTGGCGGCGGTACGACGGGTCCACGCGGATCGCGTCCACACCCAGCCAATGCCCGGTCATCGAGCCCCTCCCGACGGCGACCGCGCGGCCGTCCAGCGTGATCGAGGCGAACACGGCCTTCGGCGCGCCCTCCATCACGGTCGGTGCGGGCTCGGGCACCGGCCCGTCGAAGGCGGCTGCGTACCAGGCCGGATCGGGTTGCTCCGCGACCAGTACGTCGTACGCCGGAGCAGCGTTCACGTGGTCGAGGGTGGTGTGCATGACGAGGACGTCGGACTGCCCCGGACGGGCGTCGGTCCACCCGCAGGACCGGAACTCCGCCTCCTCAGGGCTGCCGAGCCGGACCAGGGCCAGCGGTGGCAGCCCGCGCTCGTCGTAGAAGGCCTCAGCGTGCTTGAGAGCCTCGGGCACCGCCATCCCGGGGTCGCCGGCGGGCAGCAGCGAGTTGGCCCGCCCGGTCCAGCCGGACGATGCCCGCAGCAACCACTCCCCGAGGTACGTCGTCTCCACGGCCGGCCGGCCGAGGGCGGTGGTCAGGAACAGCTGCTCCACGTCCACCGGCCGCAGCGGCATCTCCGGGATCGTTTTCGCCGCCGTCACATCGCTGACACGAATCTCGTGCAGACTGCTGTCAGCGTGCCGAACGACAAGGCCCTCCGGGTCCCCGGACTGGAGCACACCGATCACGTCGGTCAGGCCGCCGGGGATCCGGTGCCGGACGACGACACGGTGGCCGATATCACGGGCACTGAAGCCTGACACGATGCGGACTCCTGGCAGAGTGGGCGAAGTACTACCGTGATACTAGATACCTGCATCACAGCATCGCAGCACCCCAAGCCAGCGCTGCGCTTGCCTGCCATAGGAGGAGTAGCAGTGACCTACGTCATCGCGCAGCCGTGTGTTGACCTGAAGGACCTCGCCTGTGTCGAGGAATGCCCCGTCGACTGCATCTACGAGGGCAACCGGATGCTGTACATCCACCCGGACGAGTGCGTCGACTGCGGAGCGTGCGAGCCGGTGTGCCCGGTGGAGGCGATCTACTACGAGGACGACACTCCGGAGCAGTGGAAGGACTACTACACCGCGAACGTCGACTTCTTCAACGACCTCGGCTCCCCGGGTGGTGCGTCCAAGATGGGCAAGATCGACAAGGACCACCCGTTCATCGCCGCCCTGCCCCCGCAGGAACACGACGAGTAAGTAGCCGGCTACTGAGCGAGGCGGGGCGCCGGTGGTGCCCCGCCTCGCGTCTTGTTGGCGGCGGTTACTGCTCGAGCACGTCCACATGGACGTGGTCGAGGTGGCGGAGGATCGTGGGGTCGCCGGAGCGGGCAGGTGGCGTGTAGTCGCGCCAGCCGCTGTCGGAGCGGCGTCCGGCGGTCCAGATCTTGTCGCTGAAGATGACCGTCCGGATGTTCAGCAGCTCCGCCCGGGCGACCAGGTACTGCGCCATCGCCCACCCCTTGGCCGAGTTCGCCGTCGAGATCGGCCGCACGAACACGTCCACCGCCCGGCCCTCGTAGTGCGCCGAGCCCTCCATGTGCCCGGACCGGATCCCGCCCGGCGCGTACCCACCGGTCGACAGCTTCCCGAACGTCGCCAGCAGATCCCGCCGTACGGCGTCCGCACGCGGCGTCAGCCCGTTTCGGCCCAACGTCTGCGCCTCGACCGTGTCGGGGTCCACGGTGCAGCTGAACACGGCCTTCGACTGCCCGGTCAACGCCGACGCGAGGATCCGCGCATCGGCCTCGTGGTCCGCGTAGGCGTTCGGGAACGCGCTGCGCTGGACCCGGTCGGCCGCCACCGTCACGGCGAGCGTCTGGTAGTTCCTGATCTTCACCAGCGCGTCGTAGAACTTCCCGGCCGCGTAGTGCGGGTCGCGGACCTGGGCCGCCGTACCCCAGCCCTGTGAGGGCCGCTGCTGGAACAGCCCGAGCGAGTCCCGGTCGCCGTGCGCGAGGTTCCGCAGGCCCGACTCCTGGTACGCCGTCGCCAGCGCGATCGTCGCGGCTCGCGCCGGCAGCCCACGCCGTACGGCGACCCCCGCGATGAGCGCGGCATTCTCAGCCTGCTCCAGGTCCACTACGACGGTCGCGCCGCCGACGGTGGCCTCGCACTGCTCCTTGGGCGGCAGCAGCGATGGGAGGTCCTGGTCGCCGACCCAGTTGATCGCGAGGCCGACGGCGAGCGCGAGCGCGCTGATGGCGCCCACGGCGATGACGGCACCCCGCTTTATCGGCATACCGCTCCCAACGTTCGGGAGCGGGGCCGAGGTTCCTGACGATGGGTCACGAAGTGGTTGACGCGCTGGACCTGCCGCTGGTTCACGCGTTGGCGTGAAGTGCCTCGTTCAGCGTGATGCCCTCACCGGTGCGCGGGCGGGCCTCGACAGCGCCGGTGACCGAGTTGCGGAGGTACAGCAGGCCCGGCTGGCCGGACAGCTCACGCGCCTTCACCACGCTGCCGTCCGGCAGGGTGACCTTGGTGCCGGCCGTCACGTACAGTCCGGCCTCGACCACGCAGTCGTCGCCGAGCGAGATTCCGGTGCCGCCGTTCGCGCCGAGCAGGCAGCGCTTGCCGATCGACACGACCTGCTTGCCGCCGCCGGACAGCGTGCCCATGATCGACGAGCCCGCCCCGATGTCGCTGCCGTCGTCGACCACGACGCCGGCCACGATCCGGCCCTCGACCATCGACGTACCGAGCGTGCCGGCGTTGAAGTTGATGAAGCCTTCGTGCATCACCGTGGTGCCGGCGGCCACGTGCGCGCCGAGCCGGACCCGGTCGGCGTCGGCGATCCGCACCCCGCTCGGTACGACGTAGTCCGTCATCCGCGGGAACTTGTCGACACTCGTCACGGTCAGGTACTGCCCGGCCGCCCGCGCCCGCAGCCGGACCTGCTCGATCTCCTCGACCGGAACCGGGCCGAGCGACGTCCACGCGTTGTTCGGCAGGGCGCCGAAGATCCCGTCCAGGTTCACACCGTGCGGGCGGACCAGCCGGTGCGACAGCAGGTGCAGCCGCAAGTACGCGTCCGCCGTACTGCCGTCCGGGGCCTGGTCGAGGGCGATCTCGGCCGAGACGACCTCACGCCGTACCTGCCGGAGCTCGTCGTTGCCCTCCGCGGCGATAAGCTCGGCGGGCGCCTTCGCGTCCGCCAGCTTGCTGCCGAGCTCAGGAGCCGGGAACCAGACATCGAGCACGGTCCCGGCAACAGTGACGGTAGCGAGGCCAAAGCCCCAGGCATGCGTGGCATTCATACCCAAAGCCTGCCAGACCCCACCTGCACCACCGAAAACGGCTGCAAAAATGGACACCGCTCCGCGGCGGCAGCCCAGTCGGCCGCCTCCGGCGGCGCGGGATCGCGGTGGGCTGATTGCTGGGCGGTGGGGTGGGGGCGTGTGGTCTACTCGTCGGATGCTTCCGAGGTGGCTTGCGGTTGTGTCTGGTCCTTTGGTGGGGGCTACTGAGGCGCCGGGGGTTGAGGCGTTGCACGGGGAGCTGCTGCGGCAGTGGGGGTCGTCGGAGGTGTGGCGGCTGTCTTACGGGCTGCGCAGTGTGATTGCGAAGCGGGGGACCGACGGGCAAGCCGACGAGGCGCGAGCGTACGAGCGTTTCGTCGTACCGCTTGGCCTGCCTGCGCCCCGCCTGATCCACACCCACCGCGACGGCGACGCCGGGGTGATGCTCCTGGCGGATGTCGGCCGGGTGACGCTGGAGCAGGAGCCCAGCGCGGACGGGTTCGCCGCCGCGGCCGAGTTGCTCGCGACGATCCGGCAGGCACGAGTGGACGGCCCGAGCGAGTTCCCGGCCGAGCGGGTGAAGGAGCTGGCGGACCGGATCGGCCGGATTGACTTCGACCTCGCACCTCTGGCCCAGGCGCTCGCCGCGCTGCACCGGGACGCCCCGACGGCCGTTGTCCACGGCGACTTCGTGCCGAAGAACCTGGTCACCGACGGCACCCGCTGGACCGCGATCGACTGGCCGGGTGCCTACCTCGCGCCGCACCTCAGCGACCTCTACACGCTGATCCGCGACGCCGTTGCCCTCGGCCACGAACGCGGACCGATCGTCGCCCGCTACCTCGAGGCGACCGGCGCCGATCCGGCACTCGTCGACCGTCAACTGCTCGTCGGCGGCGGCTGCTTCTACCTCATCGCCCTGCGCTTCATCGTCGAGGAGGGCCTACGCACGATCCCCGAGTCCAAGAACTGGATCAGCGGCCTCCTCGCCGAGCTGGAAGACGTGGTGACGCAGCTGTCATGAAGCTCCTCGTCCTCGGCGGCACCAAGAACCTCGGCCGCCACGTGGTCGAGGCCGCGCTCCGCGACGGTCACGAAGTCACCCTCTTCAACCGCGGCCTGACCAACCCGTCCCTGTTCCCCGAAGCGCGTCGACTGACCGGCTCACGCTCACAACCGGACGCCTTGGCGACCGGGGAGTGGGACGGTGTCATCGACATGTCCGGCTTCCTGGTTCACGACGTACGACGCTCCGCCCAGCTGCTCCGGAATCGCGTCGGCCACTACACGTACATGTCGTCGATCGCGGTCTACGCCAGCAAGAGCACACCCGGGATGACGGAGGACGCCCCGCTGCTCCCGTGGCCGGACGACGCGCCCGAGGACCACTTCACCATGGACCTCTACGGCCCCTCGAAGGTCCGCTGCGAATCCTTGCTGGCGGTCTCCTTCGGCGACCGCACCTCGGCCGTCCGCTCCGGCTTCGTCGTCGGCCCCTACAACCCCGACTTCGGCAACTGGGGCGAGGCCCTCGCCCACGGCAAACCGCTCGAATGCGCCGCCCGCCCCGACCAGCCCATCCAGTACGTCGATGCCCGCGACCTGGCCGCCTTCCTCCTGCACGTCACGGTCGACCGCGTTCCCGGCCCGTTCAACGCGGTCGGTCGATCCACCACGATGTCGGACCTGGCCGAGGCCTGGCGTTCCGTCGTACCCGATCCGCCCGCGGTCGACTGGTCGCCGGCCGAGGACCGCTTCCACCTCCCGCACGACGGCACCAACGATGGCACCTTCCAGCTCGACAACTCCCGGGCCCTGGCCGCCGGCCTGACCCTCCGTGCCGACGCCGAGATCGCCCGCGACTACGTGGCCTGGGTCCACGCAGGGAACACCCCGCCTCCGCCGCCGCACTGATCCGTAGCATTGCGGGGGTGATCATCGAGACAGGTGGAGGTCCGGTCGGTGGCCGGACCAGCCCGAGCGGCGTCGGTTTCAGCAGCGTCAACGCGACCCGGTACTCCGGTACGACGGGCAGCCGTCAGGAGGCCGCGCTCCAGGCGGGTCACCACGTCGTACGGCCGGGGGACCGGCTGCGGTACCTGATCTACCCGGAGCTCGACGTGCAGCTCGAGTACGCGGCGACGTACGCCGCGGTGGACCTGGTCTTCACCGATGGCAGCCGCCTGTCCGAGCTCGGCGTACTGGACCAATACGGGATGCCGTTCGACGCCGCCGGCCAGGGCGCCGCCAAGATCCTGTACGCGAACCAGTGGAACGACGTCCAGGTCGACCTGACCGCGGCGGCCGGGCGCACTGTCGAGCAGATGGTCCTGACCGTCGACGCACCGGACGCCGGCACGGAGTTCGAGGGCTGGATCGACGACCTGGAGATCGGACCGGCCCCGGCGCCACTGGACGGCTCGGACCTGACGGCGTACGTCGACACCCGGCGCGGCACCAACGCCAGCCACGACTTCTCCCGCGGCAACACGCTCCCGATCACCGCCTGGCCGAACGGCTTCAACTTCCTGACCCCGGTGACGGACGCCTCGACCCACCGCTGGCCGTACGAGTACCACCGCGCCAACAACGCCGACAACCGCCCCGAGCTCCAAGGCCTGAGCTTCTCGCACCAGCCGAGCCCGTGGATGGGCGACCGCGACCAGCTGTCGATCATGCCCGTCGCGGCCGCCGAACCACTCGGTGACCCGGCCGCTCGCGCCGCGGCGTTCAGCCACGACGACGAGATCGCCCGCCCGGACCTCTACTCGGTCCGGCTCGCGAACGGTGTCAGCGCCGAGCTCGCACCCACCGACCACGGCGCGATCTTCCGCTTCACCTTCCCCGCGGGCGCGCCCGGCCGGCACCTGATCTTCGACACGATCGACGAGCAAGGCTTCTTCGAGTACGACGGGACCGCGCTGACCGGCTGGGTCGAGAACGGCTCGGAGTTCGGGCGCACCCGGATGTACTGCTACGGCGTCTTCTCCGTCGCGCCCGCCGGTTTCGGCCCGACCGTCGGCGGCCGCTCCAACGCCCGCGCGGTCAGCTTCGATGCGGCCGACGAGATCACCCTGCGCATCGCCACGTCCTTCATCGGCGTCGACCAGGCCAAGCACAACCTGGAACTCGAACTCGCCGGCCGGTCCTTCGACGACCTCCGCCAGGCCGCCAACGCCGCCTGGAACGAGCGACTGCAGGTGATCCAGCCCAAGGGAGCGACCGAGCCGCAGTTGCGCACGGTATACGGCAACCTCTACCGCCTCAACCTCTACCCGAACTCCCACTTCGAGAACGCCGGCACTGCGGAGCAGCCCGACTTCCGGTACGCGAGCCCCGTCGTCCCGGCTGAAGGTACGGCGACCGACCGCGAGACCAACGCAGTCGTCAGGCCGGGCAAGATGTACGTGAACAGCGGCTTCTGGGACACCTACCGCACCGCGTGGCCGGCGTACGCGTTCCTCTACCCGGAGCTGGCGGCAGAGCTGGTCGACGGCTTCGTTCAGCAGTACCGCGACGGTGGCTGGATCGCCCGCTGGTCCTCCCCGGGGTACGCCGACTGCATGACCGGCACCAGCTCGGACGTCGCGTTCGCGGACGCGTACCTGCGCGGCGTCCCGCTGCCCGATCCGCTGGCGACGTACGACGCCGGTCTGCGGAACGCGACCGTCGCCGCCGAGGCAACCGAGGTCGGCCGCAAGGGTGCGGCGACCGGCTTCTTCGCCGGGTACGTCAGCACCGACACCGAGGAGAGCGTGTCCTGGGCGCTCGAGGCGTACCTCAACGACTTCGGTCTGGCCGCGATGGCCGAGCGGCTGGCCGGCGACCCGTCCGTGCCTGGCGAACGACGGGCCCGGTTGCGCGAGGAAGCGTCGTACCTGCGTCGTCGGTCCCTGAACTACGTGCTGCTGTTCGACCCGGCGATCGACTTCTTCCAGGGCCGGCGGCCGGACGGGCAGTTCGCCAGGACGCCGGAGGAGTTCGACCCGTGCGAGTGGGGCGGCGACTTCACCGAGACATGCGGCTGGAACTTCGCGTTCCACGTCGCCCACGACCCGCGCGGCCTGGCCAACCTGTACGGCGGTCCACGCGGCCTGGAGGCGAAGCTCGACGAGTTCTTCGCCACGCCGGAGCTCGCGGTGAAGAAGGGCACCTACTCGATCGTCATCCACGAGATGCTCGAGGCCCAGGCGGTCCGGATGGGCCAGTTCGGCTTCAGCAACCAGCCGGCGCACCACATCGCGTGGATGTACAACTACGCCGGTACGCCGCACAAGACGCAGGCAATCGTCCGTGAGGTGCTGCAGCGGCTGTTCGTGGGGGAGCAGATCGGCCAGGGGTACCCGGGCGACGAGGACAACGGCGAGATGTCGGCCTGGTACCTCTTCGGTGCCCTCGGCATCTATCCGCTCCGGGTCGGCGCGCCCGAGTACGCGATCGGCTCGCCGCTGTTCTCGCGCGTTGTGGTGACACCTCTCGGTGGCACGCCGATCGAGATCACCGCCGAGAACCACGAACACCCTTATGTGCAAGACGTCCTGGTCGACGGCAAGCACCTGTCGGTAGCCTCCATCACCGACGCCGCCTTGCGCGCCGCACACCGCATCGAGTTCGTCCTGGGCCCGGCTCCGTCTGACTGGGCCACTCTGGATACCCCGCCGTCCCTGACCACCGACGACAGCATCGCAACCCCACTGGTCGACCTCATCCCACGCGAGGCACACCCCCTCTTCGACGACACCTCCACCACCTCCACGGTCGTGGACAGCCCCGTCACCTGGACCCTCCCCGACCCTGGGACCGCCACCTTCTACACCCTCACCTCCGGTCCTTCGCCAGACGCCGACCCAACCTCCTGGCGCCTAGAAGCCTCCCCCGACGGCTCCGCCTGGACCCTCCTGGACGAACGCCACAAGGAATCCTTCCCCTGGCCCCGCCAAACCCGCCCCTTCCAAATCCCCACCCCCGCCGCCTACCAGCACTACCGCCTGACCCTCACCTCCGGCCCTGCACCGCTCTCCCAACTAGAACTCCTCGCCTAAGCCCAAAGGACACCTCCGCGCGACGGCCGTTCTTCTGGCCGCCGTCGGTGGTGTGCGCGGTGGTGTCGCGCGTCAGCGGTGTTGGCGTCGGCGACTGCACCGGGCGACCGACATCGCTGCGCGATGGCTGTCCTTCTGGACACCTCCGGTGACGTGCGCGTACTGGTGTTGGGAGTGGGCGGGGTTGGCGCCGGCGACTGCACCGGTGGTGGGGACGGGCATCGCTGCGCGAGGGCGTCCAAAGCATCGCCGAGGCCCTGCAGGTCTCGGCGACACTGCCTCCTTGCAGAGCCGCCGACGTGTGTGGAGTGGTGTTGCACGTCGGCGTGGTCGGCGCCGGCGACTGTACGGGTTGAGGGAGGGGATGGACATCGCTGCGCGATGGCTGCCGTCTGGCCGCCACCGGCGGTGTGCGCGTGGTGGTGTCGCGCGTGGACGGCGTTGGCGCTAGCGACTACATCGGCAGATGGCGAGTGCGTGGGCGCCGCTGCGCGGCGGCTGTCCTGTTGGCGCGCGTACTGGTGTCACGCCTGGGCGCGGTTGGCGGTGGCGACTGCGCCGGTTGGAGGGGGATGGACATCGCTGCGCGATGGCTGTCGTGTTGGCCGCCTCTGGCGGTGTGCGCGTGGTGGTGTCCGCGGGTGGGCGGGGTTGGCGGTGGCGGCTGCATCGGTGGATGGCGAGTGCGTGGGCGCCGCTGCGCGGCGGCTGTCCTGTTGGCGCGCGTACTG
>NZ_JBSFBL010000015.1:118323-148346 GCF_053592935.1 Kribbella sp. NPDC002412
TACTGGTGTCAACCTCAGCCCGATTGGCGCCGGCGACTCCGCCGGATGATGAAGAGTTCTCGGATACCCGCTGCGCGAATGGTTGTTGTCGGCCGCGTTGGCAGCGTGCGCGCACTGGTGTCTCACATCGAGCGTCCTGAGCCCGGCTACTGCTCAGGCTGGATGGAGATGCCGCAGACCGCCGCGCGCTCGTCTGCCGGTCGTGGCCGGCTTCGACAACTTCGCGCTCGCACCGCCACGTGTCCTTCCTGCCGCTGCCGGCGGTGCACGTCAGTGCGCCCACCCGCTCGGGCAACAGCTGGTCAGGTGGACGGCCACGCAAGCCCACCGCTGCGCGACAGCAGTTCCTTGCTCGACTTCCGGCAGCGTGTGCCCGCACTTGCGGCATCGGCATGGTCTGCTCCAACTCCTGACGGCGATGAACGGAGGACCGATCTCGGTCCGGCGACCTTCCTTGGCTGCCTCGAGCGTTGTGCACCGAACGGTGTCACCCCACGCGGTCGGCGGCGAACCACACGTGGACGGCGGTCGCCAGCGGCGCGGTGGGTAAGCCCGCCGTCGGACTTCCGCACGATCAGCCATCGACCGATCGCGAAGTCAGGCGAAGACATCCGCCAGGTGTTACGACCACGCTCCTGCCGTTGCATCCGGCAACGACCGCCACACCCTTGGCGGTGAGAGGTGCGCCTCCGCAGTACGCCGTACCGGACTGAGCACCATCGTCCGTCAGTATGCAGCACAAATAGCGCCCGGCCAGATGTGATTTTTCGCCTTGTGGATAAGGGATTCTAAGCCTCATCGGGTTTGAGGGATCGCAAGCAACAAGATAAGATCGAACACATGTTCGAAGATGATCTGACGTCGCTCCCGACGGTCGACCTGCTGGAGTCGGCCGTCGCGCACCGTGCCGAGGTCAACCGGCTCGAGGCGCGTCTGCTGGAGCACGCCCAGATCTACGCCGACCGCTACCACCCCGACGCCTGCCGCACCCGCCCCGGGCGTCCCTTCGATGATGGCCGCGAACGCGCCGTAGTCCTGGGCGGCGACGGCTGCCCGGAGATCGCTGAGTTCGCCCCGGCCGAGTTCGGCGTCATGCTCGGGATCTCGCCGGGTGCGGCCGCGGACTACATCGGTCAGGCGCTCGCGCTCCGGCACCGCTTCCCCTTCACCTGGGCCAGAGTCCTGGCCGGCGAAGCCACCCCCTGGAAAGCCCGCAAGATCGCCACCGCCTGCCTGGAACTATCGCAAGAGGCCGCGAAGACCGTAGACCAGCGAGTCGCAAAGGTGGTCGACTCCCTCACCCCCGGCCGCCTGGACAAGATCGTAGAAGCCGCGAAGAAGCACGCCGATCCCGACGCAGCCCGAGCGAAAGCCGAGGAGAAGAAGCGCGAACGCGGCGTGTACGTCGGCCGCTCCGACGAACACGGCACCAAGAAGATCTTCATCCGCACCGGCTCCGGCCACGCGATCCGCTTCAACGCGCGCATCACAAGCATCGCCGAAGCCCTGAAGATCCTCGGCGACACAGCCTCCTTGCAGAGCCGCCGCGCAGACGCAGTCGGCATCATCGCCGACCCCCGCTACACCGAAGAACTCCTCCACCAAGCCCATCAGCACCTCCGCAACACCACTCCCGAACCACCCCCGCCCACAGAGGTCGCGGACAAGGGCTACGCCTCACCTACCACCCAGACGGCTGGTGCTTCCACTGGCCCGGCCACACCCCAGAACACCGGCGGTCCTAGAGACCAGAGCACGGCTCAGCCAACCGCTGCCACCGATCCAGGGGCGACTCGAATCGCCGGCCCTACGAAGGAGCAACGCACTGCCCTGGTCGCCGCTCAGACCTTCGGTGCTCCCATCGGTCCGGTCAGCGCCCCAGACACATGCGCTGCCAAGGTCCAGAGCACAGACCGCGCGACCCCCGAGACAACTGGCGTCTCGATCGTCAGGGGAATCGCATCAACGGCAGACCCGGCCGCCGATCAAGGCGGAGCTCCGATGACCGGCGGCGGGCGTACGACGACCTGCGGCTGGGTGATCGATGGCGATGCAACTACCGCTGGCCCGCCTCCTGCTCGGACCAACGCGTTGCCCGCCGCACCCGATCGCGGTGGCGTGCGCGGTGATCTTGCACATGATGGGCGCGACTCCACCGGTTGGACGCGTGACGATGACCTGCTGACCGACTGGCCCGAGCCGGACTTGGATGAAGAGGCCGATCGCGAGGCAGCCCACCCCAGTCACGGCGATCTCCCCGGCCCGTTCGATGCACCGTTCGCTGAGGTGGTCGAGCCGTTCGATCCTGGGCCCCGACTCGAGACCGCAGACGGCGAGCCTCTCGACGCCGAGGCTCGTCGCGTCCTGGATGCCCGGCTCGCGCAAATCAGGTACGACGCCCACGCCAATCCGCGATCGGGCCGGCAGCTGCACCCCGGACAGACCGAGATCTACGTCCATCTCACCGACCACACCCTCGCCACCGGAACCGGCGTCCTGCGCGCCGAAGACATCGGCCCCCTCCTCGCCACCCAACTCACCGAGCTCATCGGCCACGCCCCCTACACCGTCAAGCCAGTCATCGACCTCAACGACGCAGTCAGCGTCGACGCCTACGAGATCCCCGAGCGAATCCGCGAACGCGTCCGCCTCACGCACCCCGTCGAACTCTTCCCCTACGGCACCCGGGAAACCCACCCCGCCATGGACCTGGACCACATCCAGCCCTACGACCCCCTCGGTCCACCAGGCCAAACCAACACCTCCAACCTCGCACCCCTGCGCCGCTTCCCTCACAGGGTCAAAACCCACGGCCGCTGGAAGGTACGCCGCCTCGACCCCAGAACCCTGGAATGGACCACGCCCAACGGCTTCACCTTCCACATAGACCCCACCGGCACCCACCGAGCACCCCAACCAACACCAGACGCATGACTGCTCGACCGGACGATTCAGCGACCTCGAGCAACGCGAACGGACGGCCGTCAGGTAGAGGTTGGGCGCGGACCGTGACAGCCTCGTCCGCCCCTCAGGCGGTGCCGCTGCCGGAATGCACCTCACCGGTGGACAGATCGACGCCGAGGATGGAGGGCTCGCTGTGATGCCGCGGCGATGGCTCGACCGCGACCGGGGCGCGCCGTCCTGGCAGGAGCTCGGCCTGCCGATCGAGCGGGCTCTTCGAAGGCCGAAGTGCCGAACCCGATGGCGAGCCAACGGCACACCTGGCGGTCTCTTCCGCGAGCAACGAAAGTCTGCAGCCACGCGCGTGTGGCGGCGTCGGCCGACTTGCCTCCGAACCCCGGAACCCAAGCGGTCCATCCGCTGCACGTGGTGCCTGTCAACTGAACCCGAGGCGCGCCTGCCGCCGAGGGTGGCCCAAAGGGACAGCCGTGGGGAAGGTGTGCCCTTCTGCGCCCGTCCACTGGTTCGATACTCGGCGCCGACCGCGCCGACCGCGCCGACCGCGCCGACCGCGCCGACCGCGCCGACCGCGCCACGCGGGATGCGATCTGCGCCGGCTGCCGAAGGCGGCTGATGGGACAGCCGCCGCCTAGCGGGGGTCGGGTTACTTCTTGCGGGGTTTGCGGGGGGCTGAGGTGGCTCGGATGTGGAGTTCGGTTCGGAGGGTGACGGTGGATGGGGGGCGGCCGGGGGAGGCGATGCGGTCCTTCAGGAGAAGGCCGGCGGTGCGGCCGAGTTCGTAGGTGGGTTGGGCGACGGTGGTGAGGCTGGGGACGACGAGGTCGGCCCAGGGGATGTCGTCGAAGCCGACGACGGCGATGTCGGCGGGGGCGCGAACGCCCTTCTTGGCCAGGCATTCCAGGGCGCCGACGGTCATCAGGTTGTTGGTGACGAACAAGGCCTCGGGTGGTTCGGGGAGCTCGAGCAGGCTCTCCATCGCGGCGTACCCGCCGGCCTCGCGGAAGTCGGCGTGCCGGACCAGGTCCTTGTCGTACCGGATCCCGCCGGCCCGCAGCGCCGACCGGTAACCCGCCAGCCGATCCATCGCCGTGCTGACCTTCCGCGGACCGGTGATGCACGCGATCCGACGGTAGCCACCGTCGATCAGATGCTTCACACCCTCATGCGCACCGTGCTCGTTGTCGACCAGCACGGTGTCGGCCTCGACCCCGTCGACGCGGCGGTCGATCAGCACCATCGGGAGTTTCGCGTCCGCGAGTTGCAGTACGCCGTCCGCCGTACTGGTCGGCGAGATCACCACGCCGGCCATCTGTTCGGTCAGTACGGCGGAAGCGTAAGCGGCCTCCTTGGCCGGGTCCTCGTCGGAGTTGCAGAGGACGACGTGGTAGCCCTCGGTCTGGGCGACGTCCTCGAGACCGCGGACCAGTGAGGTGAAGAACGGGTTCTCGATGTCGGAGATGACAACGGCCAACAGGTTCGTTCTGGATTTGCGAAGGTTTCTGGCCACGCCGTTCGGCCGGTAGCCGAGTTCGGCCACCGCGGCCCGCACCTTCTCCGACAGCTCCGGATCGACGTTGCGCCGACCGCTCAGCACCCGCGAGACGGTGGCCGGAGACACGCCGGATCTACGCGCGACGTCGTAGATCGTCGTCATGCCCGCTCCCCGCTGGAGTCCAGTAGATCGTCTGGATCGCACTCTAACTCCGATCCGGGGAAAAGGATCTCACGATCTCGGTGGACCCACCGAGAAGGCCGCGCCATCCAGCAGGGCGAGGGCGGTCGCGCGGTCCGGAGCCGAGTCGGCGGCTCCGTTGACTGTGGTCGACAGAGCACCGGCTGCGTTCGCCAGTCGTACGGCGTCCACCAGGTCGGCGCCCGCGGCGAGGGAAGCGGCCAGGGACCCGCAGAACGCGTCGCCGGCGCCAACGGTGTCGACCGTCGCCACCCGATGCGGCTCGATCCACACTTCGTCAGACGACGAGGAGGACGAAGAGGAGCGGTCGACGACGAAAGCGCCGCGCGCCCCGAGCGTCACCACGCAACCACGCAGATCCCACTCGTCCGCGAGCTTCCGGGCGATCACCGGCACCTGCGACTCGTCGTCGCAGTCCAGTCCGGTGAGAGCGGCCGCCTCGACCTCGTTCGGCACCAGGATGTCGACGTACGAGGCCAGCAAGCGATCGACCGGTCCGACCGGAGCCGGCGTGAGGATCGTGGTGACCCCCGCGGTCGAGGCGAGCTGGAGGGCAGCTCGGCTCGCCTCGACCGGGAGCTCCAGTTGCACGCTGAGCACCGAACTGGCCGTCAGTACGTCGGTTGCCGCCTCGACGTCGGCGGCAGTGATCGCCGCGTTGGCGCGGGACACGATGATGATCGAGTTGCCGCCGTCCGGCAGGACCAACGGCAGTCCGACACCGGTTCCGAGCGAGGGGTGCCGGACGACCCACGTGGTGTCGACTCCGTCGGACTCCAGCAGCTCGAGGAACTCCTCGCCGTACCGGTCCTCGCCGATCGTCCCGACGATCGCCGTCCGCGCGCCCATCCGCGCGGCCGCGATCGCCTGGTTGACGCCCTTCCCGCCAAGGAACTCGGCGAACCCGGTGCCGTGCAAGGTCTCACCGGGCAACGGTCGCCGTTCCGCCGAGGCGACCAGGTCCTTCATGAACGAGCCCAGCACGCACACGTCGTACCGGATCATGCGTCTTCTCCCTGCAGCCGCCGGCCGAGTGCTCCCGATGGATGAAACCGGGCGAAGTCGTTGTGGCTGAAGTCCCGCAGTACGACGAGCGCGCAGGCCAGCGCGTCACCCATCGCGAGCGCGGCCGTGGTCGACGCGGTCGGGGCAAGATTCAAAGGATCCGCCTCGCGCAACACCATCGTGTCCAGGGTGTACGTCGAGATCCGCGCCAGCGTGGACTCCTCGTTGCCCGTCATCGCGATCACCGGGATCTCCCGCTCGCGCAGCATCCGCGCGAAGGCGCACACCTCCGCGGTCTCGCCGGACGCGGACAGCGCCAGGACGAGGTCGCGCGAAGTCACCGCACCGGAGTCGCCGTGCAGGGCGTCGCCGGAGTGGATGAAGGTTGCCGGCGTACCCGTGCTCGCCAGCGTGGCGGCGATCTTGCGGCCGACCAGACCGGACTTGCCGAGCCCGGTTACCACCAGGTGACCCTCGCAGCCGGCGACCGCGATCAGCACGTCCAGGAAGACCCCGTCCAGCCGGTCCGCCAGCGCCGACACGGCCGCCGCCTCGGTCTCGATCGCGTTCCGCGCCGCCTGCAGCCCCAACGCGACCAGATCCCGTGGTGCCTCGACATCGCCACGGTTCGGCACAACTGGCATCCCGAAGCCCTCTCATCTCAGAAATCGATTTCCGCAGAGTAGGCAGCGGGATCGGACAGTGTCAACGTCTGCACCCAGGTCGAAACCCTCACCTGCACGAGGAAATCGGCCGATCTGATCACATCGACACCGGCCCGCCCCTTGACCGGCCAGGTCGTCACTCGTAGATTGCGAGAAATCGATTGCCCCGAAAACCGTTCGAACACGGCCGGCCGTACGAGACACCCCTGGAGCACCTGATGGCCGCAACATCCTTCCCTGCCACGCCGGTCAGCCGGCGCACGATCCTGCGCGGCGGACTCGGCGCGCTGGCCGCCTCGGCGACCGGCGTACCGCTGCTGACCGCCTGCGGTGGTGACGAGTCCGGCGGCAACGCCAAGGAGATGTCGTTCTGGAACTTCTACGGCCCGTCCGACGACCAGGGCCCGCAGAGCAAGTGGTTCGTCTCCGTCGTCGAGGAGTGGAACAAGAACAACGACGTCAAGGTCAAGCTGCGCTACATCCCCGGCAAGGACTACCTGAACGGGACCACGCTGCAGACCGCCTTCCAGTCGGGACAGGGCCCGGACATCTTCCTGATCAGCCCGGGTGACTTCCTGCGCTACTACAACGGCGGCGTCCTGCAGGACCTCGGCTCGGCGCTGTCCGACGAGTCCAAGGCGGACTACCTGCCCGGCCTGCTCGAGGCGCGCAGCGTGGACGGCAAGGTGTACGGCCTGCCGATGGAGATCGAGCCGCTCGCGATGTACTACAGCGAGGCCGCGTTCGAGAAGGCCGGGCTGTCCGAGGCCGACCTGCCGAAGACCTGGGACCAGACCCTCGCGGTCGCCGAGAAGCTGACCGGCAAGGACCGGTACGGCGTGATGTTCGAGACACTGCCCGGCTACTACCAGAACTTCACCTGGTACCCGTTCCTCTGGCAGGGCGACGGCACCCCGATCAAGGACGGCAAGGTGGCGTTCGACTCGCCGGCCGCCGTACAGGCGCTGAAGTTCTGGCAGGACACCATCAAGAACAAGGTGGCGCCGCGCAAGGCGCTAGGTGACGGCGGCGGTGACGTGGTCTCGAACCTCGGCTCCGGCGCGGCCGCGATGCAGCAGAGCGGTATCTGGGCGGTCGCGGACATGCGGGCCAAGGCCAAGAACTTCAAGTACGGCATCATCCCGCACCCGACCCCGGAGGGCGGCAAGCCGGCCACCGACCTCGGCGGCTGGGCGTTCGTGGCCAACGCCAAGGGCAAGAAGCCGGAGGCGGCGGCCAAGTTCATCGCCTGGGCGCTCGGCTCGACCGATGCCGCCGGCATCGAACGGCAGCGGCAGTGGAACACCGTGGTGAAGACGAACGTGCCGCCGCGCAAGTCGGTGCAGCAGGCCGCGGATGCCAAGGGCGCGTTCGCCGAGGGTGTGCTGAAGCAGTTCGTCAGCGAGATCGCGCCGACCGGCAAGCCGGAGCCGCGGTTCCCACCGGAGGTGTACCAGCCGATCGCGGACGCCATCCAGGCCTGCCAGCTGAACGCGGCCGACCCGGGCAAGGCGGCAGCCGACGCGGCGTCCCGGATCGACACCTTCCTGAAGACCTACCAGGGCGCGCCCATCAGCTGATGGTCACCACGACTGCTCCGCCCAAGAAGCCCCTGGTGAAGGCTTCGGCAGCGCGCGGCAAGACCGGGATGTCCAGGAAACGGCGCGAGGCGCTGGCGGCGTACGCCTTCCTCGCGCCGGACACCCTCGGCCTGCTGGTCTTCGTCGCGCTGCCGATGGTGCTCGCCTTCGGGGTCGCGTTCTTCAAGGTCGACGGCTTCGGCAACTACCAGTACGTCGGTCTGGCCAACTACAAGCTGATGGCCGGTGACGACCAGCTCTGGGCGTCGCTCAAGGTCACCGCGACGTACGTCGTGACGTTCGTGCCGATCGCGTTCGTGGTGAGCTTCGCGCTGGCGATGCTGGTCCGCAACCACTTCCGCGGGATCGGCTGGGTGCGGTCGGCGTTCTTCCTGCCGCACGTGGTCAGCCTGGTCGTGGTCGGCCTGATCTGGCAGTTCCTGCTGGTCGACAAGCGCGGTGCGCTGTCGAAGCTGCTGGCGCCGTTCGGTCTGAGTGACGTCTCGTTCCTCGGTACACCGTCGCTTGCTCTGGGCACCTATGTGGTGATCAGCGTCTGGTTCGTGATGGGCTACCAGATGCTGGTGCTGCTGGCCGGGCTCAAGGACGTCCCGAAGGAGCTCGAGGACGCCGCCGAGATCGACGGCGCGAGTACCTGGCAACGGTTCCGGTTCGTGATCTGGCCGTTGATGCGGCCGACCAGCTTCTTCGTCGTGGTGAACTCGACGATCGGCGCGGTCACCGGCCTGCAGGCGTTCGACCTGGTCTTCGTCCTCACCAAGGGCGGTCCGGCCCGCGCCACGAGCACGGTCGTGCTCTACATCTACGAGCAGGCCTTCACCTTCAACAACATGGGGTACGCCGCCGCGCTGACGACCGTCGTGGTCGCGATCTTGGTGGCCTGCACCGGCTTGATGTTCGCGTTCACGAAGGGAGGCCGCTTCGATGAGGAGTAGATTCGTCGTCCCGGCCCTGGCCCATGTCCTGGCACTGATCACGGTGGCGCCGCTGCTGTGGATCGTGATCAGCGCGCTGAAACCGGTCGAGGACGTGTTCAACTTCGGTTGGCCGACCCGGTGGACGCTGGACAACCTGCAGTACGTGCTGTTCAAGATCCCGATGCCGACGTTCCTGATGAACAGCGCGATCGTGTCGGTCGTGGTCACTGTGGTGGCGTTGTTCTTCCACTCGATGGCGGCGTATGCGCTGGCCCGGCTGCGGTTCCCCGGCCGCGGGCTCATCTTCTCCGGCATCATGTCGACGCTGCTCGTGTCTCTGCCGGTGATCCTGGTGCCGCTGTTCCTGGTCGCCAAGCAACTCGGCCTGCTGGACAGCTACGCCGGCCTGATCGTGCCGAGCATCTTCCACGCGTTCGGCATCTTCCTGCTCCGGCAGTACTACCTGAACATCCCGCGTGAGCTCGAGGAAGCCGCCGACCTGGACGGGTGCGGCTACTGGCGGCGGTACTGGAGTGTCATCCTGCCGCTCAGCCGGCCGGTCCTCGCGTCGCTGTCGGTGCTGTTCTTCCTGGCCAACTGGAACGCCTTCCTCTGGCCGCTGACCATCACCCGGAACCCGGACCTGCGGGTCATCCAGCTCGGCGTCTCCGGCATGCAGGGGCAGTACGCCTCGGCGTGGAACCTCATCCTCGCGGCCGCCGTGATCGCGGCCATCCCGACCGTCGTGGTGTTCGTCGCCGGCCAGCGCCGCCTGGTCGACGCGATGAAGACGACCGGTCTCAAGTGAAGGGCTTTGCGATGAAACGTGGGGCTTTGCTGGCCGTGCTGCCGCTCGTCTTCGGCTCGGCGGCGCTCGTGACGGACTCCGCGCAGTCCGACCCGACCGTTGCTGCTGCGAGCAACTCCATCGGTACGGCGCAGATCGAGTCGAAGGGCACGCCGAGCGCAAGCGACGGCGACCTGTGGCCGTCCTGCTGGGCCGGGAACGACAAGCTGTACACCGCGAACGGTGATGGCAAGGGGTTCAGTCTGGACCAGGACTTCTCGGACATCGCCGTCAGTGAGGTCACCGGATCGCCGGGCAGCCTGGCGGGGGCGACGATCTCCCGGGGTGACCAGGTGGGGTCGATCTGGAGCGGCGGCGGGTACAACCGGAAGCCGACCGGGATGGTCTGCGTCGGCGACACGCTGTACCTGGCGGTCCAGGATCTGGCTCTCGACTTCAACGACGTACCGGCGGCGACGATCCTCAAGTCGACCGATCACGGGCGGACGTGGACGTGGGACAAGCGGCGGCCGATGTTCGCCGACCACGTGTTCACCACGATCTGGTTCGCGGACTTCGGGAAGGGCGGCGCGCTGGCGCCGGACGGGTACGTGTACGCGTACGGCCTGGACGGGAACTGGCGGGACTCGTTCGACGACACCGTCGCAGATCCGCAGAGCGTGTTCCTGGCGCGGGTGCCGAAGGGGAAGGTGCAGGACCGGGACGCGTGGAAGTTCTACACCGGATCCGGGTGGAGCTCGAAGATCGCGGACCGCAAGCCGGTGCTGACCGACCAGCGGCGGCTGTACGCGCAGACGTACGGGACGAACGCGTCGAACCTCAGCGTGATCAGCCAGGGCGGCGTCACGTACCTGGAGAAGCAGAAGCGGTACGTGTACACGTCCTGGACGGAGTACACCTTCGAGTTCTACGAGGCGCCGACGCCGTGGGGACCGTGGAAACACTTCCTCAGCAAGGACTTCGGCGGGTACCCGTGGTCGACCTCGAAGTACGGCGGGTACGGCGTGACCATCCCGTCCAAGTTCGTCCAGCCGGACGGGAAGACGATGTACGTGCAGGCGAACGTGTGCCCGTGCGGTGGCGGCGGGATCGGCACGTCGGTCTACAACTTCAACCTGCGCAAGCTGGTGCTGACGCCGTCCGTGCCGGGCTCAGCCGGCAACCTGCCAGGAGATGCCAACCTGGCGGCGCCGTCGACGGGTGCTGTGGCGATCTCGAAGTCGACGCAGTCGGGCAGTCTCGCGGTGCTGAACGACGGTGCGCTGACCGGGAGCGAGACCGACTTCGACGACGAGGTGAAGGGTGCTTCGTGGTGGGGGTACACCTGGCCCTCTCGGCATCGGGTCAACCGCGTCGAGTTCACTTCCGGGGCAGTGTCGGCCGAGGGTGGGTACTTCACCGGTCGGCCGCGAGTGCAGGTGAAGGTCGACGGCTCGTGGGTCGAGGTCGCGGCGCAGACGGTCTCGCCTGCGTATCCGGGTGACGCGTCCGCGGGCGCCAACAAGACCTACACGATCACCTTCCCGGTGCAGGAGACCGACGGAGTGCGGGTGATCGGCCTGCCTGGTGGGACCCGCAGTTACACCTCGGTGTCCGAGTTGGCGGTCCGGTACGTCGCTCAGCTCGCGGACGGTGGCTTCGAGGGAACAGGTGGTGGGAAACCGGCCTGGCTCTTCGAGGGTACGGCGGCCAACGGCGTGGACCGTGGTCTCGGCTTCGCCCACTCCGGCGCCAACAACGGCTGGATCCGCTGCACCTGCACCGGCTGGAGCGCCCTGTACCAAACCGTCCCCGTCAACCCGGGAACGACGTACACCTTCGGAGCCTGGATCAACGCCTCCGCCGCCCTCCCCGCCGACCAGGGCCGCTTCGGCGTCCGCTTAGGCACCCAGGATCTGGCGACGAAAACCTTCGGCGCCTCCACGGGTTACGTCCACCACGAGGTCACGGTCACCGTCCCCCCAAACGTCCACGAACTAACCGTCTACGCCGGCTTCAACGCCCCCGACATCGACACCTGGATCCAGATAGACGACTTCACCGTGAGCTAAGGCCAGGGGAGGAGCTCGGGAGTTGTTCCGGTGATGGGGCCGGGTGGGACGCGGCCGGCGTACCAGGCGGTGAGGTCGGTCAGGGCGCCGGTCAGGACTACTTCTTGGCCGGCGCCGTTCTGCCAGGTGGGGCCGTCGGTGGGGTGGAGGGTGAGCTGGACGCCGTCGGGCGTGCGGGGGCGGAGGAAGTCGAGGAGGTGGAGGCAGAACTCCTGCGACCAGCCGGCTGCGGTCGGCTGGAGGTCCAGGTCGACGGTGTGTACGGCGAGCTCGCGCCACGTCGCGTAGATGCCGGCGGTCAGGTTGCTGTTGCGGTGCATGATCGGGCGTTCCCAGTCGTCGGCGCCGACCTTGGCCCACGCGGCCGTCAGCGCGCCGGTCGCCTCGCGGAGATGCTTCACGAGCTCCGCGGCCGGGCGGCCCGCACCGGCCTCGATCCCGGCATCGCGCGCCGGCCGTCCGCCGTCGTACACCTCGATCAACCGGCCCTGGAGGGCCTCCTCGACCTGCCGCGTCATCGCCTCCGAGAAGTTCGCGATGTGCGTGATCACGTGGCCGCGGGACCACCCGGGCAGACCTGACGGACCGCGGACGACCGCCTCGTCCGCCGTACCCACCGTCTCGTTGACGAGCTGAGCAGCCGCCTGCACCTCGGGCCGGATGTCGCGCATGTCCGCCAGCCTAACCAAACAGGTGTTTGTCGGTCGTCCGGATTAGGGTTGGCGGCATGAGCGTGGCCCGGTTCAAGGACTTGTGCGTGGACGTCTCGTGCCCCAGTGCCATGGTCGCGTTCTGGGGGCGGGTGCTCGGGCTGACCGCTCCGGCGGACAACCCGAACGTGCTGGTCGGCGACGTACCGCAGAAGACCATCTGGATGTGCCAGGTCCCCGAGACGAAGACCGTCAAGCAGCGGGTCCACCTCGACGTGCAGACCGGCGCGGTCGACGACCTGCTGCGGGAGGGCGCGACCGTGCAGTCGCCCGCGACGGACGAGCGGGACTGGACCGTGCTGGAGGACCCGGAGGGTGGTGAGTTCTGCGGTTTCGTCCGCGACACCGTCCCGGCGTACCGGCTGATGGAGCTCGTGGTGGACTCGGTCGACCCGGAGGCGCAAGCGCGCTGGTGGGCCGGGGTGGTCGGCGGCGACTTCTGCAGCAAGCCGGGCACGCCGTACTACTGGCTGGAGAACGTGCCGGGCCTGCCGTTCCAGTACTGGGTGTTCGTGTCCGTGCCGGAGCCGAAGACGGTGAAGAACCGGATCCACTGGGACGTCACCGCGCCCGCCCTGCAGCCGGTCCTGGACGCCGGTGCGACACTGCTGCGGCCCAAGGACGACGAGATCGGCTGGCACGTCTGCGCCGACCCCGAGGGCAACGAGTTCTGTGTGTTCCTACCACCGGCAGAGGAATCCTGATGGCGAAGCTCGACCTGTCCGTGCCCGGCCCCGACCTGTGCGAGGCGCTGGTCAACCTGCAGTCGGTCAGCGGGGCCGAGGAGAAGCTCGCGGACAAGATCGAGAAGGCGCTGTCGGCGTACCCGCACCTGAAGGTCTTCCGGCACGGCAACACGGTGGTCGCCCGGACCGACATCGGCCGGGACGAGCGGATCGTGATCGCCGGGCACATCGACACCGTGCCGCTGAACGACAACCTCCCGGCCCGGCGCGCCGACGGCCTGATCCACGGGCTCGGCGCGTGCGACATGAAGGGCGGTCTCGCGGTCGGGCTGCGGCTGGCGGCGACGCTGCCCGAGCCGAACCGGGACGTCACCTACGTCTTCTACGACTGCGAAGAGGTCGAGGCCGAGCGGAACGGCCTGTTCAAGCTGACCCGGTCGAACCCGGAGCTGCTCGAGGGCGTCTTCGCGGTCGTGATGGAGCCGTCGAACGCGGTGGTCGAGGCCGGCTGCCAGGGCACCATGCGGGTCGAGATCAGCACCCGCGGCGAGCGGGCGCACTCGGCCCGGTCCTGGATGGGGTCGAACGCGATCCACGCCGCGGGCGAGATCCTGGCCCGGCTGGCGGCGTACGAACCGCGCCGGGTGCCGATCGACGGCCTGGAGTACCGCGAGGGGCTGAACGCGGTCGGCATCCGCGGCGGGGTCGCGGGCAACGTCGTACCGGACCTGTGCACGGTGGAGATCAACTACCGGTTCGCGCCGGACCGGTCGGAGGCGGAGGCCGAGGCGCACCTGCGGGAGGTGTTCGAGGGATTCGACCTGGTCGTCACCGACTCGGCACCGGGTGGGTTGCCGGGGCTGGAGCGGCCGGCCGCGGCGGCGTTCCTGGAGGTCGTCGGGGGAGAGCCGCAGCCGAAGTTCGGGTGGACCGACGTGGCCCGGTTCTCGCTGCTCGGCGTACCGGCGGTGAACTACGGGCCCGGTGACCCGCTGTACGCGCACAAGCAGGACGAGTTCGTGCCCGAGGCGGACATCGAGCAGTGTGAACAGCGCCTGAGAGCCTGGTTGACGGCGTAGGTACACCTCGTGGCGGGCCCCGCGTCGGCGGGCCCGTTGTCACTGTCCGCACTAATCTGGAGGTATGGAAGAACCCTCGATCCACCCCGACCGTCCGATCGGCCAGAAGCAGCGCGGGCCGGTCGTGATGCGGCGCAACCAGGTGCAGCAGTCGACCTCGGAGCAGCGGCTGCTGGACAGCCGCGGGCCGTCGGACTGGGTGCACACCGACCCCTGGCGGGTGCTGCGGATCCAGTCGGAGTTCATCGAGGGGTTCGGCATGCTGGCCGAGCTCGGGGCCGCGATCAGCGTGTTCGGCTCGGCCCGGACCAAGCCGGACGACCCGATGTACGTCGCCGCGGAGGAGCTCGGGGGGAAGTTGGTCGGCGCCGGTTACGCGGTGATCACCGGTGGGGGACCGGGCGTGATGGAGGCGGCGAACAAGGGCGCCTCCGAGGCCGGCGGGGTGTCGGTCGGGCTCGGCATCGAGCTGCCCTTCGAGAACGGCCTGAACGAGTGGGTCGACATCGGGATGAACTTCCGCTACTTCTTCACCCGCAAGACCATGTTCGTGAAGTACGCCCAGGGGTTCGTGGTGATGCCGGGCGGGTTCGGCACGCTGGACGAGCTGTTCGAGGCGCTCACGCTGGCGCAGACGCGGAAGGTGACGTCGTTCCCGGTCGTGCTGTTCGGCACGTCGTACTGGAGCGGGCTGGTCGACTGGTTGCGCGAGACGATGCTCGCGGACGGGAAGATCTCGGCGGCCGACCTGGAGATGTTCGCCGTCACCGACGACGTGGACGAGGCGATCAGCTACATCGTCAAGGCCGGTGAGCTCGCCGACGCGGCGGCCGAGGAAGCCGCGGCGGTGGCCGCGCGGGACGTGGCCGAGGCGGACAGCCCGGAGGCCCGCGAACGGCGCGAGGCGCACCGGCTGGGCTCCGACGGCAGCTGACGCTCGGCTTCCTGCTTACGCCGAGGGCCGAATCGGTGTCCGATTGTGCGGGTGACTTCGTCGGCATGGCACGATCGGTCCCGTGATGTGGTTCTTCGGGCTGATCGTGGTGCTGTTGATCGGGGCTGTCGCAGTCGTGGCCTCGGGTCGTTGGGGTGCCATGAGTACGGCGTACGACGACCGGCCCGACCTCAGCGTCCCGGCCCGGCAGGCGCTCACCGCCACGGACATCGAGGCGGCCCGCTTCGGCGTCGCGCTCCGTGGCTACCGGATGGACGAGGTCGACACCCTCCTCGAACGCGTCGCCCGCGAAGTCGCCGAACGCGACCGCCGCATCGCCGACCTCGAGCGAGCCGTCTCGCCCATCATCGACGGCCCCGGCTTCGCCACGGACCCCGACTACAACCCCACCGACTTCGACGACACCGGCACCCAGAAGCCAATCCTGGTCGGCGGCGACTTCCCAGAACCCCCGACCGCACAGCCGACCGATGCACCCACCGCCTCCCAGCCGGCCGAATCCGCCCCGGCAGAGCCCGGCCCAGCCGAGCCCGGCCCAGCCGAGCCCCGCCCAGCCGAGTCCGGCCCGGGCGGTTCTGGAGCCGACGGGTCCCCGGCGGCTGGGTCCTCGGCGACTGGGCGCGCGGCGGACGGGTCCGAAGCGACTGGGCACGCGGCGGACGGGGCCGAAGCGACTGGGTCTCAGGCGAGCAGTTCCGGCTCGGCCGACCGCGCGGCAGGCACGCCCGGAGCAGCCGTACTCGCGGCAGGCGCGCCCGGAGCCGGGCTCGCGGCAGGCGCCGCGGCCGCCGGCGCAGTTGTCGGAGCGACGGCTGCCGACTCTGCTCCTGATGGCACCGATTCGTCCGCGGCACCCTCACCAGCCTCGGACCCCTCTGACGCTGCGGCCACAGCACCCGCCGCGCGGCAGTCACCAGCAGAAGACGAGCCGGACACCAAGGAAGTCCCAGTAGCCGACTCCTCCGGCGCCGCCGACGAGTACGAACGCCTCCAGGCCGAAGCCCGAGCCCTCCTGGACGCCCAGTCCCACCCAGCCCCACCCCACAGAACCCCCGAGCCCCCAACCACCACCCCGAACCCCCAAGCCAACACCCCACAGCCCGACCAGGACGCCGGTCCGCAGGCCCAACCCGCGCCCTCTCAGGACACTGATCCGGAGACTCACTCCGCTCAGCGCAATGCCCCGCAGGCGCAGTCCGCGCCGCCGCAGGACGACGCATCGCAGTCCTGGTCCATACCTGCTCAGGACGATGGCCCGCAGTCCCAGAGCGAGTTCAGGCCGGGGGATGCTTCGCAGGGGCAGTCCGCGCAGAGCTGGGGCGACGCTGCTGAGGCGCAGTTCGTGCCCGGTCAATCTGACCTCGGGCAGCAGCCTCCGACCATCACGTTGCAGCAGCCGGAGGCGGCGCCGTACAGCCCGCAGCAGCCCGAGTCCTACGCTCCGCAGGTGTCGTACGAGTCACCGGCCTACCCGCAGCCGCAGGCGGACCCGTACGCCGCCCAGCAACCCGAGCCGTGGTTCCCCGAGGAGCACCCGGCAACCCCGACCAACGCCGAGCCCACACCAGCCCCCGTCGACCAGCACCGTGCAGCCCACTCCGTAGACACGGAGGGCGCCCCTGGCCAGTCGCAGCAGGCGCCTTCGGCTGAGGTGACCCAGGAGTTCCCGCTGACGGAGACTCAGCAGGACAGCGCACAGACCGCACCTGCACCCCAGTGGGTCCTCCCGGAGCCCGTACCCCAGTGGCAGCAACCAGCCACTCAGGCGTATCACGAGCAGCCAACTGACCAGCCGGCGTACGACGACCAGCAAGCCGGCCCGCAGTGGCAGCCCCAGTCCTCGCCCGACGAGCAGACGTACACACCCCTCCCGCCCAACCAGCAACCGCCGGCACAGCACCAGCAAGCCCTACAGCCGCAGTCCGACCCGTCGAACCAGACTCAGCAGACGGACCAGTTCCAGCAGTACCCGGCACCGGGCCCGCAGGAGCAGGACTACCCGACCCAGGAGCAGCAGTACCCGCAGGCGCAGGAGTACGCGCAACAGTCACAGGACCTCCCGGCGCAGCAGCAGCACTCCCAGCAGGAGCACCCAGCGCGGCCGGAGCACCTCGCGCAGGAGCAGCACCCGGCGCACGAGCAGCACCCGCAGCAGTACCCGCAGGAGCAGCCCGTGCAGCAGGAGAACTCGCAGGGGCAATACCCGGCTGAGGCGCAGTACCCGCCTCAGGGGCAGCAGTCTTCGCAGTACCCGGAGCAGGGTGGGCAGGAGCCTGCGCGGGAGCAGGCGGAAGAGCAATGGCAGTTCTGGCCACCAGCAGACCAGCAGCCGACTACGCCACTGTGGCCTACCCAGTCACCGCAGAACGGCGGCTACGCAAACCCCGAGCAGCCCAGCCAGCAACCCCAGCAAGGCGGCTACCCAGCGCAGCAGCCAGGTGGCTACCAGACCGAGCAGCGACCGCAGAACGGCGGCTACGCAGCCTCCGACCATGGCCCGCAGCAGGGCGGCTACCCGGCACAGGAGCAGGGCGGCTACCGGCCCGAGCACCCACCGCAGAACGGTAGCTACACAGGACCACAGCAAGCTGCGCAGCCGGGCGGCTACCCAGTCCACGAGCAGCGTGGTTACCAGGGCGAGCAGACTCCGCAGAACGGCGGCTACGCGGCACCTCAGCAAGGTCAGCAGGGTGGTTATCAGCCCGACCAGGGTGGCTACGGCAGCCCCGAACAGGCCTACCCAGGACCTCAGCAAGGTGGGCATCCGATGCCTCAGCCGGGCGGATACCCGACACCTGAGCCAGGTGGACCTGCTGCTTCTCAGCAGGGCGCTCAACCGACGGCAGAGCCGGGTGGACAACCCGCTCCTCAGCAGGGTGCGTATCCGGAGCCGGGGTACGAGCAGACCCCAGAGCACGGCGCCTACCAGCGGCCCAGCTGACACGACTGCCCACCACCTCCCGAAGGCGGGCGCTGAGCGCCTAAGCAGGGTGGTGGGCTACGCAGCGCCTGAGCAAGAGCGCCTGAGCAAGGTGGACGTCCTGGTTCTCAGCAGGGTGCTCAACCGGCGGCCGAACAGAGTGGACAACTCGGTCCTCAGCAGGGTGCATATCCAGAGCTGCGGCACGAGCTGGCCCCGGAGCAGGCCGCCTATCAGCGCCCCAGGTGACACTGCGCAGCACCTCGGGAGGGTGGGCGCTGGGCGCTCAGCAGGCGGGCTGCGCCACGCGTCAGCAAGGCGAACCTCCTCCCTCAGGCCCTGGGCACCCACCTGAGGCGCTGGGGACCCACCTGAGGCACTGAACGCCCACCGCGCTGACTCGCTGAGTCGCCGTGTCAACTCGGCCGTCGACGAGCATCTAGCCCTGCGCATGTCTGCCCGTCCGCCTGCTCCGGATATCCGCACCACTGGGACGCGGCACACCCAACAGCTCGGCCGCCTACTAGCCACTCACCGCTGGGGCGAGCAGTCCGTCTCCTGCGCTGGGCGGCGGACTGCCCGGCGGCCAGTGGTGGTTGGTGGGTCTCGGTGGGTGGCTGGTTGGTGGCTGAGCAGGGTGGGTGTGGTGGGGGTTGGCGGGGTGAGTGGGTGGCGGGGTGGGGTGAATGTTGGGGGGATTGCTGGGAGGGTCGGGGGATGAAGGGTGCGCGGAGTTGTCATGCGGAGGCGTCGGTGGTTTTGCCGCTGGGGGTGGAGGCGGCTTGGGACGTGGTTGTCGACTGGGAGCGGCAGTCGCGGTGGATGGTGCTGACTCGGGTTTGGGGGACGGAGAACGGTGGGGTCGGGGTCGGGGGTGGGGTGGCGGCGCGGACTTCTGTCGGTGGCTTGGGGTTCACTGACGACATGGTCATCACACACTGGGATCCGCCGCGGGAGTGCACGGTGAAGCATCTCGGCACGGTCGTGCGCGGCACCGGGACCTTCGCGATCAGGCCCGCATCGGACGACCCTGCGGCTGGCACGCTTGCGGACGGCAGGGACTCAGCATCGGCCGACCGCTTAGCTGGCACGGCCGCGGACGCCAACGCGGAGGCATCGGCTGACCGCGTGGCTGGCGCGGCTGGGGGTGGCAGCGCGGAGGCGTCGGCTGACCGCGTGGCTGGCACGGCTGGGGAGGGCGACGCGGAGGCATCGGCTGACCGTGTAGCTGGCACGCCCACGCGCGATGGGGCGGAGTTGGGGAGCCGGAGTGTTTTTACCTGGGCGGAGGATGTTGTGCCGCCGTTGGGGAAGGTGGGGGTTGTGGTGTGGCCGGTGGTGCGGCCGGTGTTCGAGGGGATGATGCGGGTGTCGTTGCGGCGGCTGGTGCGGGAGGTGGCGGGGTGACGGTGATCGGGCCGGACGGGCAGCCGCGGTGCGGGTGGGCGACGTCGGCGCCGGAGTACGTCGAGTACCACGACAACGAGTGGGGCAAGGAGATCCGCGACGACGTCGGGCTGTTCGAGCGGATGACGCTGGAGGGGTTCCAGTCGGGGCTGTCGTGGATCACGATCCTGCGGAAGCGGGAGAACTTCCGTGCCGCGTTCGCGCACTTCGACCCGGCGGTGATCGCGAAGTACGGCGCCGACGACTTCGAACGCTTGATGGCGGACACCGGCATCGTCCGCAACCGGCTGAAGATCAACGCGACCATCTCGAACGCGCGCGCGTTGCTGGAGCTGGACGACGGGGAGTTCACCGAGCTGCTGTGGTCGTTCCGGCCGGCCGAGCACAAGGCGCCGAAGACGTTGGGCGACGTGCCTGCCACCACGCCGGAGTCGGTCGCGATGTCGAAAGCCCTGAAGAAAAAGGGTTTCGTGTTCGTTGGTCCCACCACCGCTTACGCGCTGATGCAGGCGACAGGCATCGTCAACGACCACTTGTCGACCTGCATCGCGCGCTGACCAATCAGGCCCTGAGCGGCATAGCCCGCTAACCGGAATGTTCACGTTGACTCGGTGCACGTGCAGCTAGCTCGTGCATCTGCAAAGTGCACCGAGAAATGTTGAAAATAAGGGAACACAAACGGCTGAACGAGTTGTGTTCCGGGTGCTGAACGTGATGAGGTATTCACCGGGCTCCCCGGCTGTCAGGTGGTTGTCCGGCCGTGACTCGCCCGGCCGGAACGCGGTCGGGGGGCCCACCAACGTTACGGCGCAGTGTTCTCGCCGGCCGAGCTGAAGGCAGTGCGAAACACATCGGTGTTCGTCAGCCCCGACACCTGCGCACCGGTCTGCGTGGTCGTCCAGTAGACGTTGGCTTCAGCAAACGGATCCGCCGCGTCGTCCGCCGTACCGAACTGACGCACCCACGTCCGACGGTCCGATGAGTACTTCGCGAGTACGCCGTCGAACCTGCCGACACTCGTCTCCAGCGCACCGTCGGTGAAGCCGGCGACGTACACATCCCCAGCGCCGTCGACGGCCGCCGTGTAGCTCCGATCCGCCACGCCCGGTACGCCGAACTGCTTCAACCACCGTTGATTCCCGGTCGTGTACCCGGTCACCACAACCCAAGCACCCGAGACGGCCACCCCGTACGCGCGTTCCGTCCCGCTCGTCCCGGGCGAGCGCGTCCACTCCCGCGGCCCGTCCGGCGCGTACTTGGTCAGCGCGACATCCTTGCCACCCGCGTACGGCGCCCCGTCCAGCGACCCCTCGACCGCGACCGCCTGGTAAACGTTGCCTGCGGCATGTGGGTGTAGTCGGCCGGCTTCGGGTTCTTCCACTTGTCGTCGCCGACCGCGATGAACAGGTGCGACCGCAGGCCCTTCGCGGCGAACGACTTGAACGCGGGCCGGGTAGTTAGCCGCAGGTACGCCGTCTCCGAGAACGGATCCGTGCCCTTGCCGAAGGCACCGAACTCACGGGCGCTCGAGGGGTGGGTCGGCCCGGGTCGGCGCCGGTGTACGCCGAGTCGACGTAGTAGCTGTCGCGACTCGACCACGGCGCGTCCGGCATGACCGCGGGCGAGGAACCTATCGGCCGTTGAACGTGGGCTTCTGCTTGGTGACGAAGGCGGCGACCGCGTTGCGGTGGTCCTCGGTGTCGCCGGTGAGCTCCATCTTCCCGGCCTCGAACACCAGCGCCTCGGCCAGCGTGTGGGTCGCCGAGTATCCGACTGACTGCCGCACCGCGCCGTACGCGACCGTCGGCCCGGCCGCGAGCTTCGCCGCGAGCTCGCCGACCGCCTCCTCGAACTCGGCCGCCGGTACGACGCTCGTCGCCAGGCCGAGCGTCAACGCCTCGTCGGCGCGCACCGTCCGCGGGAAGTAGAGCAGCTCGAGCGCCTTCGCCTGCCCGATCAGCCGGGGGAGCGTCCACGAGATCCCGGTGTCGCAGGACAGCGCGATCCCGGTGAAGGCGAGGTTGAACCCGGCCGCGTCCGACACGATCCGGAAGTCGCACGCGAACGCCATCGACGCGCCGGCGCCGGCCGCGACTCCGTTCACCGCCGCGATCACCGGCTTCGGCATCTCGGCCAGCGCCAGCGCGATCGGCGCGAAGTGGTCCGGCACGGTGCTCCACAGCGCGGCCGTGTCGTTCGCCTCGAGCAGCCCGATGTGCTCCTTGAGGTCCTGCCCGACGCAGAACGCCCGGCCGGTCCCGGTCAGCACGACGACCCGGACCGCGTCGTCCTCGGCGGCCGCCAGCACGCTGTCGCGGAGCAGGACCTTGGTCGGCGTGTCGAGCGCGTTCATCGCCTCCGGCCGGTTCAGCGTGATGGTGGCTACGCCGTCGGTCACGGTGTAGGTGACGGAGTCACTCATCGTGGTCAGCTCCTTGACAATCGGTGACGGAAACTCAGTGAAGCGTCAGGCAGTCGTCGACGAAACGCCCGGCCGCGGGGCTCAGTCGTTCGGCGTGGAAATCGAAGAACGCGGCCGCCTTGGTCCCGGCCCAGCCGGCCGGCAGCAGCTCGGCCGGCAACCCCGGGTCCCGGAACAGGAACTTGCGCCACTCGTGCACCAGTTCCGACCGGACGGCGAACGCCTGCTCGTCGGTGGTGTCGTCGCCGGCGCTCTCGACCAGCGCCTTCGCCTCGATCAGCCAGGCGTCGTACGACGCGCCGAGCTCGTCCAGCCGCCAGACCCGGCGGGCGAACTCGACCGCGCCGTCGTCGACCGGGGCCCGGAACCGGTCTGCCGCGATCCCCTCCAGGCCGAGAATCTGGTCCACCTCGGCGTCGTTGCGCAGGCCGACCCAGGCGCCGTCGGACAGCGGAGCCCAACCCAGAAAGGCGAGCTGGCTCGCGAGCTGCTCACGGCGGCGGGCGTTCGGCACCTCCCGCAGGATCCCGAGGTGCCAGTGCCGGTCCCAGTCGCCGGGACCGTTGCCACCGGCTCCCTCCGGCGAGGTGCGGTAGATCCGGGCGGCCGCGTCGTCCAGCCGGCGACGCGCCCGGGCGGTCAGCTCGTACCCGGGCTGACCGTCGATCCGGACCGGCTCCAGCCAGCCCTGGCGGACCATCCGCGACACCGCCGTACGCACCGCGGGCGGGTGGACACCGAGCGGTGCGAGCAGCCGGACCAGGGCCGCGACGGGCGCCCGGCCACCTCGCGCGCGCAGGTGGTCGCCGTACAGGTCGAAGAGGGCAGAACGGGCGTGCACGTGCCTGAGTCTGCCGTATGGTGCGCGGCTCTGGCCTGTGATCGGGAATAATGGGTCCTGATACACACTGCGATACGCGCCGACGGCGCATCACCGCACGCGCCGGAGACGGTACCCAGTGCGGTGTCGTCGCTCAACACCGACACTGGGAAGGGGTGCGCGCATGGCGGCGATGAAGCCGCGGACGGGCGATGGTCCGCTCGAGGTCACCAAGGAGGGGCGGGGGATCGTGATGCGGGTTCCGCTCGAGGGCGGCGGTCGGCTCGTCGTCGAGCTGAACGCCGACGAAGCGACCGAGCTCGGCAACGCGCTCAAGGCCGTTGTCGGCTGAGCGCTCTCCCCGGGGTGCCACGCACTCCTTGACATATCTACAACGACCCCGGTGGGTGCCTTTTGTGGCACCGGCCGGGGTCGTTACGGTTGGCCGGGCGTTTCCGACAACTTTTGATCAAACAGTGAGGTCCTCCTAGTGGCTCGCCGCAGCAGCAAGTTCGCGTTCCCCACCCTTCCGGTCGTGGCCTGGCAGCCCGGACTGCCGGTGCACGGCGCCTCGACCTGGGTGATCGTGGTCGGCGAGAGCGGCCTGCCCGCCGCCGCGAAGGACGCCGGCGAACGCCTCGGCGTGGACCTCACCCGGTTGCTGGAGGCCCAGCAGGCGACCGGCTTCAGCCCGACGGCCGGCGCGACCGCGTCGTACCCGCTGCTGACCGGTGAGGTGGCCGAGGTCCTGCTGGTCGGGGCCGGCGACGGCAGCGCGAAGGACCTGCGACACGCCGGAGCGGCGATCGCCAGATTCGGCCGCGGCAAGGACGACCTGACCACGGTAGTTGCTGACGGCATCGATGATGCGGGTTTGCAGGCTTTTGCGGAGGGCGTCGTACTGGGGTCCTTCACGTACACGCTGAAGACGGTCGATCCGGGGAAGCCGGTGGTGGCGCGGGTGACGGTCACGGACGGCTCGGACGACGACCGGCAGGTCGAGCTCGACCGCGGCGTCGTGATCGGCCGGACCGGGTGGCTGGCGCGGCAGTTCGCCACCACGCCGTCGAACGAGAAGGACCCGGCTTGGCTGGCTGCGCGCGCGACCGAGCTGGCTGCCGAGTCCGGTCTCGAGGTGACCGTTTGGGACGAGAAGCAGTTGGCTGCGGACGGGTTCGGGGGGATTCTCGCGGTCGGCAAGGGGTCGACTCGGCCGCCTCGGTTCATCCGGCTCGATTATGTCCCGGCGGGCGCCGGCGACGACACGCCGTACGTCGTACTCGTTGGCAAGGGCATCACGTATGACACCGGCGGTCTGTCGCTGAAGCCGCGCGAGGGCATGGTGTCGATGAAGCGGGATATGACCGGCGGCGGGTCCGTGATCGCCACACTGTCCGCTTTGCGTGAGCTCGGCGCTCAGGTGCGGGTGACCGGGTTGATCTGCGCGGCGGAGAACATGCCGTCGGGTACGGCGTACCGGCCGGACGACGTGATCCGGCACTACGGCGGGCGGACCACCGAGGTCAAGAACACCGACGCCGAAGGGCGTCTGGTCCTCGCCGACGGGCTCGCGTACGCGGTCAAGGAGCTCGAGCCCGACGTCATCGTTGACATTGCGACCCTGACCGGCGCGATCAAGGTCTCCCTTGGGTCGATGCTGTACGGCGGTTTGTTCGCCACCGACGACGCGTTGGCCGACAACCTGGCCGATGCTGGGCGGGTGTCGGGGGAGGAGCTCTGGCGGATGCCGCTGGCGCCGGAGTACCAGGAGCTGATCGCCACTCCGATCGCGGACTCGGTCAACAGCTCCAAGGGCCCGGGCTCCATCACGGCCGCCCTCTTCCTGAAGCCCTTTGCCGGCGACATCCCGTGGGCCCACCTCGACCTCTCGTCGATCGCCGAGTCCCCGGCCGACCGCCTCGAGTACACCCCCGGCGCCACCGGGGCCGGCGCCCGCCTCCTCACCACCTGGCTGACCTCCCCCACCCCCACCGCCGGCATCAGCTGACCTCCATCCCACGCGCCGACGACAGGCTGGCGGCCGAAACTTCGTGGACTTGGGAACTCGCGGGTGGTTTTATCGCCGGTGCTATGAACGACGCTGGGGTTGTCACGGAAGCCGGGATCGCTGAGGGCCTCGCTGGGTTGGGGCTGGGTTCGACGTCGTCGGTGCTGGTGCATGCGTCGTTGCGCTCGTTCGGGTGGGTTGACGGTGGGGCTGAGGCCGTCTGCCGGGCGCTGGTCGGCAGCTGCGGGACCGTGATGATGGTCGGTGGGAGTTGGGAGCTGACCGGGTTGCCCGCTCCGCCAGGGCTGGTTCGGCCGCACAACGCGTACTACAACGCGGAGACCTGGGCGGCCTTCGACGACGCGGTCGGGAAGGCCGTCCCGTTCACGCCGGACCTGCCGGTCGACGGCTGGCTCGGGCGCATCCCCGAGGCGTTGCGCCTGGGCCATCAGCACGAGCGCGGCACTCACCCGCTGTTCTCATTTCTCGCGGTTGGCACGCACGCGCGCGAGCTGATCGACGCTCAGCGCCTCGATTGGCCGCTCGGACCGATCGAGGCGCTTGCCGAACTGGGCGGCCATGTCCTGCTGCTCGGCGTCGGCCACACCTCGAACACCACAATCCACCTCGCCGAACAGCGCCTGGGCCGGTCGCTGTTCTACCGGTACGCCAAGGCAGGCCCCGGCGCGTGGATGGAGCTCCCGAACGTCTCAGGCGAGAGCCACCGCTTCGACGAGATCGAGCCCGAGCTGCGACCCCACACACGCGAGCTACGCATCGGCAACTGCCGCGCCCGGCTCATCGCCGTCGAGGACGTGCTGGCATGCGCGACCCGACTGATCGCGGCCGACCCGGCGGCTCTCCTGTGCGAGGACAAGGACTGCCGCTGCGGTGCGGCGCTCGAGCAACGGTTGGCGTTCCTCCAGCGCTGAGCCACGTGGCGGGCAGGGGTGGGTGGGGTGTAAAAGGTGGGGATGGCTACGGTGTTCGAGGCTTCGGGCGGGGCGGCGGGGATGTTGCGGTTGGCTCACGCTTGGCATGAGCGGGTGATGGCCGACGAGGTGGTCAGTCACGCGTTCAGCCATGGGTTTCACCCGGAGCACAGTGTGCGGTTGGCGGCGTACTGGGGTGAGGCTTTGGGTGGGCCGCCGACGTACAGCGAGGTCTACGGGGATGAGACGTACGTCGTCCGGTTGCACAGCGGGAACGGGCCGCACGAGGAGATGGACCGGCGGGCGATCGCCTGTTTCGACCAGGCGTTGAGCGACACCGGACTGGATGCGGACGAGCGGCTGCGCGCCGTCCTGCACGACTACTTCGCCTGGGCGACCACGGTGGCGATGTCGAAGTACCACGAGTCCGCCGACGACGTCCCGGCCGACCTGTCGATCCCGCGCTGGTCCTGGGACGGCCTGATCATCGGGTGAGCGTGTTGTAGAGCGCGACGGTGCGGTCGGCCACGGCGTCCCAGCCGAACTCGGAGACGGCGCGGTCGCGGCCGGCCTTGCCCATGGCCGAGGCCTTGGCGGGGTTGTCGATCAGGTCGTTGATGCCCGCGGCGAGGCCGCGTTCGAAGGCGTCGACGTCGTTCTCGTCGTACGGGACCAGGGTGCCGGTGACGCCGTCGTCGACGACCTCGGGGATGCCGCCGACCGCGCTCGCGACGACGGCGGTCTCGCACGCCATCGCCTCCAGGTTGACGATGCCGAGCGGTTCGTAGACCGACGGGCAGCAGAACGCCAGCGCGTGCGTGAGCACCTGCCGGACGTCCTCGCGCGGCAGCATCTCGGAGACCACGAACACGCCGTCCCGGGCCGCCTTCAGGTCGTCGATCAGCGCGTCGGTCTCGGCCTTGAGCTCGACCGTGTCGGCCGCGCCGGCCAGCAGCACCAGCTGGACCGACGGGTCCAGCCGCAGGCCGGCCCGGAGCAGGTGCGGGACGCCCTTCTGCCGGGTGATCCGGCCGACGAACGTCACGTACGGGCGGTTCAGGTCGACCCCGAGCCGCTCCAGCACGCTGGTGGACGGGTCGGGAGTGTAGAAGTCGGCGTCGATCCCGTTCGAGATGACGTGCACCTTGTCCGGGTCGATCCCCGGGTAGCAGTCCAGTACGTCGTCCCGCATCCCGCGACTGACCGCGACCACGGCGTCGGCGGCCTCGTACGCCGTACGCTCGGCCCAGCTGGACAGCGCGTAGCCGCCGCCCAGCTGCTCGGCCTTCCACGGCCGGCGGGGCTCCAGCGAGTGCGCGGTCACCACGTGCGGGACGCCGTACAGGAGCTTGGCCCAGTGGCCGGCCATGTTGGCGTACCAGGTGTGGGAGTGCACCAGCTGGGAGTCACCGACCGCCGCGGTCATGGTCAGGTCCGTGGACAGGATGCGCAGCGCCGCGTTCGCGTCCGGCATCCGCGCATCCTCCTCGGAGTGCGCGGTCGCGCCCAGCCGGGGCTCGCCCATGCAGTGCACGTCCACGTCGAGCAGGCGGCGCAGCTCGCGGACCAGGAAGTCCACGTGCACCCCCGCCCCGCCGTACACGTCCGGAGGAAACTCACGCGTCAGGATCGCCACCTTCATGTGCCCGACCCTAGGACATCACGACGTTCGTGTCGGTACCCAGAAACGCAGCTTTCCGTGTCGCTCGTCCTCCAGCTCGCCGCCGGCGGCCTCGATCACGCGGCGGGAGCCGAGGTTGTTCGTGTCGCAGGTGACCAGGGCCGGGTCGATGCCGAGGCCGGCGGCGATCGGGAGCGACTGGACCAGCATCCGGGTCGCGTGGCCCTGGCGCCGGGCCGACGGGCGGACGCAGTACCCGATGTGGCCGGCGACCTCGAGCAGCGGCGGGGTCAGCCAGTGCCGGATCGACAGCCGGCCCAGGAACTCGACGCCGTCGACGTACCAGAGCACGGTCTGGTGCACGATGCCGGGCGGGAGCTCGGTCGACGGGTCCGCCTCGGCCTTGATCGCCTCGACCAGCCGGTGGAACTCGGCCGGGTCTTCCGCCTGCTCCCGGGTCCACTCCTCGTCGTCGTTCGCGATCGACTTCGCGCCCATCCAGCGCTCGTGGTCCGGCCCGAGCTCGTCCCAGGTGGCGAGGAACGAGCGGTGAACGGCGACGGTCGGCACGATGAGCATAGGCATCTACACAGTGTCGCGACACTCGCAAGCACCTTATGCCCCGGGTGATCCCGGACCAAGGCCATGCACACCCCTCCTGCACAGTGTGATCAGGCACTCGGTGGGCACCTCGCGGCGCCGGAGAGACGCCCACGATGCTCTGCATCGAGGCCGCCTCTCCGGCACCCCGATGCACTCCACCGAGCACCTGCTCACACTGCACATGAGGGGTGCGCATGGCCTAAGGTGCGGACATGGCAAAGGCGCCCAAAGTTCTCGGAATCGTCCTGGCTGGTGGCGAGGGGAAGCGGCTGATGCCGCTGACGGCCGACCGGGCCAAACCCGCGGTGCCGTTCGGCGGCAGTTATCGCCTGATCGACTTCGTGCTGTCGAACCTGGTCAACGCCGGGTACCGCAACCTGTGCGTGCTGACCCAGTACAAGTCGCACTCGCTGGACCGGCACGTCACGCTGACCTGGCGAATGTCGACCCTGCTCGGCAACTTCGTCACCTGCGTCCCGGCCCAGCAGCGGCTCGGCCCGCAGTGGTACCAGGGCAGCGCGGACGCGATCTACCAGTCGATGAACCTGATCAACGACCACAAGCCCGACATCATCGTGGTGTTCGGCGCCGACCACGTGTACCGGATGGACGCCTCCCAGATGGTGGCGGCGCACCTGGAACGCGGGAACGGCGTGACCGTGGCCGGGATCCGGGTGCCGCGGGTGGAGGCGACCGAGTTCGGCGTGATCAAGACCGGGCCGGACGGGCACGCCATCGAGGAGTTCCTGGAGAAGCCGGCCGACCCGCCCGGGCTGCCGGACTCGCCGGACGAGACGTTCGCGTCGATGGGCAACTACGTGTTCAGCGCCGACGTGCTGGTGGAGGCGCTGCGCAAGGACGCGGCCGACCCGGCGTCCCGGCACGACATGGGCGGCGACATCGTCCCGATGCTGGTTGCCGAGGGCAAGGCCGGGGTCTACGACTTCAAGGACAACGACGTCCCGGGCGCGCTGGACCGGGACCGCTCGTACTGGCGGGACGTGGGGTCACTGGACTCCTACCACGAGGCGCACATGGACCTGGTCTCGATCCAGCCGGTGTTCAACCTGTACAACTCCGACTGGCCGATCTTCACCTCGCACCCGCAGCTGCCGGGCGCGAAGTTCACCGACGACGCGACCGTCGGCGAGTCGATCGTCTGCCAGGGCTCGGTGGTGACCGGGGCGACCGTGGAGCACTCGGTGCTGGGCTCCAACGTGGTCGTCAGCGCCGGCGCGTCCATCGAGCGCGCGGTGATCATGGACAACTGCCGGATCGGCGCGAACGCCGTGCTGAAGAACGTCATCCTGGACAAGAACGTGGTGGTCCCGGACGGTGTCGAGATCGGCGTCGACCCGGACTACGACCGCGAGCGCGGCTTCACCGTGTCCAAGGGCGGCGTGACCGTGCTCGGCAAGGGCCACGTGATCGAGCCGGCCCGGGCGAAGGACGAGGTCGCCGGGGCGTGAGCGCGCTGGAGGAGGAGGCGCTGAAGCTCGATGCCGCGGACCCCGGGCACCGGGACCTCTTCGACGTGCCTCCGGCCCAGGGCGGCGACTACCCCGAGGTCGCCTACTTCGCCGGGAACTCGCTCGGCCTGCGTCCCAAGGCGACCCGGACCGAGCTGCTCGAGGACCTGGACGCCTGGGCCGCGCTCGGCGTCGAGGGACACCTGGACGCGGACCGGCCGTGGCTGCCGTACCACGAGCTGCTGACCGGTCCGGCGGCCCGCCTGGTCGGCGCGCTGCCGAGCGAGACCGTGGTGATGAACTCGCTCACGGTCAACCTGCACCTGCTGATGGTCTCGTTCTACCGCCCGACCAACTCGCGGCACCGGATCGTGATCGAGGACTCGGCCTTCCCGTCCGACAGCTACGCCGTCCGCTCCCAGGCCCGGTTCCACGGGTACGACGCCGAGGACGCGATCATCCGCCTCCGGCCCCGCCCGGGTGAGCACACCCTGCGTACGGCGGACGTCGTCGAGCAACTGGGTGGCGACGTGGCCCTGGTGCTGCTCGGCGGGGTGAACTACCTGACCGGTGAGCTGATGGACATCCCGGCGATCACCAAGGCCGGTCACGCGGCCGGCGCGGTCGTCGGCTGGGACCTGGCCCACGCGGCCGGGAACGTGCCGCTGGCGTTGCACGACTGGGGTGTGGACTTCGCCGCCTGGTGCTCGTACAAGTACCTGAACTCGG
>NZ_JBSFBL010000016.1:0-146541 GCF_053592935.1 Kribbella sp. NPDC002412
TCGACCCGCCGTACTTGACGAGCGTCGACGTGACCGCGATCCCGGACTTCATCCCGAGCAGTTGGGTGACCGCCGCCGGCGACACCTTGCCGCTACGGTCCTTCACCCAAGCCGCAAAGGTGTACGTCGTGTTCTGCGCGAGCCCGGTGTTCTTCACCGCGGACGCCGTACCCGCGTACACCAGCGTCCCCGTCGTCAGCGTCGGCGCCTTGCTGCCGACGTTGCGCCGCACGATGATCTGGTCCAGGTCCGAAATCGGCGCGACCTTCCACACCAGGTTCGCCGCCAGGTAGGCGCCACTCGCGTCGAAGGCCGGCTTCTCGGGCGCCCAGTCGACCGTGGTGAACACGCTGCTGAACGGCGCCAGCGGCGCCCCACCGGCCTCCTGCACGCCGGCCACGACGATCCGGTACGTCGTGTTGTCGAGCAGGTTCGGCGGGATGATCGTGGCCCGCTTCGTGGTCTGGTCGTAGTCGATGGCCACCGGGACCGAGGCGCCGGTCTTGCCGTTGACCAGCTTGACGGTGCTCGCGGTCACGGTGGCGGCATCGACCGGCCGGGCGAACGTGACCGTCGGCTGCACGCCGGTGATCACTCCGGTCGACAGGTCACCCGGTACGGCGTCGAACACCGGGTACGGCGTCGTCGTGCCGGTGTTGACCGGGGTGCCGCGGTTCACGCTGATGCTGTACTGGCGGCTGTCGCGCGACCCGTTGTAGTTGCGGACCGCGATGTACGTCGTGCCGACCGGCAGCGCGACGTTGACCTCCGTGGTCAGCGGCTGCGGGACCTCCCAGCCGTCGCCGTCGACCGGCGGACGCGGCTTCTGGTTGAACCCGAGGACGTTGAGCGACTCGTCGTACACCGACACCACAGGCCCGAAGTTCTGCGCGTACCCGCTGGAGTCGTACAGCGGTCCGGTGACGATGGCTCGCAACGTGTCCGGCGTCGTGGAGCTGATCTTGTACCAGTCGACCTCGCCCTCGACGCCGATGTTGCCGAACGCCATGCCCCCCAGGCTGAGTGCGGTCGCGCGAGACGGCTGGTCGTTGGTGTCGCGGGCTCCGGCCGCGAAGTCCGTGGTCCACTTGCCGCCGAGGGCGTAGTACGCGTCGAGGATGCCGGCGCCGTAGTACGGGTCGGTGCCGCGCGGACCCGCGTCCCGGGCGGTGGCCTTCAGCCGCGACATCACCTGCGCCGGCGTGTACGACGGCCACTTGTTCCGCACCAGCGCCGCGACACCGGCGACGATCGGGGACGAGAACGACGTTCCCGACAGGCCGATCCAGTACGGCTCGTAGCCGGACGGGGTCTGCGCCCGGGGCGCCGTGCTGGTGATGTCGTAGCCCGGGGCGGCGATGTCGACGGTGTCGCCGTACGTGCTGAAGCCGGTCAGGTCGCCGTTCCGGTTCGTGGCGCCGACCGACAGCACCTCCGGGTACGCGGCCGGGTAGTTCAGCGCGTACGAGCCGCTGTTGCCGGCCGCGGCGACCAGGACGACGCCCTTCGCGACCGCGTTCTTGATCGCGGTGTGCAAGACCGGGTTGTCACCCTCGCCGCCGAGCGACATGTTGATCACCCGGGCGCCGTTCTTGACCGCCCAGTTGATGCCGTTGATCAGGTTCGAGTCGTTGCCGCTGCCCTGGTCGCTGAGCACCTTCACCGGCCGGACCTTCGCGTTCCAGGCCACGCCGGCGATCCCGATGCCGTTGCCGGTCCCGGCCGCGATGATGCCGGTCACCGCCGTACCGTGGCCTTCGCCGTCGTTGGGCGGCAGCGCCGTGTTGAACGTGTTGTACCCCGGCAGCAGGTGGCCGGCCAGATCCGGGTGACCGGCGTCGACCCCGGTGTCCAGCACGGCGACGACCTGGTTGCCGGCCGACTTGCTCAGATCCCAGCCCTGGTTGACCCGAACGGTCGGCAGGTACTTCTGGTAGTTCGTGTACAGCCAGTCGTTCGGGGTGGCGGACTTCCGCCGGATGTAGTTGAGCGAGGCAACTTCCACCGCGGGGTCGGCCTTGACCTTCTTCAGCAGGTCGGCCGCCGGCAGGTCGCCGGTCACGGTGACCACCTCGGAGGTCACGGACACGTCGGGCCTGCCCTTGACCTTGGCCAGGGCGGCCTTGCGGGCCGAAGTGGTTGCCTTCGGCTTGAACTTCAGCACCACGGACTTGGCGTCGTACTCGGGGCCGGTCGCGGCGTCGGGACGGAACTTGGCCTGGATCGGGCGGGGCTCGGCGGACACGTCGGCAGTGCCGGACGACCCGGTCACCGCCACCAGCGTCGCGGCGACCATCGCCGCCGGAAGGCCCAGGCGCACCAGCTGGGCAGGACGGACGGACAAGAGGACCCCCCCAGGGTCAAAGTGATAGTCGAGCGGAGTATGCCAGAGGTCTGGTCCAGAATGCGCCCGTCCGCAATGCCAAGAGCATCGCGCGGATGTGTGTGTGGCGAACGAGTTCCGGGCGTTCGCCGTCAGCGGGCGGCTGCGGCGGGATCCGGGGCTGTCCCGGCAGGAGCTCGAGGTCGTCAGGGAACGGACGCAGACGGGCGGTCTGTGCGGCCTGGGGCTGCGCTTCAGCCACGACCGGATGTCACCGGCCGAGCGGTTCACGACGTTGCGCGAGCAGCTCGGCGACGAGTTCGAGGTGATCGAGCTGGACAGCCGGCCGGGCGACCCGGACGGCTATCGCCGGATGGCGCACTCGGTGCTCACCAGCGACCCGCGCGAGGACCCGCCGAACTCGGCGCTGCAGGCCCGCGCCCGGACGGTCGAGTTCCTCCGGCGGCACCTGACTGCTACCGCGCGGTGACCGTAAGTGCGGAAATGTTAGAGCGGCGTTGAGGAATGCTCAGCGTGTGACTATGCGAACGCTGAGTGGGGAAGCTGCCCGGAGTCTGGGGCGGAATGTTGCGGTGTGCGAGGGAGGGGGCGCAGTGGGTGACGCTGGGTGATTTCCTCTGGTCGTGGGCACTGGAGACATGGCACGATCGGCCACCGGAGGCACATCAGGGGGCGCGCATGGCGAAGGCCAGGCACTTGACGAGTGAGGCTGTATGAACGGGCGGACAGCGCAGGAGAGCCGGCTCCCGGTGAACGGGACCGCGGCCGCGAACGGGACCAATGGTCACGGTCCGCAACCAGAGCCTCACGAAGGTCAGGCTGCACCGGCCGACCCGGGCGAGGAAAAGGCTCAGGAGGAGCCGACCGGCCAGCCGGCGAACGAGGCTCCGAAGACGCCCGCGTGGGTCGAGGAGTACGCCGCCCGCCGGGCCGGCCGGGTCGCCAACGGCACGGTCCGCGCCGAGTTCGAGACGCCCGTCCGGGTCGACGAGATCGCGCTGGCTGCCAAGACGCTGTCGGAGAACCTCCAGGCGGCCACCCGAGGTATGCCCGAATCGCCCGAGCTGCGGGCTTTGCGCCGTGACCTCGACCACGCCGCCAGCACGCTGGGCTCGGTTGCCGGCGCATTGGAGGCGACAGCCGGCAACCTGATCCGCTTGGCCGCGAACGAAGGCCAGGCGTGTGGCGTCGGCTGGGGTGTCTGTCCCGAGCACGGCCTCACGCTGATGAACGTCGGCGAGACGGTCACCTGCCACGTGCTCGGCTGCCACCGCGAGAACGAGGGCGCTGTCGAGCGCTGCGAGCACCCGGTCGCCTACCGCGTCGTCGACGCGGCCGGTCCGGCCCTGCTCACCTGCGCCGGCCACGCGATCGCTTGCCGCCTGTACCTCGACGACGCCGTCATCACCCTCGCCTCGGACAGCCTGGAACTGTTCTAGGTTCTAAACGATCCGGCAGGACGTCAGCTGATCGTTGGCGTTCGGGGACAGCGCGATGAAGTTCGGGGTGTCCGCGGTGCGGGTCCACGACTGCCCGCCGAAGTTGTCCTCGGCGAACATCGTCACCGACCACCCGGGCGGCACCCGCACCGACGACGCCCAGTTGTCCCGCACCCCCGCCGCCTGGAGCTGCGCTCGCGTGTAGTGACCCTTCCCGAGCGCCGCGCCGGCGGCGCCGCCGTAGTCGACGTGCTCGAAGAACACCACGCCGCCCGGGCCCTGCACCGGCATCGGCACGGTCGGCCGCACGGACGTGAGTGGCGCCTGGCCTTTGAACATCCGGCCGCCGTCGTTGGTCAACCGCAGGTAGTAGTCCGAGGAGCACGCCGTACCGTCCTCGTCCAGGGCGCGGATGCCCGAACCCGACGGCACCCAGCCCGCGGACTCGGCGGTCTTGGCGATCTGGTTGCCTTCGTTGTACTCGTCGAACATCGAGATGTACAGGCCCTGCACGCCGACCCGGGTGAGGTTGTAGAACTGGCGCCACATCAGGTCGCCGTGCCGCCGATGCCCGGACTGCAGGTCGCCCGGGATGACGCACGGCTGGTAGTCGATGCCATGGGAGTTGCAGTCGGCCTGATCCTGCTGGTTCACGTTGTTGTAGTAGTGGTCCGCGCCGGCGATGTCGCTGATCCGGCCGACCATCCACGGCGACAGCATGTTGAACGCGTGGTACACGTCCAGGTAGCCGGCCCGCGAGTCCTCCACCCCGCGCCGCCAGTGTGTCGGCACCCCGCCGATCACGTAGCACCCCTGGCCCTTGAACCAGTTCACGACGTCCAGGCACGCCGAGGCCGGCCAGGCCTTGTTGGCCTCGTCGAACCCGAACCCCCAGATGCACACCACCGGCTTCCCGTTCTGCCGCGCGTACGCCGGTGAGGCCGTGTAGGCGCTCATCTTCGACGTCCAGTCCGCCTTCATCTCCGACTGCATCGAGGCCCAGCCGGTCGCGTCGTACATGATGTAGAACTTGCGACCGTACTGTTCCGCGGCCTGCCGGACCTTCACGGCCATCGCGTCCCGGGTCGGTCCCTCGCCGCCGGTCGGGTTGAACCGCTGCAGCGCCGCGGTGTCGCAGCCGTTCTGCTGCATCCACTGGAAGTGCGTGTTCACGGTCTGCTGGTCGTACGACGAGAACAGCTTGGCCGGCTGCCCGTTGTTCAGGTTCGGGTACGCCGTCTGGTACGTCGAGGTGTAGTCGCGGACGTCCGGCCAGCTCACGATCGCGGTGTTGGTCGGCGACGGCGGCTGGCTCCAGTTGTGGCTCCAGTGCCACCAGCCGTTGATCGGGGCGCCGTCGCCGGTGCAGGCGAACCAGCCCTGGTACCCGACGGTGACCTTGCCGACGACGTCACCGGGCGGGCCGGCCGCGAACGCGGACGTGAGTTGAGTGCCGCCGACAGCGGTGGCGGCGGTGGCAGCGAGGAACGTACGACGGCTGAGAGTCATGGCAGCGGCTCCTGGTGGGGGCGAGCAGGAGAAGTGCCGCGAGAGTACAAACGCTTCAGTTTGCTCGCAAGAGTTGAACGAGCGGCGCGCAAGTTCCGGAACTAACCCGACCTCTGGCCAAAGAGAGCGTTTGCCCGCTAGCGTCGGCGAAAATCCTGACCGGGGTGGTCGGGTGGGGCCGAAATTACGCAGTGACAACGTCTTGACGGGGGTTCAGAATCGTACTTAGTTTGTTGGTTCAACAGACTAAGTCTGTGACTGGGCTCACAACGACCAAGGGGTGGGGTCGCATGACGTTGACCGGGGGCAGCCGTCCGGGCAGTCGCGTGGTCGCCGCCGACCACGTCTCGCTCCGGCGCAACAACCTCTCGGTCGTGCTGCGTCACGTCCGCGACAACGGCCCCCGGTCCCGGGCCCGGATCGCCGCCGACACCGGTCTCAACAAGGCGACCGTGAGCAGCCTGGTCGCCGAGCTGGTCGAGCGCGGCCTGCTCCGCGAGGGCCCGGCCGACTCCACCCGCGCCCTCGGCCGCCCCGGACAGCTCGTCGAGCTCGACGGCACCGGAGTCTGCGGCGTCGGCGCCGAGATCAACGTCGACTACCTCGCCGTCACCGCCCTCGACCTGGCCGGCGACACGGTCAGCGAACGCCGCGTCCCGCTGGACGTCGCCCACCTCGGCCCCGGTACGACGCTCAGCCGCCTGGCCGACCTGATTCGCGAGGCCGTGGCAGCTGTGGACGCTCGAAGTGGTCAGGTCGCCGGGGTGACCCTCGCCGTACCGGGTCTGGTGCAGGGCGACACCGGTGAGCTCAAGCTCGCGCCGAACCTGGGCTGGGGCGAGGTTCCTGTCGTTCGCGAGATGCACCAGCGGCTGGGCGAGCCGTCGTACCCGCTGCACGTGGACAACGAGGCGAACCTGGCGGCGCTGGCGGCGTACTCGGAGCTGCGCAAGACCGAGCCGGTGCAGGATCTCGTGCTGCTGACCGGTGCGGTCGGGGTCGGCGGTGGCGTGGTGTCGAACGGGCACCTGCTGCGCGGCGGGCACGGGTACAGCGGGGAGGTCGGGCACATGCCGGTCGCGCCGGCCGGCCGGACCTGCGGCTGCGGCCGGACCGGTTGCTGGGAGACCGTCGTCGGCCTGACCGCACTGTTGCATAAGGCAACGGACGCGGACGACCCGGTCCGCGACCCGGCGCTGGACGTGGACCGGCGGCTGGCCGAGATCACCGCGCGGGCCGAGGCGGGGGATCCGCGGACGCTGTCCGCGTTGACGGACGTCGGAACCTGGCTGGGGATTGGGGGAGCGATCCTGGTGAACATCCTGAATCCGGACGTGCTCGTGCTCGGCGGCTACTTCGCTGTGCTCGGGCCGTGGCTGGAACAACCACTGGAGACGGCGATCCGCGACCGCGTGATCGCCCCGGACGGCGGCGGCTGCCGGGTGGTCCGGTCGGACCTCGGCTTCACCGCCGCGGTGCGCGGCGGCGCCCAGATCTCGCTCGACCAGGTCTTCGTCGACCCGACCGTGATCGGCCGTTCGGAGACAGGGGTGGCGCAATGAGTGAACTGCTCACGATGACCGGCATCGTCAAGGAGTTCCCCGGGGTGCGGGCGCTCGACGGTGTCGACCTGGACGTCCGCGAGGGCGAGGTGCACTGCCTGCTCGGCCAGAACGGCGCGGGCAAGTCCACGCTGATCCGCGTGCTGACCGGCGCCCACCAGCCCGATGCCGGCACGATCCACATCCACGACGAACAGGTCCAGCTGAACACCCCGACCGCCGCGATCCAGCGCGGGATCGCCGCGATCTACCAGGAGCTCGACCTGGTGCCCGAGCTGACCGTTGCCGAGAACATCTTTCTCGGCCACGAGCCGGCCCGGTTCGGCTTCAGCCGGCGGCACGAGGCGACCACCCGGGCGCGCGAGATCCTGCGCGGACTCGGCCACGGCGAGATCCCGACGCACCGCACGGTCGGCTCACTGCCGGCGGCCGGGCAGCAGGTGGTCAGCATGGCCCGCGCGTTGTCGCGGGACGCCCGGCTGATCGTGATGGACGAGCCGTCCGCCGTACTCGACCCCGAAGAGGTCGCGAACCTGTTCCGGGTCATCCGCGGGCTCACCGCCCGCGGTGTCGCCGTGGTCTACATCTCGCACCGGCTCGAGGAGATCCGCCAGATCGGCGACCGGGTCACCGTGCTGAAGGACGGCGCCACCGTGGCCACCGGTCTGGACGCGCGCGCGACGCCGACCAAGGAACTGATCCGGCTGATGACCGGCCGCTCGATCGAGTACGTCTTCCCGCCCCGCCGCGAGATCCTCAGCACGGCGCCCGTCGTCCTGGAGGTGAACGACCTGACCCGGCCGGGTGAGTTCGCCGGAATCGGGTTCGAGGTCAGGGCCGGCGAGATCTTCGGCCTGGCCGGACTCGTCGGCTCCGGCCGTTCCGAAGTACTGGAGACCGTGTACGGCGCCCGCCGCGCGGCCACCGGGTCGGTACGGGTCGACGGCGTGACGCTGCGGCCCGGCCGGGTGCAGTCCGCGGTGAAGGCGGGTGTCGGGCTGGCGCCGGAGGAGCGGAAGAGCCAGGCGTTGCTGCTCGACGAGGCCGTCTACAAGAACATCACGGTCTCGACGATGCAGCGGTTCGCCAGCGGGGGATTCCTGAACGGCCGTGCCGAGCGGGACGCGGCGGCCGAACTGACCAAGGCGCTGGACGTCCGCCCGGCCGGCGTGGACCATCCGGTGCGCAACCTGTCCGGCGGCAACCAGCAGAAGGTCGTGCTGGCCCGCTGGCTGCTCCGGGACTGCCGCGTGCTGCTGCTGGACGAGCCGACGCGCGGTGTCGACGTGGGCGCGCGGTCCGAGATCTACGCGCTGATCCACAAGCTGGCCGCCAACGGGGTCGCGATCGTGCTGGTCTCCAGCGAGGTCGAGGAAGTGCTCGGTCTCGCCGACCGGGTCGTCGTACTGCGGGAGGGACGGGCCGTCTACAACGGGCCCGCGCAAGACATCGACGAGCACCAGGTCCTGGACCTGGTGATGGAAGGAAGTGCTGTCTCGTGAGTGACGACATCGCACGCCCCTCTGATCAGACCGCGTCGACGCAGGCGACGGTCACGCCGCCGACGGCGCCGAGGTCGACCGGCAACGTGCTGATGACAGGGATGGGACGCAACGTCGGCCTGGTGGTGGCGCTCGTCCTGCTCTGTCTGGTCGGCATCATCACCGCCGGCGACACGTTCGCGACCGGTGCCAACGTGCTGACCATCCTGCGCCTGGCCGCCGTCGTCGGTGTGGTCAGCATCGGCATGACGTTCGTCATCACCGGTGGCGGCATCGACCTGTCCGTCGGGGCGATGGTCGCACTGTCCTCGGTCTGGGCGACCACGCTGGCGACCCAGCAGCTGGCCGAGGACTTCCACTGGATCTTCATGGTCAGCACGGCGCTGCTGGTCGGCGCCGCGTGCGGCCTGGTCAACGGCCTGCTGGTCGCCTACGGCAAGATCGTGCCGTTCATCGCGACGCTGGCGATGCTGGCCGCCGCCCGCGGCCTGGCCGAGATCATCTCCGACCGCAAGACCCAGATCATCTCGGTGAACGGTTTCGTCGACTTCTTCGGCGGCTCGCTGATCGGCGTGCCGGTGCTGGTCTGGATCTTCCTGCTGGTCGCCGCGGCCGGCTGGGTGGTGCTGAACCGGACCACGTTCGGCCGCCGCACCTTCGCGGTCGGCGGCAACGCCGAGGCCGCCCGGCTGGCCGGTATCAAGGTGCAGCGGCACACCGTCGCCCTCTACGTGCTGGCCGGGCTGTGCTGCGGGATCGCCGCGGTCATGCTGATGGCCCGTACGACGACCGGCAGCTCGACCCACGGTCAGTTGTACGAGCTGGACGCGATCGCGGCCGTGGTGATCGGCGGCACGCTGCTGTCGGGTGGCCGCGGGACGATCGTCGGCACGGTGTTCGGCGTACTGATCTTCACCACCCTGAACAACGTCTTCACCCTGAACAACCTGAGCATCTCCGCCCAGTCGGTGGCGAAGGGCCTGATCATCGTGATCGCCGTCCTTCTCCAGCAGCGCCTCGCCGGAGGCGGTCGCTTCACCGCGACCGGCACCACCCGCCAATAGAAGGAGGACAATGATGTCCGCACGTTCCGTCCGCACTCTCATCGTCGCCGGCCTGAGCGTGGTTGCGCTGGCCGCCTGTACCAGCAACACCCCGGAGGCCGAGGAGAACACCAGCAACGCGCCCGCGAACGCCGGAGCCGCGGCCGGGAAGAACGACGAGCCGGGCCAGAAGGTCCGGATCGGGTTTTCCGCGCCGGCCGCCGACCACGGCTGGATGGGCGCCATCACCAAGGCCACCCAGGCGGAGGCGAAGAAGTACTCCGACGTCGAGCTGATCGTTGCCGAGGGCACCAACGATGTGAACCTGCAGATCAGCCAGGTGGAGACGTTCATCAACCAGAAGGTGGACGCGATCGTGCTGCTGCCGTTCGACGGCGCCGCGCTCACCCCGGTCGCGATCAAGGCGATGGAGGCCGGGATCACCGTGGTGAACGTGGACCGCGAGTTCGACAGCCCGTTCGCGGCCCGGACCACCATCCTCGGCGACAACTACGGGATGGGCCGCTCGGCCGGCACCTACGTCTGCCAGCAGCTGAAGGACAAGAAGGACTCGGTGGTCGCCGAGATCGCCGGGATCGACTCGCTGCCGCTGACCCAGGACCGCAGCCGCGGCTTCAAGGAGGCGCTGACCGACTGCGGCCTGAAGGTGAGCAACCGGGTGGCCGCCGAGTTCACCGTCGAGTCCGGTGAGAAGGCCGCCGCCAACCTTCTGCAGGCGGCGCCGAAGATCGACGCGATCTGGAACCACGACGACGACCAGGGCGTCGGCGTGATGGCGGCGATCAAGAACTCCGGCCGCAAGGAGTTCTTCGTGGTCGGCGGGGCCGGCTCGGCGAACGTGATGCGCGACATCAAGTCCGGCAACAGCCTGCTGAAGGCCACCGTCATCTACCCGTCCACCCAGGGCGCGGACGGCGTCCGGCTGGCCCGGCTGCTGGTGCAGAAGAAGGCCCTCACCGACCTGGTGGAGGTCGAGGTGCCGCGCACCATCCAGCTGTACGCGCCGGTGGTGACCAAGGACAACGTGGACCAGTACCTGCCCACAGCATTCGAAAGCTGACAGAGGAGAGTTATGACGAACCTGGGCATCGGCCTGATCGGCTACGCGTTCATGGGCGCGGCCCACTCGCAGGCCTGGCGGAGCGCCCCGCGCTTCTTCGACCTGCCGCTGAACCCCGCGATGAACGTGCTCTGCGGCCGCAACCCGGACGCGGTCGCGGCCGCGGCGACGAAGCTCGGCTGGAAGGAGACCGAGACCGACTGGCGCAAGCTGCTCGGCCGCGACGACATCCAGCTGGTCGACGTCTGCACGCCGGGGGACAGCCACGCCGAGATCGCGATCGCCGCACTGGAGGCCGGCAAGCACGTGCTGTGCGAGAAGCCGCTGGCCAACACGGTCGAGGAGGCCGAGGCGATGACGGCCGCGGCCGAGGCGGCGGCGGCCAAGGGGATCAGGTCGATGGTCGGGTTCACCTACCGCCGGGTGCCGGCGATCGGGCTGGCCCGCCAACTCGTCGCCGAGGGCAAGCTCGGGACGATCCGCCACGTCCGGGCGCAGTACCTGCAGGACTGGATCGCCGACCCCGAGGCGCCGTTGTCGTGGCGGCTGGACAAGGAGAAGGCGGGGTCCGGCGCGCTGGGTGACATCGGGGCGCACATCATCGACCTGACGCAGTACATCACCGGCGACAACATCGCCGAGGTGAGCGGTCAGCTGGAGACGTTCGTGAAGGAGCGCCCGGTCGCGGCCGAGCACTCCGGCCTGGCCGGTACGGCGGGCAGCGAACGCGGACCGGTGACGGTCGACGACGCGGCCGTGTTCCTGGCCCGGTTCGGGTCCGGCGCGCTCGGCGTCTTCGAGGCGACCCGGTTCGCCACCGGCCGGAAGAACGCGATCCGGATCGAGATCAACGGCAGCCTGGGCAGCCTGGCGTTCGACTTCGAGGACATGAACCTCCTGCACTTCTACGACGCGACCGAGGACGCGCGTACCGCCGGCTTCCGGCGGATCCTCGCCACCGAGTCCGCCCACCCGTACGTCGGAGCGTGGTGGCCGCCCGGCCACCTGCTCGGTTACGAGCACGGGTTCACCCATCAAGTCGTCGACCTGGTCACCGCGATCGCCGATGGAGCCGATCCGACACCGTCGTTCGCCGACGGGCTGCGGATCCAGCGTGTGCTGGCCGCGGTCGAGGCCAGTTCGAACTCCCGACAATGGCAGGAGATTCCTGAATGAACAGCTTTACCCCGACGAAGGACGACAAGTTCTCGTTCGGTCTCTGGACGGTCGGCTGGCAGGGCGTCGACGTCTTCGGCACCGCGGTCCGTCCGGCGATGGACCCGATTCACGCGGTGGAGAAGCTCGCCGAGCTCGGCGCGGCCGCGATCTCGTTCCATGACGACGACCTGGTGCCCGACGACGGCACCCGGCAGCAGGTGCTCGACCGCTTCACCAAGGCGCTGGCCGACACCGGCATCGTGGTCGAGATGGCCACCACCAACCTGTTCGCCCACCCGGTGTTCAAGGACGGCGGCCTGACCGCCAACGATCGTTCGGTCCGCCGGTACGCGCTGTCGAAGCTGCTGCGCAACCTCGACCTCGCGGCCGAGCTGGGCGCGTCGACGTACGTGCTCTGGGGCGGTCGCGAAGGTGCGGAGTCGGGCGGCTCGAAGGATGTCCGCGCGGCCCTGGACCGGTACAAGGAGTCGATGGACCTGCTCTGCGCGTACGTCCGGGAGCAGGGCTACGGCATCAGGTTCGCGCTCGAGCCGAAGCCGAACGAACCGCGCGGTGACATCCTGCTGCCGTCGATCGGCCATGCCCTTGCCTTCATCAACGACCTCGAGGATCCCGAGCTGGTCGGGCTGAACCCGGAGGTCGGGCACGAGGAGATGGCCGGGCTGAACTACGCGCACGGCATCGCGCAGGCGCTGTGGCACGGGAAGCTGTACCACATCGACCTCAACGGGCAGCACGGCCCGCGGTTCGACCAGGACCTGCGGTTCGGCGCCGGGAACCTGCGCGGCGCGTTCTGGACCGTCGACGTCCTGCAGGGCTCGGAGGGCCGGCCCGGCTACGACGGGTACGTCCACTTCGACTACAAGCCGCCGCGGACCGAGGACGAGGCCGGCGTGTGGGAGACCGCGCGGGCGTCGATGCGGAACTACCTGATCCTGCGCGAGAAGGTGCAGGCGTTCCGGGCCGATCCCGAGGTGGCCGAGGCGCTCGCCGCGGCCAAGGTCGCGGAGTTGTCCGAGCCCACCCTGGCCGAGGGTGAGAGCCTGGCCGACCTCCGCGGCGAGAAGCACGACCCGGACGCGCTGGCCGAGCGCGGTCTCGGGTTCGAGAAGCTGGACCAGCTGGCGATGGAGCACCTGCTCGGCGTCCGCTGACCAGTAGCAGTACCTCCCGCGCAGGGCAGAGCACGGGACTTGTGGTAGCTGGGGCTGGGGTTTTCCCGCCCCGGATTGATGGAGCGCGCGCCTTATCCGACCCATGAGGAGCTCCGCATGATCCAGCTACGCAGGCATGGCACGGTGATCCGTGCGCTCGTGCTCGCCCTGATCGCGGCGGTGCTGGTTCCGCTGCCGGCCAGGGCCCACCCGGGCCACGGTGACGAGACCTTCAACGCCCTGATCTTCAGCAAGACCGCCGGGTTCCGGCACGACTCGATCCCGGCCGGGATCCAGGCGATCAACGAGCTCGCGGCGGCGAACGACTTCACTGTCACCGCGACCGAGGACGCCTCGATGTTCAACGACACCGAGCTGGCCAAGTACGAGGTGGTCATCTGGCTGTCGACGACCGGCGACGTCCTGAACGCGGACCAGCAGGCCGCGTTCGAGCGCTACATCCGGGCCGGCGGCGGGTACGCCGGCATCCACGCCGCCTCGGACACCGAGTACGACTGGCCCTGGTACGGCGAGCTCGTCGGCAGCTACTTCGACAGCCACCCACCGGGCACGCCGGCCGGCACGGTCAAGGTGGAGGACCACGCGCACCCGTCCACCGCGCAGGCGCCGACGATCTGGCAGCGCACCGACGAGTGGTACAACTACCGCACCAACCCGCGCGACAAGGTCCACGTGCTCGCCTCACTCGACGAGTCGTCGTACACCGGCGGGAACATGGGTCCGGAGCACCCGATCACCTGGTGCCAGGACTACGACGGCGGCCGGGCCTGGTACACGGGCATGGGCCACACGATCGCGTCGTACGCCGAACCTGCCTTCCGGCAACTGCTGCTCGGCGGTCTCAGGACGGCGGCAGGCGTCGTACCCGCGGACTGTGGTGCGTCGCTGAGCGACAGCTACCAGAAGGTGACGCTGGACGACGACACGTCGAACCCGATGGAGCTCGCGGTCGCCGGTGACGGCCGGGTGTTCTACATCGACCGGAACGGCGCGGTGAAGATCATCAAGCCGGACGGCTCGGTCGTCACGGCCGGGACGCTGAACGTCTACACCGGTCAGGAGTTCGGCCTGCTCGGGATCGCGTTGGATCCCACGTTCGCGTCGAACGGGTTCGTCTACCTGTACTACTCGCCGGCTGGGACCGAACCCTTCGACCGGGTCTCGCGGTTCACGGTGACCGGTGACACCCTCGACCTGGCGAGTGAGAAGCAGGTCCTGCGGATCGACACCCAGCGGGACCAGTGCTGTCACGCGGGTGGCGCGCTCGAGTTCGATGGCCAGGGCAACCTTTTCGTCGCCACCGGCGACAACAGCAACCCCTTCGACTCCGACGGTTACACGCCGATCGACGAGCGGTCCGGGCGGTCCGCGTGGGATGCGCAGCGCAGTGCCGCCAACAGCAACAACCTGAACGGCAAGATCCTCCGCATCCACCCGTCGCCGGACGGCACCTACACGATTCCCGCGGGCAACATGTTCCCAGCGGGTACGGCGAAGACGCGGCCGGAGATCTACGCGATGGGCTTCCGGAACCCGTTCCGGATCGGTATCGACCCGACCACCAACCACCTGTTCGTCGCCGACTACGGGCCGGACGCGGGGGCGGTGTCGCCGACGCGTGGTCCGGACGGGCGGGTCGAGTGGGACATCCTCGACAAGCCCGGGTTCTACGGGTGGCCGTACTGCGTCGGCAACAACACGCCGTACAACGACCACGACTTCGCCACCGGTACGTCGGGTGCGGCGTTCAACTGCAACGCTCCGGTGAACGAGTCGCCGAACAACACCGGCATCACGCAACTCCCGGCGGCGATCCCCGCGACACTGTGGATGGGGAAGTCGACGACCGGCGTACCGGAGATCGGTGGCAGTGGCGCGCCGATGACGAGTGGCGCCTACCAGTACGACGCCGGCAGCACGTCGGACCGCAAGTGGCCGCAGTACTTCGACGGCAAGGCGGTGTGGGCGGACTGGAACGACAGCCGGCTGTTCTCGGTGCAGGTGAACGACGACCGGAACGGCGTGGTGGACGTGTCCCGGATGCTGCAGAAGCTGAGCTTCATCCGGCCGCATGCCTTGCAGTTCGGGCCGGACGGCGCGTTGTACGTGATCGAGTGGGGGAGCGGGTTCGGCGGCAACAACGCCGACTCGGGGATCTACCGGATCGACTACGTGCAAGGGAATCGGGCGCCGATCGCGCAGTTCAGCACGGACAAGACGTCCGGCCCGGCGCCGCTGACGGTCGCCTTCGACTCGACCGGGTCGCGCGATCCGGACGGGCAGCCGATCACGCTGGCCTGGGACTTCGACGGCAACGGTACGACGGACAGCACCGAGGCCAAGCCGTCGTACACCTATGCCACGGCCGGTGTCTTCACGGCCCGGCTGACGGTGTCCGACCCCGACGGCCGGACGGCGGTGTCGAACCGGACGATCACGTCCGGGAACACGGCGCCGGCGATCACCGTGCAGGCTCCGGTCGACGGCGGGTTCTTCGACTTCGGGGACACGATCCGGTACAAGGTGACCGTTACCGATCCCGAGGACGGCGTGGTCGACTGCAACGACGTGATCACCCAGCCGGCGCTCGGGCATGACGAGCACGCGCACGGGTACGAGCAGTACCGCGGGTGCGAGGGAACCTTCCCGCTGCCCGGCGACCAGGGGCATGTCGGCGCGAACATCTTCGGCATCGTCACCGTGACGTACACGGACAAGGGCGCGCCGGGGACGGGCACGATCACCACGCAGAAGGTCGTGCAACTGCAGCCGAAGACGCGGGAGGCCGAGTACTTCGACGAGACCGGGGGACCGGGGTCCGCGCCCGGCGTGCAGGTCGAAGACACCGGTGACGTCGCCGGTGGCGGGAAGAACATCGGCTGGATCGAGGACGGCGACTGGTGGGGCTGGAAGCCGACGAACCTCACTCAGATCGACCAGATTCAGTTGCGCGCCGCCTCGCCGGAGGCCGGCGCGACCGTGCAGGTCCGGCAGGGATCGCCGACCGACGGCCCGGTGGTGGCGACGATCCAGGTGTCGCCGACCGGTGGCTGGCAGACGTACGGCGACTTCACCGGCTCCGTGTCGGGGGCGTCGCTGGACAGCGGGCCCCTGTACTTCGTGAAGACAACCGGTCAGCTCAACGTCAACTGGGTGCGCTTCATCGGGAAGGGCGTCACGGAGAACCAGCGTCCGGCGGTCACCGCGTCGGCGTCGGTGACGCAGGGCAAGGCTCCGCTCGCGGTCGACTTCACCGCGGCGGCGACCGATCCCGAGGGCGATCTGCCGCTGTCCTACGCGTGGAGCTTCGGAGACGGTTCGACTGCGTCGGGTGCGTTGGTGAGCCACACCTACACGACGCCGGGAACGTTCTCGGCCACCGTGACGGTGACGGACGCGCGTGGTGCGGCCGGGGTGGCGAAGGTCCCGATCACCGTGGACTCGCCGTCGTTGCCGGCCTGCCTGACCGGGCGGTCCGACGGCTTCGACGGTACGGCGCTGGACACCGAACGCTGGTCCGCCGTCGTCCGGGGCAACCAGGAGCTCGCGGTTGCCGATGGCAAGTTGTCGATCCCGTTGACGGCGACCGACATCTACGGGACGGGCAACTCGGGCACGCCGAACGTCGTACTGCAGCCGTTGCCGTCCGGCCCGTGGCAGGCGACCACGAAGGTCACGCTGCCGGCCCGGCTCGCGTACCAGCAGGCCGGGTTGATCGTGTACGGCGACGACGACAACTACGCCAAGATGGTGATCCAGGGCCGGTCGACCGGGGCGCCGTCGGCGGCTGACCGGATCTTCCAGTTCATCCGCGAGGAAGGCGGTGCGCCGAACGAGGTCGCCGCGTCGAACACGGCCAACCTGGGAGCGGCGTACCCGGACACCGTCTGGGTGCGGTTCACCTCGGACGGGTCGTCGTTGAAGGCGGCCTACAGCGCCGACGGGGCGACGTTCACCGAGATGCCGGAGACCAAGCAGCTGGCCGGGATCTCGAACCCGCGGATCGGCGTGTTCGGGCTCACGAACCGGACCGAGGCGTTGCCGATCACGGCGGCGTTCGACTACTTCACCATCACGCCGGACGACTCCGCGGAGCAGCCGGCGCCGGACGACGAGTTCGCGGGTACGACGCTGGACGCGTGCCGGTGGTCGGCCGTCGTACGGCCTGATCCGGCGGCCTATCGGGTCGCGGGTGACGTGCTGGAGATCGACACCGGGAAGGGCGACATCTACCAGGGTGGCAACACGAACCCGGCCAACCTGATGCTGCAGCCGGCTCCGGACGGCGACTGGACGATCGAGACGAAGGTGGACGCGTCGGCGTTCGACGAGCGCTACCAGCAGGCCGGCCTGATGGTGTACGCCGACGATGCGAACTACGTGAAGCTCGACTACCTGACCACCAACGTGGCCGGGTCGCCCGTGACACGTGGTTTGGAGCTCCGGTCGGAGGTCGACGACGTGGTGCAGTCACCGCAGCCTGGTGCCGCGGCTGCCGGCGGCGTCTGGCATCTACGGATCGCCAAGACCGGGTCGACATTCACCGGCTCGTACAGCACTGACGGCCTGGCCTGGACAGCGCTGCCGTCCGTGACCAACGCTGCGCTGGGATCCGCGTCCTTCGGTGTCTATGCCTTCGGGGCGGATCAGGTCGCGTCGAAGACGGCTCGGTTCGAGTACTTCCGGCTGGTCCGGGACACGGTCGCTCCGTCCGTCACGTTGTCGTTGAACCCGTCGACGCCTTCGGGTCTCGCCGGTTGGTGGACCGGGCCGGTCGTCGCCACCGCGATGGCGACGGACGACCAGGGCGGGCAGGTGTACGTGGAGCAGAAGATCGGGGACGGCAACTGGTCCGAGTACACGGCGCCGGTGACGTTGTCGTCCGATGGTCCGCACACGGTGGCCGTTCGGGCCAGCGATACGGCGGGCAACGTGTCCGAGGCGTCGACGGCTTCCGTGCGGATCGACAGCACGGGCCCGACGGTCGCGGTCACTGGTCTGTCGCCCGGCGGATCACTCGGCGTGGCCTCTCTGATCCCAGTCAAGGCTACGGCTGCGGACGCGTTGTCGGGTCCGGGCGAGGTGGCGCTCGCGGTCGACGGTCGTCCGGTGACCGGCTCGTTGGACGGCATGCTGCTCGGCCTCGGGGCGCACACGCTGACGGCATCCGCGTCGGATGTGGCCGGCAACAAGTCGGTGACTACAGTGCCGTTCACCGTGGTCGCGTCGTACGCCGAGGGAGTCAAGCTGGTCGACCGGCTCCGGGCGGCCGGGAAGGTGCCGGCGGCAACTGCCACGGTGCTGAAAGTCCAGCTGGACTTGGCATCCGAGGCCGATCGCCGGGGCCGTGACAAGGTCGCCCAAGTTGCCCTCGACATCTACCTGGCCAAGGCCCGCACGGTGTCGGACCCCGCCGCCCGCACCTTGCTGCTCGCGGTGGGCAACGACCTGAAGTCCAGGCTGGGCTGATGACGTCCGCCGTGGGAGATCGCACGCGTCCGGCCGGACACCTGCCGCCGCCTCGGCTGGTTCGGCCCCAACCGGGTCCTCGGCAGCGCGCTCTCCCACGGCAGGCGGGGGACCGCCGGTCCCCGTCCCCGGTGCCGCCCCGCGCTCCGGGCAGCACCGGGGACACCACCCACCGACCACCAGCTCGCCCCGGCTGGCGCCGTACTGGAAGAAGCTCGACTAAGGAGTAGTGATGGCTCGACCGATTACCTTGTTCACCGGGCAGTGGGCTGACCTGCCGTTCGAGGAGGTGGCGCGGCTGGCGTCCGACTGGGGGTACGACGGGCTGGAGATCGCCTGCTGGGGTGACCACCTCGACGTCCGCCGGGCCGCCGAGGACGACTCGTACGTGCGCGACCGGCTCGACATCCTGGACAAGCACAACCTCAAGCTGTGGACGATCTCCAACCACCTGCTCGGCCAGGCGGTCTGCGACGACCCGATCGACCAGCGCCACCAGGCGATCCTGCCCGCGCACATCTGGGGCGACGGCGACCCCGAGGGTGTCCGGCAGCGCGCCGCGGAGGAGATGAAGACGACCGCCCGCGCCGCCCGGGCGCTCGGCGTCGACGTGGTCGTCGGCTTCACCGGTTCGTCGATCTGGAAGACGGTCGCGATGTTCCCGCCGGTCCCGCCGGCCATGATCGAGGCCGGCTACCAGGACTTCGCCGACCGCTGGAACCCGATCCTGGACGTGTTCGACGAGGTCGGGGTCCGGTTCGCGCACGAGGTGCACCCGTCCGAGATCGCGTACGACTACTGGTCCACCACCGCGACGCTCGAGGCGATCGGCCACCGCCCGGCGTTCGGGCTCAACTGGGACCCGTCGCACTTCGTCTGGCAGGATCTCGACCCGGTCGGCTTCCTGTGGGACTTCAAGGACCGGATCTACCACGTCGACTGCAAGGACGCGAAGCGCCAGGTCGGCAACGGCCGTAACGGCCGGATGGGCTCGCACCTGGCCTGGGGTGACCCGCGCCGCGGCTGGGACTTCGTGTCCACCGGCCACGGCGACGTACCGTGGGAAGCCTGCTTCCGGATGCTGAACACGATCGGGTACGACGGCCCGATCTCGGTCGAGTGGGAAGACGCCGGCATGGACCGCCTGGCCGGCGCCGCCGAAGCCCTCCAGTTCGTCCGCTCCCTGGCCTTCGACCCACCCACCGCCTCCTTCGACGCCGCCTTCTCCTCCTGAGCAGCCGGACAGCTGGGTGGGTCGGCCGGCCCACCCAGCTGTGTTTCGGGGCTACCCTCGATGGCATGACTGCTGGCAGGTACGTCGCCCGGATCGTCGAGGTGCCGGATCACGGGATCAAGCTCGCGCCGGAGGCCGGCGCGGTGGTTCCGGACCAGCCGGCCGAGGTGAATCTGCTCGGGATGGCGATCGCCTTTGCGCTCGGGTCCGCCGGGTACCGGCACCACGCCGAGCAGCGCGATCCGGAGCTGCAGACCCTCGCCACGCTGTTGACCGGCGACGCGGTGATGCCGTGGTTTGCGACCTCGGCCGGTGGTACGGCGTACGTCGTCTGCGAGCTGAACGACGGTCGCCCGACGTGCGAGGTCCGGCCGAGCGCCGACTGAGCTGGTGGACGCGATCTGGCCAGAGGCGCCTGGGCTCCGGGGACCACGGATCCTGCGGCAGTGGTGGCGGGATCTGACGTTTCTGCACTGGGCTGTGCAGCCGGCGGCGGTCGCGCATTTCTTCCCGCCGGGTGTCCGGCCGGACACCTTCGAGGGACACACGTACGTCGGCCTCGTGCCGTTCCGGATGACCGACACCGGGTTGGCTCGCGGTCCCGCCGTACCGTACTTCGGGAGTTTCCTGGAGACGAACATCCGGCTGTACTCCATCGACAGCACCGGCCGGCGCGGCGTCGTCTTCCTCAGCCTGGACGCCGACCGGCTGGCCGTCGTCGCGGCCGCCCGGACCGTCTTCGGCCTCCCGTACCGCTGGGCCCGGATGACTCGCGTTGCTGATGGCGACCACCATGCCTACACCTCGACCCTGCGCCGAACACGCGCCTCCGTCACGGTCGAAGTCCAAGTAGGCGAACCGGTGGAGCCCGGCCCGCTCGAGCATTTCCTCACCGCTCGCTGGGGCCTCCACACCCACCGAGCCGGCCAGACCTGGTACCTCCCCAACCATCACCCCGCCTGGTCCCTCCACGCCGCCGACCTGCTCCGCTTCGAGGACCGCGACCTCTTGGCCTCAGTCGGCCTCACCAACCTGAACCGCGAACCGGACCACATCCTCCACAGCCCCGGCGTCCCCGCCGAGTTCGGCCTACCGTTCCGCGCCTGAGGCTCAGGAGAGGCGGCGCCGTACGCGGTAGCCGGCCACGGCGATCAGGATCACGGTCAGGCCGAGGAAGATCCCGGTCTCGATCGTCTGGAACAGCCAGAACCGCCCGGCCGGCTGGTAGACCTGCAGGTCGCCAGGGCCTCCGCGACCTCCCGCATCCGCGGCAGCTGGTCGCCCGGGTTGATCAGGCCGAGCCGGAGCGACGCGATGTCAAGAATCCGCGGCCTGTTCCGACGTACCCGTGACAGCACCCGGACGGCGGGTGCCCGGATCCGGAGGACGGACCGATGGAACCCTTGAATTTGATGGTCTCGCTGAGCCACTTCGGCAACGCCAAGTCGCCCCTCCCGCCGAAGCGGAAGCGCCGCACGGGCAGCAAACCGCGCGGCACGACCACGCGCCGCGCCATCCGCTGGCTCCGTACGGCGACAGCCCGCTAGCGCGGTGGGCGGTACATCGCGTAGTGGATCGGACCGCGGTGCGGGAGCTCCAGTTCGGCGATGACGGTGAAACCCAGGGACTCGTAGAAGCCGAGGTTGCCGGGTTCCTGGGTTTCCAGGAAGGCGGCGGAGTGGTCGGCGTCGGCGGTGGCCAGTCCGGGCGCGATCACGGCCCGGCCGAGGCCCTGGCTCCGCCGGTCGGGATCGACGCCCACCAGGGCGAGGAACCACACGGGTTCGCGCGGGCGGAAGATGCCCATCGCCTGCTCGTACTCCGCCGCCAGCTCCGCCCGGGAGCCGGCCAGTTCCTTGAACGCGTCCGCGTGCGGAGCGAACGCGTTCGGGGGAGTGGCGGGCGTCGTCCAGACGGCCACCGCGCTCACGTCCGACGTGACCCAGACCCGCCCGTGCGGCAGGCCGATCTGGGTCAGGAAGAGTCGCTGGTACTGCGTGAGCCGGTCGAGGTAGTGGTCCGGATCGAGGCCCATCCGAGTCATCGGGTAGTCCTCGAACGCGCGGGCGAGGGTGCGGACCGCCGCGTCCACGTCGGTCTCACTTGCCCGCCGTACCTCCATGGTCCGAGCCTACGTTTTCAGCGTCCGCAGGATCAGGTCGGCGACGGCTCGCATACCGGCCGCGTTCGGGTGGTACGGCGCGCCGCCGAGCAACTTGAACCCGGTCGTCCAGGGCTCGGGCGACCCGATCGCGTGGTCCCGGCTCGCCGCCGAGGCCGTGATCAGGTCGGCGCCCGTGCCGGCGGCGGCCTTGGCGAAGGCGGCGGCGAGGCCGTCGGCCATCATCGCGACACTCGGAAGTTGCTCCTCGTTCAGCGGTACGTCGAGGCGCGGCCGCGTGCTCGGGCCGACCAAGGTGAGGTAGTCGACCAGCAGGATGCGCGCGGACGGAGCCTGGTCGCGGACGCGTTCGACGACGGTGACGAGTGAGTCGGTGACCGCCTGGTAGGAGGCGTCGTCCTTGAGGTAGCTGACCCGGGCGCGGATCCGGTTCGCGACCCGGCGGCCGAGGAGGGGCGCCGGCTTGGCCAGGGTGTTGAGCATGCTGCCCCGGATGAACGTCCCGACGTACTCGAGATCGTTGCCTCCGGCAGTGATCGTGACCAGGGCGGTGCCGGGGGTGACCGCTTCGAGCTGCGGAGGCGCCGCGTCCTGCGGGGTGTCGAGGAGGTTGGCGGTGGTCGCGCCGGAGTACGTGACGTCGACCAGGTCGAGGCCCAGCTCGGCCGCGACCAGGTGCGGATAGTTGTTGCCCGAGCGTCCCGCCGGCTTGTGCACGATCGGGTTGATTCCTGGGCCAGCGGCGAACGAGCTGCCGAGGGCGACGTACCGGCTGCCGGATGCAATCACCTGACCACGATAGCCGCGACGGGCGGGCACGCTTGGCATACTGCACGGCGTGACTGACGACGTGTTCGGCGTAGGCGGGATTCGGGAGCGGGTGCTGGCCGGGTGGCTGGCCGCGCCGGTGCGGTTTCGGGAGGACGCGAACGCCGAGGAGGAGCTCGCGCTCGGTGGGTACGTCGACCGGGTCGTCATCGAGTTGGCCCAGAACGCCGCGGACGCGGCGGCGCGGGCGGGCGTGCCGGGGCAGGTGCTGTTCGAGTTCCGCGACAACACGCTGGTCGTCGCCAACACGGGTGCGCCGTTGTCCGCGGCGGGGGTCGAGTCGCTGGCCACGCTGCGGGCGTCGGCGAAGCGGGACGAGGCTGCGGTCGGGCGGTTCGGCGTCGGGTTCTCCGCCGTACTCGCGGTGACGGACGAGCCGGTGGTGTTGTCGCGGACCGGGGGAGTGCGGTTCTCGAAAGCGGACACGGCAGCGACGATCGCGGGGCTCGGGTCGGCCGGGCTGGACACGGAGGTACGGCGACGTGGCGGCCAGGTGCCCGTACTGCGGCTGCCGTTCGAGGCGGCCGGTGAGCCGCCGGACGGCTACGACACCGCCGTCATCCTGCCGCTGCGCGACGAAGCCGCGGCCGCCCTCGTCCGCCGCCTGCTCGACGAGGCCGGCGACGCCCTCCTGCTCGCCCTCCCCGGCCTGGAACGCATCGAAATCGCAACGGCAGACGGCCGACGCGTCCTGGAGGACGTCGAATCCCGCTGGTACATTCACCGCGTAGCCGGCATCTTCACCGAACCAGAACGCGAGCAGTTGCTCGCCGACCGCCCCACCGAAGAACGGACCCGCCCCCGATGGTCGATCCTGTGGGCACTTCCAGCTGATGAGGCCGTAGAACTCCCCGGAGTCGTGCAGGCGCCGACCCCGACGGACGAGCCGCTCAGCCTGCAAGCGTTGCTTTTGGCAACATTTCCGCTCGATTCCACCAGACGGCACGTGGCGCCGGGGCCGCTGACTGATTGGCTGGTGCGGGAAGCGGCAAACGCTTATGCGGAGTTGTTGCGCAGGCGAGTCGAGGACGGGGGCGAGGTGCTTCATCTCGTGCCGACCGGGCTGGCGGCGGGGGCGGTGGATCGGGCGCTCCGGGAGGCGATTGTCGCCGTGCTGCCGGATACGCCGGTGCTCCGGGTGGTGGAGGACGGGACAGTGATCCGGCCTCGGGACGCGGTGGTGGTTGAAGGGGCGGATGAGGCGTTCACCGGGCGGCTTGGGGCTGTTGTGCCGGGCCTGGTCCGGTCGAGTTTGCAGTTTCGGGGTGCGCTGGATGCGTTGGGCGTGCGCCGGCTCGACCTGGCTGAGGTGGTTGATCAGTTGGGCGCTCAGCACGAGCCGGAGTGGTGGCGGGAGTTGTACGCGTCGCTGGCCGGCATGGTGGCGGATGCGCTTCTGCGCGAGTCCCTTGGCACCCTCCCGGTCCCGCTCGCCGACGGGCGACTCGTCCGTGGCGTCCGCGGACTGCTTCTGCCAGGGCCCGAGCTACCGGTCGACGCGCTCAAGGAGTTCGGCGAGTACGGCGTCCGCATCGTGCACCCCGACGCCGTCGACCCAGCGCTCGAACGGCTCGGCGCGCTCCCGGCGACCCCACGAACGCTGCTCGAGGACAGCGCCGTACGCACCGCCGTCGAGCACTCGCTGGAAGCCGACGACCCGGACGCGATCGCACATGCAGTCCTGAGCCTGGTCGCCGCCGACCCGGCACAGGCGGACGGCCTGTGGTGGCTCGCCGACCTGGCGCTCCGCGACGCCGACGGCGACCTGGTCCCCGCGAACGCCCTCGTCATCCCAGGATCCGAGGCCGAGTCGATCCTCGACGACGACGAGGTCGCGCCGGTCGACCGGGCGCTCCTCGACCGCCACGGCCTCCCCGCGCTGGAGGCGGTCGGCGTCCTCGCGACCCTCGGCGTCGTCACCGCCTCCGACGTCGCGCTCGACGAGCTGCCCGAATCGTTCACCGACCTCGACGGCATCGAGGACTGGGCGTACGACGTGGCCCCCGACGGCTCCCGGTACGGCGCGACGATCGGCGAGCTGACCGCGATCCGGGACCTCGACTGGATCACCGACGACGCCTGGCCGCGAGTCCTCGAACTGTTCGGCTCGTCACCCGACCTCCGCCGCGCCCTGGTCACTCAGGTACGCGTGGTCGGCCCCGACGACCGTCCGCTCGGCGTCCCGTCGTACGCGGCCTGGTGGATCCGCGAGCGGGTGCTGCTCGAGGACGGCGAACCCCTTGCCGGACGGGCCGATCCGGACGCCGACCCAATCCTCGCGAGCTTCCTCGACGAGGCGCCGGCGTGGACAGCCCGGCTCGACCCCGAGGTGCGTACGGCGGTCGGCCTGGTCCGCGAGGTGGGCGATCTCGACGCGGACGGCATCAGCCTGCTGCTCGAACGACTCGCGGATCCCAATCGCGAGGTCGAGGAGAGCGAGCTGCTGCGGCTGTGGAGCCGGCTGGGCACGTTGGCCGTCTTCCCGGGCGACGCGCCGGAGCAGGTCCGGGTCCTCGCGGACGACGGCCTGACCCGTGTCACCGTGGCCGGCAGTGCGGTGGTCGTCGACGGCCCGATGTGGTTGCAGCGCGAGGATCTGGGCGGTTTTGTGGTCGCCTCCGGCGCCGCGGCGGACGGGTTGAGCGACCTGCTCGACGTGCCGATGGCGCAGGAGGTTGCCCAGGGCAAGATCGACGGCGAGGGTACGGCGGCCGACGTGCCGGAGATCGTCCGTGAGCTGGTCCCCGAGGTCCCGCCGACGTGGTGGGAGCACGAGGAGCTCAGCGTCGACGGCGTCGAGGTGTCGTGGTGGGTGGACGAGGACGGCGCACCGCACGCTGCGACGTTCGACGGGCTGGCCAAGGCGCTGGCGTGGGCGAGCGGCCGCTGGGACCAGCGGCACGTGATCCGCGCGGTGCTCAACGAGCCGGACCGCAGCTCCGAGCTGCTGGTCGACGCGGCCTACGACTGAGCCAGCTGCCGCAGCGCCGGGTTGTCGATCTCGGCGCTGAGCGATCGCGCTGTCGCGGCCGCCCGCTGGTCGCCGAGCCGACCGAGGTGGAGCTGCGCGTGAACGAGCATCTCCCGCAGGTCGCAGCGTGCGGCGAGCGAGGAGAGGCTGCCGGCCAGGTGCTGCGCGCGTTCGCCGTCGGATCGCTCGATCGCGGTCCCGACCGCGGTGTCGAGGACGTGCGCGTGCACCCACTGGTACCGATCGGGCTCACGGCTCGCCCGCGTCAACGCGAGATCGAGCCACTCGCTCGCACCCGGGTAGTCGCCCCGGCTGGCATGCAGCATCGCCAGTCCACGACCTGCCATCCCCTCCCAGCACGGGTCGTTCAACTGGCAGCCCATCGCCCAGGCCTGCTCGAACCCCTCGGCCGACGTGTCGAGCTTGCCGGCGTACAGATCGAGCTCGGCGGCCAGAGCCTGCGGCCATGGCAGGAAGGCGATCCAGCGTTCCTGCCGGACGAGGTCGAGCGTCTCGGCCAGCGTCTTCGCAGCCTCGCCGTACTCCGACCGCAGCAGCTGCGCCCGCCCGACCAACGACAGGGACCAGGCCTGCTGCCGGTGATCGCCACACCGGGCAGCGAGCTCCACCGACTGACCCAACTGCTCGAACGCGGCAGGGTAGTCGGCCCGGTCGGACGAGTTCATCCCGCGCACGCCGAAGATCGCGGCGTACTCCGCGTCGGTCTCGGCGAGCGCCTGCGCCTTCGACAGCCACTCGTCTCCGGTCTGCCGCCGTCCGGCCTGGACCTCGATGAACCCGAGCTCGCGCAGGGCCAGCACCGTGGTCGCCCGTTCACCGGCTTCGTCGGCGACAGTCAACGCCTCGTGCAGGACGATCGCGCCCTCCTCGTCGTGCCCGCGGATCGCGTGCACGAGCGCACCACCGAGCGCCGCGAGAGCCCTTGCCTCCAACGTCTTGTCGCGGCACTCGACGGCAAGAGCCGCGGCCTGGCGCAGGCACTGCAACCCGGCGTCGACCGCACCGGCCACGATCGCCGCCCGGCCGGCCTGAAGCTGACTGACGGCGGCGGCCCGCCCGTGGAGCGGCGGTCCCGTGTGTGACTGGACCTGCGCTGCCTCCCGGAGCGACCCGGAGACCGCGATGCCGAGCTCACGCTGGAACAGGTCTTCGCAGATCGCGATCTGCCGTAGCGCGCGCACCCGATCACCGGAAGTTGCCAGGCTCCGGATCAGCAGCTCGTGGTTGCCTTGCTCAAGGGGATTGAGCTCAACCGCCTTGGCAGCGAAGGGAATCGCCTTGGCCGCCTGCCCGGCCGCGAGCAGGGCGATCGCGTTCTGCCGGAGCCGCGCCTCGATCGTGCCGGCGATCCGGCGCCGCTCCACCAGCAACCAGGACTCGAACTCCGGACAGGACTCCAGGTCGACGCCCTCGAGCAACTCACCGCCGAGCGCGAGCAGCGACTCCGGCTGGGCCGACGGCTCGGTCAGCTCGAGTACGTCGACCGTCGTCGAGCCGTCGAGCGTCGTCACCACCGGATCGCCGGACAGCAGGTCGGGTACTTCGAGAGCGCGACGCAGCTCGGCCAGCGTCCAGCGCAACGCGCCGAGCGGATCTTCGGCGTCACCGAAGAACAGCTCGGCGAGCTTGCGGCGGCTGGGCGGCCGCTCGGCCAGCAACAGGTAGCCGAGCAGCGCCCAGGCCTTCCGCCCGCGCGGTTGACGACCCGGCTCCCCGCCGTGCTCGATCACCGGCGGACCGAGCAACCGAATCGTCCCCATGGATTCCCCCTCACACTGGTGCCCCCTGAACACCAGTGTGACCCCTCAGCGGCGGATTCCCACTGCTTCCAGGTATTCCGCGCGGGCGGCGACGGTGCCGTCGTCCGCGTAGTCGAACGCTCGCGGAACGTCGGCGAGTTCGCGGGCGAACTCGTGCAGGTCCTCACCGTCCAGCGTTCCGGCCAGCCGGGTGATCGGGCCGTAGAAGTCCCGGAACCACTCCGAGAAGTGCTCCGGCGTGTGGTAGCGGAACACGTACTCGCGCCGGTTCAGCGCGATCCACTCGACCCGGTCGCCGAACAGCTCGAACAGGTGGTCCTCGGTGCCCCACAGCGTCGGCGGCCGCACCCCGGCCGGCGGCGGCGCCCACTTGGACACGGTCTTGAACATCTGCCCGATCATGCCGGACGGCGTCCAGCTGGCCAGCGCGATCTTCCCGCCCGGCGCGGTGACCCGGACGAGCTCGTCGGCCGTCTGCTGGTGGTTCGGCGCGAACATCACGCCGACCGTGCTGCAGACCAGGTCGAACGACGTGTCCGGAACCGGCAGGTGCTCGGCGTCACCCTCGGTGAAGGTGATCGGCAGGTGCTCGGCGGCGGCCCGCTCCCGGCCCTGCTCGAGCAGGTTCGGCGCGTAGTCGACACCGGTCGCCTCGGCGAACCGCCGGGCGGCCGCCATCGCCGCGTTGCCCTGGCCGCAGGCAACGTCGAGGACCCGTTGCCCGGCCCGTACGTCGGCGGCCTCGACCAGGAGCTCGGCGATGATCTGCAGCGTGTTGCCGACCCGCGGGTAGTCGCCGGTCTGCCAGGCAGCCCGCTGCTTGTCCTTGATCGCCTCGAAGTCCACGGTCGTGTTGGTCGTCATGTCTCCCCCTGGAGTAACGGTTCTGAAACGCGGCCGCGGTGCCGCGGCCGTCGTACCGATGGAAGACGGCCGCCGTGTGACGCGGCGTGTGACGAAACCCCTGCCGCCCCGCCTGAGCGTGGTCACGCAGAGCGAACCAACGTTGTCAAAGGTTGGTATATCGACTGACCTGCACGTTCGACGTCCTTGTTCCAACGTGGCAATGAACTCTTGCCAACGTTGTCAACGCTACTTATAGTCCGTCACACCTCTCGGTCGGTGATCGCCCTGTCCGCGCAACGAAAACGGAGGTGACTTTCGTCATGAACGAAGCGCCGCGCCCCCAGTACGAAGATGTCGCAGATGTCGTCCGCTACCAGCTGAGCCGGCGAAGCATGCTGGGAGGAGGTGCCGCGGCCGCGATGACCGCCTTCCTGGCGGCCTGTTCCGGCGATGGCGGCTCGTACTCCGACAAGCCCGCGAACGACAAACCCGTCGCGACCAAGTCCATCCAGATCGGCAAGGCGAACATCCCGGTCCCGCGGGACCAGTCGGTGATCGTCGGCCAGGTCGAGTACACCGTCTTCGACAGCTTCAACGGGATGATCCCGAACGGCTCGCCCGGCGGCGCCGGCGTCGAGCTCGCCACGGAGCCGTTGTTCTTCCTCAGCTTCGCCACCGGCAAGCTGACGCCGTGGCTGGCCACGGAGTACAAGTACAACGACGACCACACCGAGCTGACCATCAAGTTCGACCCGAAGGCCCACTGGAACGACGGCAAGCCGCTGGGCGCGAACGACTTCAAGTTCACCGTGATGATGCTGAAGGACCGCCCCGACCTGTTCGGCGGCGGTGGTGAGCTGAAGGAGTTCGTCAAGGACGTCGAGGTCCCGGACCCGCACACCGCGGTGGTCAAGCTGCTCAAGCCGACCCCGCGGCTGCACTACAACTTCATCGCCGCGATCGCCGGCGCTCCGAACAACATCATGCCCGAGCACATCTGGAAGTCGCAGGACCCGACGAAGTACAAGGACAACCCGCCGGTGCGGTCCGGCCCGTACAAGCTGAAGCAGGCGATCCGGAACCAGAAGATGTTCGTCTGGGAGAAGGACCCGAACTACTGGAACAAGGACAAGCTCGACGTCAAGCCGCAGTACGTCATCTTCCAGAGCACCTCGAAGCAGGCCGACCAGGCCTCGCTGTCGTTCGAGAAGGCGGAGTTCGACGTCGGCTCGATCGACGAGCAGCACGCCAAGCAACTGCGCAACACCGGCTACCCGGCGCTGCAGACCACGCAGTTCCACGACCCGAACCCGCGGGTGCTGTGGCTGAACTGCGACCCGGCCCGCGGCGTGATCTCGGAGCCGAAGATGCGCCAGGCGATCAACTACTGCCTGGACCGGGAGAAGATCGGCAAGTCGGTCTGGCAGGTCGAGGTGCCGCCGGCGATCTACCCGTGGGCGGACTACCCGACCAACGACAAGTGGAAGAACGACGAGCTCGCGAACAAGTACAAGTTCGAGTACAACCTGGACAAGGCGACCCAGCTGCTCGACGAGATCGCCCCGAAGAACGCCGCCGGCAAGCGGACGTACAAGGGCAAGGAGATCAACCTCGAGATCATCACGCCCGCGCCGGTCGACAAGGACGAGTACGCGATCGCCAACGTGCTGAAGGTCGACCTGGCCAAGGTCGGGGTGCCGGCCACGCTGCGCAGCCTGTCCGGCAGCGTGCACGACCAGAAGTTCCAGCGCGGCGAGTACGACATCGATTCCAGCTGGGCCGGTTTCGCCATCGACCCCGAGCAGCTCTACACCGACTGGGAGAGCAGCAAGGCCCAGCCGATCGGCAAGAATGCCGCCGGCCGGAACAAGATGCGGTTCCGGGACCCGCAGTTCGACGAGATCTCCCAGAAGCTGGCCGGGATGGACCCGAACAGCGAGGAGGCCAAACCGCTGCTCGAGCAGGCGCTGGAGATCTACTTCCAGAAGCTGCCGCTGCTGCCGGTGATCCAGACCGGGTACCCGCAGTTCTTCAACACCGCGTTCTGGTCCGGCTGGCCGACCGACGACGACCTCTACGAGGTGCCGCTGAACTGGTGGCCGCACTTCATCTTCGTGCTCGCCAGGATCAAGGCCACCGGGCAGAAGGGACCGGCGTGACGGCGGAAGCGCCGCCGGTGGCCACGGTCGACAAGAGCCAGGCCTCCGCACCCGCGTCGCCGGTGCGGGCCTGGCTGTCGCGGCATCCGCTGGCGGCGTACGCGCTGCGCCGGTTCGGGCTGTACCTGGTGGAGCTGTGGGGCGCGCTCACCATCGCGTTCTTCTTCTTCCGGCTGATGCCGGGTGACCCGATCCAGACGCTGATCCAGACCCTGCAGCAGAACTACATCTACAACCAGCAGGCCAGTGCCGAGCTCATCGCGCGGTACCAGCACGAGTTCGGGCTCGACGGCAACCTGTTCTCCCAGTACGTCAAGTACATGGAGAAGCTGGTCCTGCACGGCGACATGGGGCCGTCGCTGATCAACTACCCGACGCCGGCGCAGACCGTCATCCTCAGGTCGTTGCCGTGGACCATCGGCCTGCTCGGCATCTCCGCCGTGCTGTCCTGGATCTTCGGCGTCGTGATCGGGGCGATCGCGGGCTGGCGGCGCGGCAAGCTCGGGTCGCGGATCGCCACCAACCTGTCGATCGCGCTGTCGCACGTGCCGTACTTCTTCGTCGCGCTGATCCTGGTGTACATCTTCGCGTACTCCCTGGGCATGCTGCCGGCCAGATCGGCGTACGACTCGAGTATCAACCCGGGCATCACGCCGGAGTTCATCGGCAGCGTGCTCAAGTACGGCTTCCTGCCGGCGTTCTCGATCGTGCTGATCGGGACGTTCAGCTGGATCCTGTCCACCCGGATGCTGATGATCCCGATCCTCGGCGAGGACTACCTGGTGTACGCCGAGGCCAAGGGCCTGAAGGGTTCGCGGATCCTGACCCGGTACGCGCTGCGGAACTGCTACCTGCCGCAGATCACCGCGTTCGGCATCTCGCTCGGCTTCATCTTCAACGGCAACGTGCTGGTCGAGCAGCTGTTCAACTACCCGGGCCTCGGGACCACGCTGGTCACCGCGATCCAGCAGCTCGACTTCAACACGATCCTTGGAGTGACCAACATAGCGATCTTCTCCGTGCTGACCGCCGTCCTGATCCTCGACCTCCTGCTCCCGCTGCTGGACCCGCGGGTCAAGTACTGGAAGTGATCGCGATGAGACTACTGACTGCGGTGCTGCGGACGATCCGGGGCAGCCGGCGCCTGGCGATCGGACTGGCGATCCTCGGCGCGATGGTGCTGCTGGCGTTGTGCAGCCCCTTGATCACCAAGGCCATCGGTGGTGGCCAGGACCCGATCGAGGTGGCGGCGTACGAGAAGTGGCTGGTGCCGTCCGCGGACCACTGGCTCGGCACCGACCAGTTCGGCCGGGACGTGTTCGCGATGGTGATCAAGGCACTGTCGGTGTCGCTGCAGATCGGGGCGATCGCGGGTGTCATCTCGACCGTCGCCGGCGTGATCGTCGCGTTCGTCGCCGGGTACAAGGGCGGCTGGATCGACGGCGTGCTGTCGACGTTCACCGGGATCCTGCTGGTGATCCCGACGTTCCCGCTGCTGATCGCGCTGTCGGCGTACGCGAAGAACGTCACCCTGTTCCAGGTCGGCGTGATGATCTCGATCTTCTCGTGGCCGTTCGCGGCCAAGACGATCCGGTCGCAGGTGCTGAGCCTGCGGACCCGGCCGTACGTCGACCTGGCCCGGGTGAGCAAGGCCCGCGACCTGGAGATCATCGTCACCGAGCTGCTGCCGAACCTGCTGCCGTTCATCGGCGTCGGGTTCGCGTCCTCGGCGCTCGGCGCGATCTTCGGTCTGGTCGGGCTGGAGGTGATCGGGCTCGGGCCCGGTGGCGTGGTCGACCTCGGGCAGATCATCTTCAACGCGATCACCACCGGCGCGCTGACCCTGGGCGCGTGGCCGATGTTCGCGGTGCCGATCATCTTGCTGACGTTGCTGTTCGCGGCGCTGAACATGGTCAACATCGGGTTGGAAGAGGTCTACAACCCGCGGCTGAGGGGAGTGACCGGTGAGTGACACGGTCTTGGAGATCAAGGGTCTCGAGGTCACGTACCTGTCGACGCGGGGCAACGTGACGGCGGTCCGCGGCGTGGACCTGGACGTCCGTCGCGGCGAGATCCTCGGGATCGCGGGCGAGTCGGGCAGCGGGAAGAGCACCCTCGCGGTCGCGCTGCTCCGGCTGCTGAAGCCGCCGGGCAAGGTGACCGGCGGGTCGGTGATGTTCCATCCGGCCAAGCGCTCACCGGTCGACCTGCTGAAGGTGAACGGCGAGGCGCTGCGGGTACTGCGCTGGTCGGCGCTGTCGTACCTGCCGCAGGGGTCGATGAGCTCGCTGAACCCGGTGATGCGGGTGCAGGACCAGTTCAAGGACGTGATCCTGGAGCACGCGCCCGGCCGGAAGGACTCGCTGGGGGAGCTGATTCCCCGGCTGCTCGGTCAGGTCGGGCTGGAGCCGCGGGTCGCGCGGATGTACCCGCACGAGTTGTCCGGCGGGATGAAGCAGCGGGTGCTGATGGCGATCGCGGTCGCGCTCGAACCGGACCTGGTGATCGCGGACGAGCCGACCACCGCGCTCGACGTGACCATCCAGCGGGTGATCCTGCAGTCGCTGGCCGACCTGCGCACCGACTTCGGCGTGACGCTGGTGGTGATCTCGCACGACATGGGTGTGCACGCCCAACTGGCCGACCGGGTCGCGGTGATGTACGAAGGCCGGCTGGTCGAGGTCGGCGACGTACGGCAAGTGTTCAAGGACCCCAAGGATCCCTACACCCGGCAGCTGATCGAGTCGATCCCGCAGGTGGGACGGAGGGCATCGTGAAGTCCGAACTCGAACTTCGTGGCGTGCAGCAACGGTTCCACGCCCGTGGGGTGGCCGGCGGCTACCTGACCGCGGTGGACGACGTCAGCTTCACGCTCGCGGCGCAGCCGCCGCAGGTGGTGAGCCTGGTCGGCCAGAGCGGCAGCGGGAAGAGCACGATCGCCCGCAACGTGCTCGGCCTGCAGAAGCCGACCGCCGGGTCCGTGCTGTACGGCGGCAAGGACATCTTCAAGCTGAGTCGCGCCGAGTACGACGAGTACCGGCGCGACGTCCAGCCGGTGTTCCAGGACCCGTACGCGATCTTCAACCCGTTCTACCGCGTCGATCGGGCGCTGTGGAAGGCGGTGAAGAAGTTCGGGCTGACAACCAGCCGGTCGAAGGGCCTCGAGCTGATCGAGGAGTCGCTGCGGGCGGTCCGGCTCGAACCGGAGAACGTGCTCGGCCGGTACCCGCACCAGCTGTCCGGCGGCCAGCGCCAACGCATCATGCTGGCCCGCGTGCACATGCTGCGGCCGTCGTTCATCATCGCCGACGAGCCGGTGTCGATGCTGGACGCCCAGGTGCGCAAGCACTTCCTGGACATCCTGCTCGACTTCCAGCGCGAGCACGGGATGACGACGCTGTTCATCACCCACGACCTGTCCACCGTGTACTACCTGGGCGGCGAGGTCATGGTGATCACCAAGGGCCAGATCGTCGAACGCGGCCCGGTCACCACGGTCATGCACGAGCCGTCCCACCCGTACACCAAGCTCCTCCTCGACTCGATCCCGCAGCCCGACCCCGACAAACGCTGGACCAGCCGGATCAACGTCGACGAGCTCGACGAGGACGAGAAGGCGGAAGCCGACGCCACCAGCGGCCCCGAGACCCCGGTGATCTAGGGCCGGCGGCCGCTGGTGACGAGGACCTCGTGGTGTCAGGCGGTGCGGATGGCGGGGTCGCTGAGGCCTGGGGTGCCGGTTTCCACGTGGCCGGCGAGGCGGCGGAGGTACGTCGTGTCGGTGGTTGTGGTGACGGAGACGTCGTACCAGCGGTTGGTGGTGGTGATGGTGTACGTGCGGGTGCCGGGGCTGAGGTCGAGGCGCTTGGGGGAACCGCCGTACGCGTTGGTGATGGTGACGCGGCGGGCGACGTCGGTGGTGAAGGTGAGGTCGAGGTCGCCGGTGCGGGCGTTCTCGCGGGCGGTGACCTCGAGGCCGGTCGCGGGCTTGCCCTTGAACGTGCGCAGGAACCCGTTCGGCCCGTGCACGGTCAGGTCGTAGACACCGTTGGAGTAGATGGTGTTCCAGCTGTCCGCGATGCTCTTGCCGGCCTCGGTCGTGTACGTCCACGGGCCGTCGGTCCGGTTCGCGGACGTGATCAGGAACTGCGCCCCGGCCTTCGGCCCGGACCTGAAGGTCAGCGTGTACTTGCCACCGGCAACCGATCCGTCGACGATCGAGGCGTAGGGCAACGGCCTGGTACGGCGACGGCCGCGCTCCTGGGCCGGGATGCTGCCGACCGCGGGCGGGGTCGGCCGGTAGTCCGGGTGCCGGTCGTTGTCCGGCGGCTCGTACGCCGAGGTGTCGGGCAGGTCGGCGGGCTGGGTGGTCTTGGTGCCGAAGTCGAACGCGGACGTCAGGTCGCCGCAGATCGCCCGCCGCCACGGCGAGATGTTCGGCTCGTGCACGCCGAACCGCTTCTCCATGAACCGGATGATCGACGTGTGGTCGAACACCTCCGAGCACGAGTAGCCACCGGTGCTCCAGGGCGACACCACGAACATCGGCACCCGCGGCCCGAGTCCGTAGGGCCCGGCGACGTACTTGCTGCTGCCCGGGTAGTTGTCCAGCGTGGTGTCGACGGTCGACAGCCCCTGCGCTGCCGAGGCCGGCGGGAACGGCGGCACGATGTGGTCGAAGAAACCGTCGTTCTCGTCGTACGTGATGAACAGCGCGGTCTTGCTCCAGACCTCCGGGTTCGCGGTGAGCGCGTCGAGGACCTGCGAGATGTACCAGGCGCCGTAGTTGGTCGGCCAGTTCGAGTGCTCGCTGAACGCTTCCGGCGCGGCGATCCAGGAGATCTGCGGCAGCCGGTTCGCCTGCACGTCCGCGGCCAGCCGGGCGAACAGGCTCTCGCCGGCCTTGGCGTTGGTGCCGGTGCGGGCCTTCTCGTAGAGGGCGTCGCCCGGCTCGGCGTTGCGGTAGGTGTTGAAGTACAGCAGCGAGTTGTCGCCGTAGTTGCCGCGGTACGCGTCGTCGATCCAGCCCCAGTGACCGGCGGCGTCCAGGCCGTCGCCGATGTCCTGGTAGATCCGCCACGACACTCCGGCCTGCTCGAGCCGTTCCGGGTACGTCGTCCAGCCGTAGCCGAGCTCGTCGTTGCCCATCACCGGGCCGCCGCCGGTGCCGTCGTTGCCGGTGTGGCCGGTCCACAGGTAGTAGCGGTTCGGGTCGGTCGCGCCGATGAACGAGCAGTGGTACGCGTCGCAGATGGTGAACTTGTCCGCGAGCGCGAAGTGGAACGGGATGTCCTCGCGGGTCAGGTAGGCCATCGTGACCGCGGACTTGGCCGCGATCCACTGGTTGTACTTGCCCTTGTTGATCGCCTGCTGCCCGTCCGGCCAGCTGTGCGGCAGGCCCTGCAGGAACTGCAGGCCGAGGTCGTCGGCCTCCGGGTGGAACGGCAGCGTCTCCTGGCCGGAACTGCTGGTCTGGTGCCAGACCGGCTTGCCGCTCGGCAGCGTCACCGGCCGCGGGTCGCCGAACCCGCGAACGCCCTTCAGCGTGCCGAAGTAGTGGTCGAACGAACGGTTCTCCTGCATCAGCACGACGATGTGCTCGACGTCCTCGATGCTGCCGTGCAGGCGGTGGGCCGGGATCGCGGCGGCCTGCTCGATGCTGTTCGCCATCGCGCTGAACGCGGCGGTGGCGCCGGCGAGCTGCAGGAACCTGCGACGATTGATGTCTGGCATGCGTGGTCTCCTTGGGCGGTGGGGCGGATGGAGTCTGGAACACCAGCACTGCGTCGGACGCACCCTAACCTGAACGATTAACCGACGGAAGGTGAACTCTGCTGTTTGTAACAGCCGACTTCCGAACTATTCTGAGCGGTGTGGTCCGCGTCTGGTACGTCGCCTACGGGTCCAACCTGTCCCTCGACAGGTTCCGCTGCTACCTCGCCGGCGGCCGCCCGGCCGGCGCGCGCGGGTCTACCCGGGCTGCCGCGACACCCGCGACCCTTCGCGGATCGCGGCCGTGGAGGTCCCGGGCGGCCTGGTGTTCGCGGGGGAGTCCCGGGTGTGGGGTGGCGGGTCGGCGTTCTACAACCCGGCCGCGCCGGGGGTGGTGGCAGCGCGGGCCTACCTGGTGACGCCGGACCAGTTGGGCGATGTCGCCGCCCAGGAGATGCGCCGCGACCCGGGAGGCGAGTTCGCTCGCGACCTGGCCGCCGTACTCCCGGATGTCGATGCCGTCCACGCGATGGGTTCGGGGCGGTACGAGACCGTGGCCCGGCTGGGCGAACAGGACGGCGTACCGATGTTCACCGTGACCCACGGAACCGTCGCCGACCTCGAACCGAACGCGCCGACCCTTCCGTACCTGCGCTGGATCGCCGCGGGCCTCACCGAGGCGCACGGGTGGGCCGCCCGCCGGGTCGCGGAGTATCTCTACTCCGCGACCGGCGTCAGTCGCGCGTGGACGCTGGACGGGCTCGCGTCAGCGCTTGACGGCGATGCAGGTGGCGGTGGCTCGCTTGGTGGGGTCGCTCTCTGAGGTTGCGGTCAGGGTGATCTTGGCCAGCGGTGCGGTGCCGGACTTCGTGTAGACCGGGACCGTCGTGTGCTGGCCGGCGTTCGTGGTGGCGAGCGCGTTCGGCAGGGACATCGACCAGCCACTGCCGTCGATCTTGGCGCTCACGCGGTAGACGTCGCCCTTGAGGTACGGCGTGACGTCCTCGGGGTGCTGTGATCCGGCCCCCGCCTGACCCGTATTGGTCAGCTGGAAGCTGCACGTCTGCACGCCGTTCTGCTGCGGCTTCGCCACGGTCGGCAGAACCTGGACGCCGCGCTTCTGAGCTCCGGCGCCGTCGAGCGACCGGATCGCGACCGTGTAGGACAGCACGCCCTGGCGGTCCCGCTTCACGTTGGTGATGTAGAAGTGCAGGCGGTTGGCGGAGTCGGTGTACTCGTACTCGCTGCCCGAGTTGGTGCCGGCGTGGAAGAGCGCGTCGGACAGCTGGCGGTAGTCGCCGATCGTGATGGGGACCTGGGTGCCGTCGGGCAGCACGTAGTCGGTCATGCCGATGTCCTGCGGATTGGCGTCGATGACCCACTCGAACGGCGCCCGGTCCTCGTTCTTCGTCTTCGCCAGCAAGACGCCGGCGTCGGGCGTGAACGAGTCCGTGCCCATCCGGTCGACGACCTCGACCGTGTAGTTCTGGTACCCGCGGCCGTCGCACATCGGGTCCGTGGTGATGTTGCAGGGCGGGGCGAGATCGCCCGCGCCGCCGAGCTGGATGTTCACGCCGGACAAGCCCTTCGGGCCGGGCTGGACCGTGCGTGCGGTGACGTCGGCGATCACGACACCGGACGTTGCGAGTGCCTCGCGGGACAGCCGCAGGACGTTCTTCTCGTCGACCATCTGCAGCTTGATCTTGTTCCGGAGCATGTGCTGTGCGCCCATCGAGCCGCCACCGGTCGCCGGGATCATCCAGCGGCTGTGCGGGCCACCCGGTCCGTTGAAGCTGCCGCGGCTGAGCATCTCCCAGATGCCGGTGTACGCGCGCCGCGGCGGTACGCCGTACGGGTTGTTGTAGTTGTCGCCGATGCCCAGGATGTGGCTGAGCTCGTGCGCGTAGACACCCATGCCGGAGCTCTCGGCCTGGGTCGACGAGCCGCCGCCTGCGTTCGGCCAGATGGACGCGCCGGCGGCCCACGAGGTCCAGTCGACGTACCGGGTGTCGGACCAGTTCGGCAGCGCCGGGTCCGGCGGGCCGAACTCGTCGGTGACGTCCTCCTTGGTCGGGAACTTCATCATCCCGAACTCCTGCCAGGTGGACGACTCGTCCTGCCCGGCGCTCAGGAAGAACACGAAGTCGAACCCGGCCGGCACCTCCGGTCCCTGGTCGGCGACCCAGGCGGCGCGGGCGTCGGTGCGGATGTTCTTGGTGCAGTTGTCACCGGCCGGGCAGGCGGTGCCGCCCTGGAACTCCATCGCGTACTCGTGCGACTTGCCGGGCATCCGGTACGGGCCGAACGCGGTCAGGTCGACGCCGTACCGGCCGCCGGAGTCCTCCATCCAGTACTCGTGGATGGTGTGGCCGCGGTTCAGCGTGCCGGGGGTGTTGAGGAAGTTCTTGTAGAACTCGGCGACCTGGTCGCGCGGCACGCCGTTCGCCTCCGCACTCGGGTTCCCGAACGGCGTCGACCCCTTCGCCTTGGTGACGACGAAGTCCTGGTTCGGGTAGTCGACCAGCACCAGCGCACCCTTGAACGTCCGCGTCGACCCCTTCACGTCCGGGTCGGCCCAGTTGGTTCCTGGCGGCTTGCGGTAGTCAGCCCAGGTCATGTGATCCGGGTTCACCCAGTTCTGCGGATCAATAGCCCCCGGCAATCCGTCACCGGTGGTCGAAGCGATGCGCTTCTGCTCACCGGACTCCTGCCAAGGCTGCTTCTGCGGCCAATGCGGAAACTGCCAGGAATTGGCCGGATCAGGGGGAGCGGTCGCGCTCGGCGCGGCCACTGCCATCGAGGGCACCGAAACGGCGGCGAGTACGGCGACCAGCTTCAGGACAAGACGAAACTTCCGTTGCTCAGACACGGGCGGGCATCCGATCGACTAGGGCGGGACAACGGGCTGCCATGAGCTTGCCCTGTCGACACCCCTGACCACAACAGATGAGATCACTGTATACAGTATGGAATGAAGTCGCTAACCTGGGCGCTTGCGTCGGTTGTGGATGGAGGAACCATGTACGTGGTGACGAACCCGGCGACGGGTGTGGTGGTGGAGGAAGTGGCCAACTCGACCGAGGAAGAGGTTCGGGCCGCGGTCGGGCGGGTGGCCGGTGGGTATCCGGGGTGGCGGGCGCGGTCGGTGCGGGAGCGGGCCGCGATCGTGGCGCGGGCGGCGGACCTGTTCGAGGGGCGGGCCGAGGAGCTGGCCGCGATCATGACGCTGGAGATGGGCAAGCGGATCAACGAGGGCCGCGGCGAGGTCGGGATCGTGGTCGACATCTTCCGGTACTACGCCGAGCACGGGCCGGCGTTGCTGGCCGACGAGCCGCTGGACATCAAGGGCGGCAAGGCCGTCATCACCAAGGGCCCGATCGGGCCGCTGCTCGGCATCATGCCGTGGAACTTCCCGTGCTACCAGGTGGCCCGGTTCGTCGCGCCGAACCTGGTGCTCGGCAACACCATCCTGCTCAAGCACGCGTCGATCTGCCCGCGCTCGGCCCGCGCGATCGAGCAGATCCTGCACGACGCCGGCGTACCGGACGACGTGTACGTCAACACCTTCGCCTCGAGCCGGCAGATCCCGGCGATCCTGGCCGACCCGCGGATCCAGGGCGTCTCGCTGACCGGCAGCGAACAGGCCGGCGTGTCGGTCGCGGCCGAGGCCGGGCGGCACCTGAAGAAGACCGTGCTCGAGCTCGGCGGCTCCGACCCGCTGATCGTGCTCGACACCGACGACATGGACGAGACGGTCAACGCCACCGCGACCGCGCGGATGCGGAACTGCGGTCAGTCGTGCAACGCGCCGAAGCGGATGATCGTGCTCGCCGACATCTACGACGAGTACGTCGACCGGCTGACCAAGCGGGTCGCGGAGTACTACCAGCCCGGCGACCCGAGCGACCCGGAGACGAAGCTTCCGCCGCTGGCGTCGGTCGCCGCGGCGGACGAGGTCGCGGGCCAGGTGGCGAAGGCGGTCGAGCAGGGTGCGACGCTGCGCGCCGGCGGCCACCGGATCGAGCCCGGTGCTTTTCTCGAAGCGACCGTGCTCACCGACGTCACGCCTGCGATGGACGCGTACTACGAGGAGATCTTCGGGCCGGTGGTGATCGTGTTCCGGGCCGAGGACGAGGACGACGCGGTCCGGCTGGCCAACGACACCCCGTTCGGTCTCGGCGCCAGCGTCTGGGGGACCGACCCCGACCGGCTGCGCCGCGTCGCCGAGCGGATCGACGCCGGCATGGTCTACCTGAACCGGGCCGGCGGCTCCCAGGCCGATCTGCCGTTCGGTGGCATCAAGCGCTCCGGCATCGGCCGCGAGCTCGGCCCGGCCGGCATCGAGGAGTTCATGAACAAGAAGTCGATCAGGCTGTAAAGGGTTTTGCGGCGGGCGTTCAGCGCATAGGGTGGCGCACCTGAAGTGACGGGCCGGTGACTGTGCGGAACCGGTCCGGCCGGATTCTGTTCCGTGAGGACGGCCGGTGTGCTCCACCGGCCGGGAAAGAGTGGCAGCAGATGATGCGATTCCGCCCCCTTCGTTCCGTCCTGCTCGCAACCACCTGTGCTGTCGGCCTCGTCGTACCGCTCGCCGGTACGGCGTCCGCGGGCAGCCCCTCGACGGTCCACGAGGCCGCGACGACCAAGGCCGAGCAGGCCAAGGTCGCCGGCTTCTGGACCGCCGAGCGGATGCGGTCCGCCGTACCGCTCGAACAGCTTCTGAAACCGAAGCAGCGGGTGGCTGCCGCGCCGGCGGCCGGCAAGCCCACCACCGTCGCGCCGACCGCGTTCCCGAACGGCGGCAGTCAGTGGACCGGCGGCGGCAAGATCGTCAGCACCGAGGGCCGGGTGTTCTTCACCTACCAGGGCCGTACGGCGTCCTGCAGCGGGACGGCCGTGACCTCGACGAACAAGAGCACCGTGATCACCGCCGGCCACTGCGTGAAGCTGGACGGCGCGTTCCACACCAACTGGGCGTTCGTCCCGGCGTACAACAACGGCAGCACGCCGTACGGGACCTGGACCGCGAAGAAGACCTATGCGACGCCGCAGTGGGTGGCCAGTGAGGACATCAACTACGACGTCGGCGCCGCGGTGGTGAACCCGCTCAACGGCCAGAACCTCACCGACGTGGTCGGCGGCCAGGGCATCGCGTTCAACCAGGCGCGCGGCCAGAACATGTACGCCTTCGGGTACCCGGCCGCGGCGCCGTACGACGGCTCGAAGCTGATCTACTGCAGCGGCACCACGTTCAACGCGCTCATCTCGAACGGGATCGGGATGACCTGCAACATGACCGGCGGGTCGAGTGGTGGCGGCTGGTTCCTGCAGTTCAGCGAGTCGACCGGCGCCGGCATCGTGAACTCGGTGAACAGCTACAAGATCAACTTCATCCCGACCTGGATGTTCGGCCCGTACTTCGGCACCGACGCCCAGAACGTGTACAACACGGCCCAGGCCGGCTGACCCGACACGCGGCGGGCCGCACGCGCTGCCGTGCGGCCCGCCGCGGCGCATACTGCGAGTAACAGGGGGAGTTTCGTTCCTAGGGGGCCGACATGGCTGAGCCCGCTGGTTACTCGATCAAGACCTACCGCTACCTGCGGATGGCGATGGTGGCGATGGTGGTGCTGCTCGCCGCTTCGCTGGTGATCGAGTGGTCGAAGACGAGTCCGCGCTGTCTGCAGACGTCGATCAGCGCCTACTACTACACGCCGGTGCAGGCGATCTTCGTCGGCGGCCTGATCGCCATCGGTGTCTGCATGGTGGTGCTCAAGGGCAACACCGAGCGGGAGGACATCCTGCTCAACGTCGCCGGGATCCTCGCGCCCGTCGTGGCGCTGGTGCCGACACCGGGTCCGGGGAGGTGCCGGTCGGTGCCGATGGTGCTGGGTGACACGGCCGCGAACATCGCCAACAACATGCTCGCGCTGTTCGTCGTCGGCGTGCCGTGCCTGGTGGTCACCGCGGTGTTCGTGCTGCGGGCGCGGCTGTCCCGCGCGGACCGGAATCCCATGTACCTGGTCGGTTTCGGCGTCGCGCTCGCACTGTTCGGCGGTGGCGTGGCGTGGTTCTTCGCCGACCGGGCCGGGTTCATCCGCAACGCGCACTACACGGCGGCGGTGGTGTTGTTCCTCTGCATCATCCTGGTGGTGCTGCTGAACGCGCAGCAGTTCCGCCGCAAGGAGCACCCGGCGCACGCGAAGGCGCCGGCGGCCAACCGCTACACCGCGCTGGCGATCGCGATGGTCGTCGTACCGCTCGCGCTGCTGGCCTGGAAGTGGCTGTTCGGCTGGGAGCATGCGGTGCTCTGGATCGAGGGCGCGGTGATCACGCTGTTCGCGACCTTCTGGATCGTGCAGACCCAGGAACTGTGGGACGAAGGACTGCGGGCCGGCGGTCAGGAGTTGCCGCGGTCGCAGGCCGTTCCGTCACCGTTGTTGTCGAGCTCCTCGGAGTAGCCCGGGTCGCCACGGTGCAGGGGCGCCTTGCCGGCGGCGCGGACCTCGGCGCAGTTGCGGTAGACGACCGTCACGTTGGTCGTGGTGGGCGTCTTGCTCGGCGTCGGGGTCGTCTTCGGCGTGGACGGCTCCGGCTCCGTCGGGGTGTCGCTCGGGGCCGAGGGAGTCGGCGTCGGCTCCGCCGTCGGCTCGGTCGTGGCTGCCTTCGGCGTCGGATGCGCCGTCGTCGGCGTCTCGGTTCCCGGTGCGGTCGGCATGCTCTCCGGCGCGGCGGAGCTCTCCACCTCAGCCGTCGGGGCGGCGGTGGGAGTCGAGTCGTCGCCGCCGCCGGTGAACGGGTTGAACAGCACCAGGCCGATCAGCGCGAGGACGACGAGTGCCGCCGACCCGAGCTTGACGACGCTCGGACCGCCGTACCGGCCGATCGGCCCGCGCACCGGGCGGCCCTCCTCGTCGACCCAGAACCTCCAGCCGTCGGGCGCAGGTGGCCACGACGGCGCGGGACCCCAGCGCTTGGGCGGTCTCCACCTGGCGTTCGGCGGGTCGGGCCAGCCGGGTGGCGTGTTGAACTGCCTCACTCAACCTCCTGCTCCAGTCGAGGTCGCGAGCAGCCTACCCAGAGTGGTGTCAGTAATGTGCTCCGGGGCCCGAAACCCTTTATTTCATACGTTTGACCGCCGCCGCCGAGCCCCTGGGCCCGGTCGCGGTACGGCGTCGCGCGGTGACTCGACGGTGTGGCCGGCGGCGCAGTGAACCTCGGTGTGGACGTCGGCGCCACAGTCGCGGTGGGTGATGCTCAACGGCGAGCCTTCGGGTCCGGCCAGGTACTTGTCACCCCAGTCGCGGATCGCGATCAGCAGCGGGTAGAGGTCGAACCCCTTCTCGGTCAGCCGGTACTCGTCGCGCTGCCGGGACCCGGGCTCGCGGTACGGCACCCGGCGCAGGATGCCGTGGTCGACGAGCTTGGCCAGCCGGTTGGACAGCACCTGCCGGGGGATGTCGGTGCGGATCCGCAGCTCGTCGAACCGGCGGATGCCGTTGAACACCTCGCGCAGCACCACCACGGTCCACCGCTCGCCGAGAATCTCCATCGCCCGCCCGATCGGGCAGTTGTCCACCGACCAGTCCAAGGCGTCGTACGTTGCGGTCATAGGGCTCATGCTAGTGAGGGCTAGGTCTCGTTGACAGACCCAGCGGGGGATGTGAGGCTCGGTTCATGACTGAGACCCAGCAGGCGACCCGCAGCCGTACCTTCACCTGGTCCGACCCGGCGCTGACGGCGGCGTCGCTCGGCGCGATCTCCGGCCTGGAGATGCTGCAGGCCATGCGGGACGGCAAGGTCCCGCCGCCGCCGATCCTGCAGCTGGTCGGCGGGACCGGGTTCGAGGTCGAGGAGGGCCGGGTCGCGGTGCTGATGCCGGCCGCCGAGTTCCACTACAACCCGCTCGGCACGGTGCACGGCGGCATCATCGCGACGCTGCTCGACACCGCCGCCGGCTGCACGGTCCATTCGACGCTTCCGGCCGGCGTGGGCTACACCTCGCTCGACCTGATGACCCGCTTCATCAAGCCGGTCACGGTCTCCTCCGGCCTGCTCCGCTGCGAGGGCGCGATGATCAGCCGCGGCCGCCGTACCGCTGCCGCCGAGTCCCGCCTGTTCGACGAGCGCGGGACCCTGCTGGCGCACGCCACCTCGACCTGTCTGCTCTTCGACATTCCCTGACCGTCACTCCGGCGCACGCAACGCGCCCGGCGCCGAGCCGGTCGCGGCCTTGACCTGGCGGCTGAGGTGGCTGACCGAGTCGTAGCCGGTCAGCTCCGCGATCGCCTGCAGTGTCAACGTGGAGTTGCGGATGTGGCCGAGCGCGTGCCGCAGCCGCACGTGGTGCAGCGCCGCGCGCGGACTCGTGCCACGCAGCCGTGCGAAGGCGGCCCGTAGCCCGGACGGCGAGATGCCGAGCTCGGCGGCGACCTCGGCGATCCGGATCCCGGAGGCGAAGCGTTCCTCGAAGATCCGCTCAGCCTGCGCGACCAGCTGTTCCGCCGCTGTCACCGGCGAGGCGGCGGCCGCGCGGCGCAGCAGGAGGTCGAGCTCGTCGAGCAGCAGCGAGCACATCCGGTCGCTCTCGTCGCCGGGCTGCGCGCTCTCGCGGACGATGGCGTCGAAGACGCGGCCGAGGCTGCGCTCGCCGTCGTCGAAGCAGACCCGCGGCCACGGCCGTCCAGCCGCGGCGTCGACCTGCAAGAAACGGTTGGCGTAGCCGGTGCGGCTCAGCTCGGCGTGGAACGTCCGCGGCGGTGTGAGCAGGACGGTGCCCGGCGTGGCGGCGTACGTCTCGTCGCCGATCGGGCACGTGATCCGGCCGCGCACGTAGTAGACCAGCTCCCACGAGGTGTGCGCATGCAACGGGTAGTCCTTGCCCGGACCGGCCGCGTGTACGCCGGCGCCGAGCAGCTGAAGCGATTTGTGCATAGTCGCTGTCGCCTCCTGCATTGTTTCGCATGCACGTCTGCTCGATGCTGACATCGATTCGTGCAACCTGTGAAGGAGTGCTTATGGATATGGCAACCGCACTGCACGACCTCGGCGTCACCGACGACGTGCTCACCCAGGCCGAGAAGGACCGGCTCGACCGCGACGGCTTCCTCCCGCTCGAGGGAATCCTCACCGCGGAGGAGGTGTCCGGCCTCAACAAACGGATGGCCGAGCTCACCGCCGCCGAGGGCGACCGAGCGGGTCTCGAGGTGCACCAGGAGAAGGGCACCGACCGGCTCGCCGACCTGGTCAACAAGGACCCGCGGTTCGAGGTGTGCTTCAGCCACCCGCGCGTGCTGGCCGCGATGAAGCATGTGCTCGGCGAGTTCCGGCTGTCGTCGCTGAACAGCCGCGCAGCCCTGCCGGGGCAGGGGCTTCAGGCCCTGCACGCCGACTTCGGCCATCCGGTCGAGCCCGGCGCGTACGAGGTGTGCAACTCGATCTGGCTGCTCGACGACTTCACTCCGGAGAACGGCGCGACCCGCGTGGTGCCCGGCTCGCACCGGCGCGGCACCATGCCCGGTGACGAGATGACGAATCCGGGCGACGAGCACCCGGATCAGGTTCTGCTGACCGGCAAGGCCGGCACTGTCGTCGTCTTCAACAGCCACCTCTGGCACGGCGGCACCCAGAACCGCACCGACCGACCGCGCCGGGCGATGCACTCCTACTTCGCCCTACGTCACCTCCCGCAGCAACTGGATCAGCAGGCCTACCTCCGCGTCGAGACGTACAACCGTCTGACCCCGGCCCAGCGCTACATCCTCGATGTCACTGGCACCAACTAGCCGGCCGCCTGCTGCTCGGCGCCGACGAGGCGGATGCAGGTCGCGAGACCGGAGATGGCTGCCTCGACTTCGGGCAGCTCGGGGTAGGTCGGGGCGATGCGGATAGTGCGGTCGCCCGGGTCGTCGCCGTACGGGTGGCTGGCACCCGCCGGGGTCAGGGCGATGCCGGCGGCCTTCGCCTTCGCGACGACCGCGCGGGCGCAGCCCTTCGGGACCTGGAGGGAGATGAAGTAGCCACCCGCGGGGCTGGTCCAGGAGGCCAGGTCGGTGCCGCCGAGCTCGGTGGTGAGGATCTTGTCGACGGCCTCGAACTTGGGCCGGATCAGCTCCGCCAGGTTCCGCATGTGTGCCCGCAGCCCGTCGGCGTCGCGCAGGAACTGCACGTGCCGGAGCTGGTTGATCTTGTCCGGGCCGATGCTGCGCTTCGAGGTGTGGCTCAGCCACCAGGCGACGTTGGCGGGGGAGGACCCGAAGAAGGCGACCCCGGACCCGGCGAAGGTGATCTTCGAGCTGGACCCGAACACGAACGCCCGGTCCGGGTGCCCGTGCTCGGCGCACAACGCCAGCACGTCGGCGATCTCGGTCTCGGTGTCGGTCAGGTGGTGAACGGCGTACGCGTTGTCCCAGAAGATCCGGAAGTCCGGTGCCGCGGTCTCCATCGCCGCCAGCCGCCGCACCGTCTCGTCCGAGTACACCGTGCCGTCGGGGTTGCTGTACTTGGGCACGCACCAGATGCCCTTCACCTGCGGGTCGGCCGCGACCAGCCGCTCGACGACGTCCAGGTCCGGACCGTCCGGCGTCATCGGCACCGGGACCATCTTGATGCCGAACCGCTCGCACACCGAGAAGTGCCGGTCGTACCCAGGCACCGGGCACAGGAACGTGATCTCCGGCTCGTCGACCCACCGCCGCTCAGCACCTGGTACGACGCCCAGCAGCGAGAACACCACGGCGTCGTGCATCAGCTCCAGGCTGGAGTTGCCGACCGCAAGCAGCTGGTCGACCGGCACCTGCAACGCGCCGGCGAAGATCTCCCGCAGCTCCGGCAGACCCTCCAGGCCGCCGTAGTTGCGCAGGTCCACCCCGGCGGCCGACACCGGCGCGACGGGTTGGTCGAGCATCGCGTCCGCCAGGTCGAGTTGTCGTGGTGACGGCTTGCCCCGCGTGAGGTCGAGCTTCAGCCCTCGCGCGACAAGGTCGTCGTACTCCTGGCGGGCGCGCTGCAGCTCATCGACGGTCACTGGCTTTCCCTTCAGCTTGGCTCGAACGGCCGGTTGAACGGCCATAGCCTAGTGACTCACCACACCGGCGTGCCGAAGATATCCACAGACCGGTCAGCGACCGCGCCGGCAGTTGGGGTACTTCGGGTCCCACGGCGGGCAGGTCGGGAAGCCCGGCGGCTTGATCGTCGGTGGTGTCATCGGCGGCGTGGGCGGTGTCACCGGCGGCGTCGGCGGCTGCGCCTTGCTGCCGTTGGACAGGTGCAACGTCACGATCGCACCGGCCGGCGCGCCGTCCTCCTGCCGCGGGGTGGTGAAGGCGACCATGCCCGCCTGCGCGTCCGAGTCCACCGGCTCCGGCGCGACCTGCGCCTTGAAGCCCAGCTGCGCCAGCTTGGCGATCGCCTCGGCCGGCGGCATCCCCTTCAGGTACGGCAGATCCTTCACGTCGCCACGGATCGTCTTGTCGTCCGGCTTCACGAACTTGCTCGTCGGCAGGCCCTGCAGCGCGGCCTGCATCGCGGACTCCCAGATCGGTCCCGCCGTGCCGGAACCCGACGCGTCGCGCATCTTCTTCCCGTTCAGCGTCTGTCCGATCAGGTTCTCGGCCGGCGGATCGGCGTCGGCCACGACCGACGCGGCGGCCAGCTTGGTCGAGTAGCCCGCGAACCAGACCGCCTTGTTGTCGTCCGTCGTACCGGTCTTGCCGGCCAGGTCGCTCTTGCCGAACTTCAGCTTGGAGCCGGTGCCGCCAGGTCCCATCACCTGCTGCAGCACGTAGCTGACGCCGTCGGCGACCGTCGGCGACAGGGCGCGCTTGCAGCTCGGGCCCGGGGTGGGAATGGACTTGCCCCGGCTGCTGGTGATCGCGGTGACCACCTGCGGCTTGCAGTACATGCCGCGGGCCGCGAACGTCGCGTACGCGTTGGCGACCATCAGCGGGCTGACCAGACCCGGCCCGAGGGTGTACGAGACGACCTGCTTCAGCGGTTCCATCGTCTGGGCGTCGTACATGCCGAGCTTCTGCGCGATGGTCGCGATCGGGCACAGGCCGATCTGCTTGGACAGCTGCAGGAAGTAGGTGTTCGTCGAGGCCTTGGCGGCGTCCAGCATCGACGGGTCCGCGACCGTCTTGGTCGAGTTCTTCGGGTGGTACGTCGGGTCCGACGTGGGGCCGTTGCAGGTGCTGAACCGCACGCCGCGCAGGTCGAGCGTCTGCGGCGAGGCGATCCGGTACGTCATCGGGACGCCCTTGCCGATCGCGGCCGCGATCGTGAACGCCTTCATCGTCGAGCCGTTCTGGAAGCCGCCGAACCCGCCGGCGTAGGACTTCTCGACGTTGTAGTTGTACGACGTCTGGCCCTTCTTGCTGCCGTACGTCCGGCTCTGCGCCATCGCCTTCACCAGGCCGGTGCCGGGCTCGACCAGAGTGATCGCGGCGACCGCGGAGTCGGTCGGCTTCGAGTGCTTCTTGATCGAGGCCTCGGCCGCCTTCTGCATCTTCGGGTCCAGCGCGGTCCGCACGATCAGGCCGGAGGTCTCGATGTAGTTCTCGGCGTCCTCCGGGGTCTTGCCGAAGACGCGGTTCGCCTTCAGCTGCGCCACGACGTAGTCGCAGTAGAACGGGTACTTCGAGTTCGCGCAGCCGCTCGGCACGTTGCGGACCTTGGCCGGGTCGATCACCGGCGTCTTGATCGCGTCCCGGGCCTCCTTGGCCGAGATGACGTTCAGCTCCTGCATCCGGCGCAGCACCACGTCGCGGCGCTCCTTGGCCCGCTTCGGGTTGTTGGTCGGGTTGTAGCCGGTCGGGTTCTTCACCAGGCCGGCCAGCAGCGCGGCCTGCGGCAGGTTGAGCTTGGCCGCGTGCACCCCGAAGTAGTGCATCGCCGCCGCCTCGACGCCGTACGAGCGGTCGCCGAAGAAGGCCAGGTTCAGGTAGCGGTTGAGGATCTCGTCCTTGGAGTACTGCTTCTCGACCGCGATCGCGTAGCGGAGCTCGGCGACCTTGCGCTCGTAGGTCTCCGCGGTGGCGGCCTGGATCTCCTCCGGCGTGCGCGCCTTGGCGACCAGGCTGAGCTTCACGTACTGCTGGGTGATGCTGGAGCCGCCCTGCTGGACCGATCCCTGCGACTGGTTGCGCAGCAGGGCGCGCAGCGTGCCCTTGGCGTCCAGCGCCCCGTGCTGGTAGAAGCGGTCGTCCTCGATCGCGATGATCGCCTTCAGCATCACCGGGCTGATCTGCTTCAGCGTGACCGGGGTGCGGTTCTCCTGGTACAGCGTGGCGATCAGCGAGCCGTCGGCGGCCAGGATCTGGCTCTTCTGGGCCAGCGGCGCCGTCTGCAGGTCCTGCGGAAGGTACTGCACAGTGTCGTGCGCCTTCTCCGTGGTGACGCCGGCCAGACCGGCGAACGGAAGGGCCAAGCCGGCGACGAGTGCGCCGCAGAGACCGCTGACCAGCAGGAACAGGATCACCGATTGCGCAACGTTGGGCCGGGCGGGCTCGCCTCTGTGCATGGTCCGGCAGATTACGTGAGGACCGGGCTTTCCGGGAGCCTTTTCGTTACGGACTTTACTCAATTGCCCAAAGATCTCACCCACCGTGACGGCTCACTCCCGAGCGGTGATCGCGCCGCTGGTCAACGCAGCGCCGGTGGGAGCGGACCCGGGGTGAGGATGGTGAGTCGTTTGGTGGCTCGGGTGATCGCTACGTAGAGGTCGGACAGGCCGCGGGTGGAGTCGGTGATGATGGTGGCGGGGTCGGCGATCAGCACGGCGTCGAACTCGAGGCCTTTGGACTGGGCCACGTCGAGCAGCGCGGCGCCGGCGTCGAGGACGGACGGGTCGTGGCCGTGGGCAACGTCCGGGAGTACGGCGGCCAACTCGTCGTACCGCGAGGTCGGGACGATGACCGCAAGCCTGCCGTCGTCGATCGCCTGGCGCTCGAACCTGATCGTGGTGACGAGCGCGTCCACGAACGCGTCCGCGGGCACCGAGTCGAGCCACGGCTGGGTCCCGGTCTCGCGGACCGAGGCCGGTGGGCTGAGCGCCGGATCGATCGCGGCCAGCACGTTCGCGGCGACGGCCATGATCTCGGTGGGCGTGCGGTAGTTCACCGTCAGCTCCGCGCTCCGCCACCGCCGCGGCGCGTACTTGTCCAGAACGTCCGCCCACGAGGCGATCCCGGCCGCCGAGCCGGTCTGCGCGACGTCACCGACCAGCGTCATCGAGCGCCGTGGGCACCGGCGCATCAGCATCCGCCAGTCCATCGCGGACAGCTCCTGCGCTTCGTCCACGATGACGTGCCCGAACACCCAGGTGCGATCCGACGCGGCCCGTTCGGCCACTGTGCCGGGGTTCTCGATCAGCTGCGTCCGGTGGTGGACGAGCGCGGCGAACTCCTCGATCTCCCACGGCTCGATGGTGATCCGGTCGGCGGTGAGCTCGATGTCGATCACGCCCCGGGCGTACTCCCAATGGGACTGTTCGGCGGCCGCGTCGTCCGCCTCCTTTCGGTTGCGCGCGGCAACAGTTCCGTCGGTGTCGCCGAGCAGCTCGGCCGCCTCGTCGAGGAGCGCGACGTCGGACTGCGTCCACTCGGCGTCGACCGGCCGCCGTACCGCTGCCAGCTCGTCCTCGGTCAGGTGCGGCGCCGCGGCCCTGAGCCGCTCCGGCGACGACAGCAGCACGGACACCAGGATCTGCGGCGTGAGCTCGGGCCAGAGCCGGACCAGCAGCGCCTGAACCTTGTCGTCCTCGGTCAGCTCCTTGCGGATGTCCTCGATGTCCTCGGTCCCGAGATACTGCCGCCCGAGCCGATCGGCGATCTGGTTGGTCAACGCCGTCAGGATCGCGCGCACGAAGACGAGCCGAGCCCGGTTGTGCGGCCGGTCCGTGGCCCGCGCCCGCTCCCGAGCCTTCCGTACGACGCTCGGCCGCAGCACCAGCTCGTGCTGGTCCACCTTCAGCTCGATCGGGGCCGTCGGCACCAACTGGAAGTCACGCACGGCCCGCGCGAGTACGTCGGCCATCGCCTCGTCACCCTTGACCCGGGCAGCCGTCCGGGACTCCGCCCCGGTCGCGTCCACGCCCGGGTAGAGCTCGCCGACCGTCGCCAGCACGACATCGGTCTCCCCGAGCGAGGGGAGGACCTGATCGATATAGTGCAGGAAGGTCGCGTTCGGCCCGACGACCAGTACGCCGCTCCGCGACAACTGCTCGCGATACGTGTAGAGCAGGTACGCCGCGCGGTGCAGCGCGACCACGGTCTTGCCGGTGCCCGGACCGCCCTGGACCACCAGGACGCCGGGCAGGCCGGACCGGATGATCTCGTCCTGCTCGGACTGGATCGTCGCGACGATCTCGTTCATCCGGCCGGTGCGGCTGGCGTCGAGCGACGCCATCAGCGCGGCCTCGCCGATCAGCGTCTGGCGCTCGGTGTCGCCGAGTGCCTCGAGGTCCAGCACGTCGTCGTCGACACCGATCACCGTGCGGCCGTGCAGCCGGATGTGCCGGCGCCGGGTGACGCCGAGCGGGTCGGCCGGAGTCGCGCGGTAGAACACCTGCGCGACGGGTGTCCGCCAGTCGATCAGGAGTGGGTCGTAGTCCTCGTCGAACAGCCCGATGCGGCCGACGTGGAAGCGGGCGCCGTCGCCGGTGTCGATCCGGCCGAAACACAACCCGCGTTCCACCGACGACAATTGCGAGAACCGCCCGGCGAACAGATCGGTGAATGAGTCGCGTTCGGCCCAGGCCTGCTCGGTCTGCGTCGTCTCCTCCAGCTGAACCCGCGCCAATTCCCCACGGGCCCGCTCGCGGAGAACGTCGAGCCGGTCGTACATCCTCGTCACATCGCCTTGTTCTGCGGCGATCTCGCGCACCAGCACCTCGTCCGTCACACTGCCCCCAATTGGTGTTTGCACAGAGCGGAATTTCCTGCTAATCTGGTATTAGATGCCCCACCTGGGCATCTTTTTTTATGTCTCCGCACAAACACACAACGGTACGCCGAATCGGCGGACCAGGCAATCTTTTCAGCGCGACAGCACCCGGCCGACCACGTCCCCGACCATGGCCGGGGGGATGGGGCGGTGGGCAACGAACCGCCGGTAGAAGAACGGGCTGGTGAGCAGGTCCGTGGTCAGCTCGGGGTCGGTGTCCGCGGGAAGCTCGCTGCGCTCGCGGGCACGCTCCAGCACCGCGAGCAGGGGCTCCCGGCGGCGGTGCGTCAGCTCGGCGTGCAGCCGGGCCAGCGCCGGATCCCGCTCGGCGGCATCGATGAAGGCGGCCAGCAGCCGGGGGAACGGAGTGTGCTCGAGCATGGTGACGAACGCGGTCAGCAGCTCCGCGACGTCGGACTCGACCCGGCCGGTGTCCGGGACCGGGAACGGCCGGAACGTGGCGTCCATCGCGTCGATCAGCAGCGCTCCGGTGGTCGGCCAGCGCCGGTAGAGCGTCGCTTTGCTCGCCCCGGCCCGGCGGGCGACGGCCTCCATCGTGAAGCCGGCCAGCCCGGCCTCGTCCAGGACCTCCAGCGCAGCAGTCAGCATCCGCTGCCGCGCACCGTCGCCGCGGGAGACTCCGGCCATTGATCCACCTCCATCGAAACGCTATCGTACCGATAGATAAGAGTACGGACCCGTACCGATGGCAGGTGAGTCGTGATGCGCAACCGGACCTACTGGATCGTGACAGCGATCGTCACCGGCGAGTGCGCCGTCGGCGGCACGATGGACCTGTTCCGGATGGCGCCCTTCTACCCGATGCTCCGTGACCTCGGCTACCCGAGCTACCTGGCCACCATCCTCGGTACGGCGAAGGTCGCGGCCGCGGTCGTGCTGCTGTCTCCGAGGCTGCCGCGGCTGAAGGAGTGGGCGTACGCCGGAGTCGTCATCAACATGACCGGGGCGGCGGCATCGAACCTCGCCGCGCACCACCCGGGCGGCATGGTCGCGCCGACCGCGTTCGGCCTCCTCGCCCTCGCGTCGTGGAGGACTAGGCCGGCTGATCGGCGGCTCTAGGCCGCGGGTAGTGGTTGGGGGCGGCTGACGACCTGATGATGAGGGAGGTGGCCAGCTCCACGTGGTGGGAGTCGACCTTCTCGCCGGCGGCCAGTTGCAGGGCGGTGCGCAGGGCCACGGCGCCCATCTCGCGCAGCGGTTGCTTCACCGTGGTGAGTGGGGGAGAGGCGAGCCGGGCGACCTCGGTGTCGTCGAAGCCGACCACGCTGAGGTCCTCCGGGACGCGCAGGCCGCGGGCACGCGCCGCCTCCAGGATGCCGAGCGCGACCTCGTCGCTGCCGGCGAAGATCGCGGTCGGCCGGTCCGGCAGGTCGAGCATGGCGGCGCCACCGGCCAGGCCGTCGTCGTACAGGAAGTCCCGCAGCCAGATGTAGTCCGGCGGGACCGGCGCGCCGACGGCCTCCATAGCACTGCGGAACCCACTCATCCGGGCCTGGTTGCAGCCTGAGGTCGGCGGACCGCCGACGTACGCGATCCGGTGGTGGCCGAGGGAGAGCAGGTGCTGGGTGGCCGCCATCCCGCCGGCGAAGTTGGTCGAGCCGACGCTTGTCACGTCCGGCTGCGGGATGTTGGCCGGGTCGACGACCACCAGCGGCAGCCGCGCCCGGGACAACGCGGCCAGGTCGGCATCCGCCAGCTCGCTGGTGATGCCGATCGCGGCGCGCCGCCCGTTGCCGATCAGCTCACGGATCCACCGCGCCGCGCGGCCACTGCTCGAGGTCTGCGGGTGCGGGGGATGGGCGTTCAGTACGACGTCCACGCCGGCGACCTGCCCGGCCTCGACGACCCCCTGGATCACCTCGACCGAGTACGCGTTCACCACACCCTGGTAGAAGAGCTCGACGGTGTCGCGCTCCACAGGCTCCGGCCGGCGGCCGACGTACCCGTGCTTCTCGAGGATGTCCTGGACCCGGGCCCGGGTGGCCGGCGAGACGTCGCTGCGCCCGTTGAGCACCTTGGAGACCGTGGCGACCGATACGCCGGCCGTGCCGGCCACGGTGGCCAGGGTGACGCGACCCTTCAACCGCGGCATCCCATCACCCTCCTCCTGCTCCCTCGGTCACCACCGGCGTCAGCTCGACCGGGGTGGTCAGCACGCGATCGTGTCCCACCACCCTCACATCCCCGGTAACCCGGACAAAAGTCCGACACGGCAGGTCCAGCGACGACGTGCCGATCATCACCTCGACGTCACCCGGCTCGACGATCCGTCGCAGGTCCGGCCCTGTGTACGCGGTGCGATCCGCGTGGACACGGAAGGTGACATCGGTGGCGTCGCCCGGCTCCAGCGACACCCGGGCGAACCCGGTCAGCTGCTTCAGCGGCCGGGCGATCCGGGCCACCAGATCGTGCAGGTACAGCTGGACGACCTCATCGCCGGCCCGGGCGCCGGTGTTGCGGACCCGGACGGTCGCGGTGAACTCACCGTCGTTCCCGATCTCTGTCGCGCTGACTCGCAGGTCGCCGACCTCGAAGCTGGTGTACGACGACCCGTACCCGAACGGGAACAGCGGCCGCGCCTCCAGCCCACTGATCCCGGCGCTCTCGACACTGCCGAGCGCGGGCTGCAGGTACGTGCCCGGCTGCCCACCGACGTGCCGCGGGATCTGCACCGGCAGCTTGCCGCTCGGCATGATCCGCCCAGTCAGTACGCCGGCGATCGCGGCCGCACCCTCCTGGCCGGGAAGGAACGCCTGGACCAGCCCGGCGACCCGGTCCGCGTAGTCGCCGAGTGCGTACGGCCGGCCGGAGACGACCACCACGACGACCGGCGTACCGGTGTCGAGCAGCTGGTCGAGCAGCTCACCCTGTACGCCGGGCAGCCGCAGGTCCTCGGCGTCACAGCCTTCGCCGGACGTGCCGTGTCCGAACAGTCCGGAGCGATCCCCGACGTACGCGATGCACAGCTCGGCCTCCCGCGCCGCCGCGACCGCGGCCTCGAAACCGGACCGGTCGTCGCCGGTGACCTCACAACCCTTGGCGTGCACGAGCTCCACCGCGCCGATCTCGTTGCGCAGGGCATCGATCGGGCTGAGCACGTCGATCCCGAAACCGCGGTCTGGGTAGCGGGGGAGCACATGGTTCGGGAAGGCGTAGCAGCCCATCAGCGTGCGCTGGTCGCCCGCGCAGGGCCCGACCACCGCGAGCTTGCGCAGGTCGGTCGTCAGCGGCAACGCCGTACCCGCGTCGAGGAGGATGACCGAGCGTTCGGCGAGCTGCCGGGCGATCTCCCGGTTCTCGGCCGAGTCGAGGTCGACGCCGCCCGCGCGCACCGAACCCTCCGGGGTCCAGTCGGGATCGAGCAGGCCGAGCTCGACCTTCTGCAGCAGCAACCGCCGGGCCGCGCGATCGATCAGTTCCTCGGAGATCACGCCCGACTGCACCTTGTCGAGCAGGCCGGCGAACCCGATGGTGTCCGGCAGTTCGACATCGGTGCCGGCCGTCAGCGCGACCACGCCGGCGTCCGCGTTGTCGGCCGCGACCCGATGCATCGAGGAGAGGAACGGCACCGCCCAGTAGTCCGAGACGACCGTGCCGCCGAAACCCCACTCCGTGCGCAGTACGTCGGTGAACAGCCACGGATCCGCACTCGCCGGCAGTCCGTCGATGTCGGAGTACGAGCTCATCACCGAGCCCGCGCCGGCCGTCGCGATCGCGGTCTCGAACGTCGGCAGGATGAAGTCGAGCAGCTCACGACGCCCCATCGACACCGGACCGTGGTTGCGCCCGGCCCTGGACGCCGAGTACCCGGCGAAGTGCTTCAGGGTCGCGATCACGCCGGCGCTCTGCAACCCGCGGACGTACGCCGACCCGAGCATCGCAACCAGGTACGGATCCTCACCGATCGTCTCCTCGACGCGGCCCCAGCGATAGTCGCGTACGACGTCCAGCACCGGCGACAGGCCTTGGTGGACACCGACCGCGGCCATGTCGCGCCCGATCGCCGCGGCCATCCGCTCGACCAGCTCGGGGTCGAACGTGGCGCCCCAGGCGATCGACGCCGGGTACACGGTCGCGCCGTACGTCGTGAAGCCGGTGAGGCACTCCTCGTGCACCAGGGCCGGGACGCCGAGCCGGGATCCCTCCAGCACAACCTGGTGCTGGCGGATCAGCTCCTCGACACCGTGCTCCACCGACTGCGGGACGCTGCCCCAGACCCGGGTCAGGTGGCCGAGGCCGTGCCGGCTCGCCTCCGCCAGCGACAGTGAACCGCCGGCCGCGAACACGTCCTCCATCGGCGCGACGTTGATCGTCTCCTCTTCGGGGAGCTCGTGGTCGGCCATGTCGTTGCCGGCCCACCGGCTGCCGAGCTGCGCGACCTTCTCGGCCAGCGTCATCGCCTGCAGGAGCAGCTCGGCGCGCTTCTCGGGCGCCAGCGCGGTGTCGAGCCAGGGACGGTCCGGCGAGGTGGAGGAGGTCGGCGTGGACAAGAAATTCTCCCTTAACCTGGGCTCTTTGCCGTGACAAAGTATCGAAAACTTTTCGATGTTTCGGAGGCGGTTCGCCGCTCTCGTCACGATGCTCTGGAAGTCTGTGGATCGCCTGTGACAACAGGGAATCCGTGACCTCACTGTGACCCCAAACTGACGGTAGTTCAAGTCTTGACAGCGAAACTCTCGAAATCTACGTTACGAAACATAGTCTTAATCGGGGGGCGTTGAGCGCCCCGACAGCCACGCGCCGTGGAGCGGGTCCGCGGCCTGGAGTACGGAGATCACTGTGGATCCCATGACGACATCTCGGCGTTCCTTTCTCGGCTTGGTCGGCGGCGGCGCGCTCGCGGCCGGCCTTGCTGCCTGCGGTACTTCCGGCCCACAGAGCTCCGGCAGCTCCACGGGTGGTGCGGCGGCCGGCAGCGGCGCGACGTACTGGTTCCTGACCGGCCAGCCGCAGCAGGCGATCCGGGAGGCGCAGGTCAAGCGGTTCAACGACGCGAACTCGGGCACGCAGATCAAGTTCACCGAGTTCCAGAACGACGCGTTCAAGCAGAAGATCAAGACCGCGATCGGGGCCGGCCAGGGGCCGACGCTGATCTGGGGCTGGGGCGGCGGTGGCCTGAAGAGCTACGTCGACGCCAACCAGGTCGAGGACCTGACGTCCTGGTTCGAGGAGCAGTCGGAGCTGAAGAAGTCGATCTTCCCGTCCGCCTTCGGCGCCGCGACGGTCGGCGGCAAGATCTACGCGATGCCGGTCGAGACCACGACGCCGATCGTGCTGTTCTACGACAAGCGGTCCTTCGAGAAGGTCGGCGCCGAGCCGCCCAAGTCCTGGAACGACATCATGGACCTGGTGCCGAAGTTCAACAACGCCGGCATCGCGCCGTTCTCGCTCGGCGGCCAGTCGCGCTGGACCAACATGATGTGGCTGGAGTTCCTGTTCGACCGGATCGGCGGCGCCGAGGTGTTCCAGAACATCTTCGACGGCAAGCCGAACAGCTGGTCGGACCCGTCGGCGCTGAAGGCGCTGGAGGAGATGCAGAAGCTGATCAAGGCCAACGGCTTCATCAAGGGCTTCTCCTCGATCACCGCCGACTCCAACGCCGACCAGGCCCTGCTGTTCACCGGCAAGGCCGCGATGATGCTGCACGGCGCCTGGACCTACGGCAACATGAAGGCGTCCGGCGGCGACTTCGTCACCGGCGGGCACCTCGGCTACATGAACTTCCCGCCGGTCGACGGCGGCAAGGGCGACCCGAGCAACACGGTCGGCAACCCCGGTCAGTACCTGTCCATCTCCTCCAAGGCCAGCGCGGGCGAGAAGGAGACCGCGAAGAAGTTCCTGGCCAACAACACCCTCGACGACGCCTCGGTCGAGGCCTGGGTGAAGTCCGGCAACATCCCGGTGGTGACCAGCGCCAAGGACAAGCTGTCCTCGGTGACGGACCAGAACGACTCCGAGTGGCTGAACTTCGTCTACGACACCTCGGCCAACGCGAAGAGCTTCCAGCAGTCCTGGGACCAGGCGCTCAGCCCGACCCAGGCCGAGACGCTGCTCGACAACATCGCCAAGCTGTTCCAGCTGTCGATCTCCCCCCAGCAGTTCGCCGACAGCATGAACGCGGTGATCGGCCAGTGACCGTAACCGCTCCGCCCGTCCTGCCGGGCGCTGCTCGCAAAGCTCCGTCCGGTGGTGCCGGGCGGAGCGGTTCCGTCGCGTGGATGGCGCTGCCCGCGCTGATCATGTTCATCGCCTTCGGTGTCGTGCCGTTGTTCGGCGTGCTGTTCCTCAGCTTCACCCAGTGGGACGGTCTCGGCGCCATCCACCCGGCCGGGTTCGACAGCTGGCGCTCGGTGCTCGACGATCCCGCGCTGCCACACACCATCTGGGTGACGTTCGAGATCATGATCCTGTCCTGGGTGGTGCAGACGCCGATCAGCATGCTGATCGGCACCTTCCTGGCCGGCCGGCAGCGTTACCGCGGTTTCCTGGCAGTGCTGTTCTTCATCCCGCTGCTGCTCAGCTCGGCCGCGATCGCGATCACCTACAAGGCCCTGCTCGACCCGAACTTCGGGCTCGGCCCCGGGCTGAAGATCGGCTTCCTCACCCAGGACTGGCTCGGCAACGGGACCCTCGCCCTCGGCGTGGTCGTCTTCGTGGTGTCCTGGCAGTTCATCCCGTTCCACTCCCTCATCTACCAAGGCGGGGTGCGGCAGATCCCGACCTCGATGTACGAGGCCGCGGCGATCGACGGCGCCGGCCGGGTCCGGCAGTTCTTCAGCATCACCGTGCCGCAGCTGAAGTACACGATCATCACGTCGTCGACGCTGATCCTGGTGGGTTCGCTGACCTTCTTCGACCTGATCTTCGTGCTCACCGCGGGCGGTCCCGGTGACGCCACCCGGGTGCTCGCGCTCGACATGTACAAGCGTGGTTTCCAGGCGAACCTGATGGGGCCGGCGAGTGCGATCGCCGTCCTGCTGGTGCTGTTCGGCCTGGCACTCGCGCTGGTGCTGCGAAGGATCGGCGGGAGCTTGACGGCCAGCCAGCAGGAAGGTGCGTGACATGGCTGTGGTGACCACCGAGGCGCAGACTGCCGGCCGCCGTACCTCCCGTGCACGCCTGAACGTCCGCAAGCTCCTGCACCTCAACTGGTTCGGCGGCGCCGCGGCCTGGTTGTGGCTGGTGATCGTGATGGTCCCGCTGTACTGGATCGTGGTGACCAGCTTCAAGGACCAGACGGCGTACTTCAGCCAGAACCCGTTCGCGCTGCCGGCCGACCCGACGCTGGCGAACTACAGACTGGTGATCGAGAACGACTTCGGCCAGTACTTCCTGAACAGCGTCATCGTCACGGTCGGCACCGTGGTCCCGGCCGTCGCGATCGCGTTCATGGCCGGGTACGCGATCGTCCGTGGCGCCGGCAGCAGGTTCCTGGCCGGGATCAACGGCATGTTCCTGATGGGTCTGGCGATCCCGCTGCAGGCCACGGTCATCCCGGTCTACCTGCTGATCATCCGGATGCGCCTGTACGACAGCCTGCTGGCGATCATCCTGCCGTCGGTCGCGTTCGCGATCCCGCTGTCGGTGCTGGTGCTGACGAACTTCATCCGGGACGTGCCGAAGGAACTGTTCGAGTCGATGCGGGTCGACGGCGCGAGCGAGTGGGACATGCTCCGCAAGCTCGCCCTGCCGCTGACCCGGCCGGCGCTCGTGACGGTCGCCATCTACAACGGTCTGGGCGTCTGGAACGGTTTCCTGCTGCCGCTGATCCTGACCCAGAGCCCGGACAAGCGCACGCTTCCGCTCGGCCTTTGGACGTTCCAGGGACAGTTCAGCGTCAACATCCCGGCTGTGCTGGCGTCGGTCATGCTGAGCACGTTGCCGATCATCCTCCTCTACGCCATCGGTCGCCGCCAGCTCCTCAGCGGCCTGACCGCCGGCTTCAGCCGCTGATCACTCCTTGCGATCCGCCAGCACGCGGGTCGCAAGGATCGCGGCGCCCAGGATGACCGCCGACAACGCCGTCAGCAGAGTGAGCGGTACGGCGTTGTCGGCCGGCGAGTGCTCGTTGGACAGCAGCGTCATCAGCGGCCGGATCGGCGAGAGCCACCGAAGAAGGAGTACGGCTCGAGACCCTCCGCAGCCGCACTACCTCCATGTGGCGAGCCTATCCGGGCGGCGGGGTTCATCACCCGCGACAGCGGCCGGGTGAGGACGAGGGAGACCAGCAGCGACGCGGCGGCGAAGGCGGTGATCGCCGGGGCGGGGGAGGTGAGGTCGGCGAACGCGCCGGCCAGGATCGCGACGACGCCGAACGTCGTCATCCGTAGCGCCGACTCCAGTCCGAGCACCTGCCCGCGGAGGTCCGTCGGCGTCAGGTCGACGAGAACCTCCTGCTGGGACAGCGATGCCGCATAACCGCTGCTGCCGAGCGCGACGAGCCCGGCCAGTACGGCGATGTGCAGGTCGAACGCGAAGCCTAGGAACGGCACGGCGAGCAGGATGCGCAGCCAGCGGCCGGCCGTGCGACGGCCGGAGCGGCTGAGGAAGCGGCCGACGACCAGGTCGCCGGTCATCATGCCGGCGGCTCCCGCGGCCAGCAGCCAGCCGGCGTCCGAACCGGCGTACGGGACGAAGAGCGCCTCGCACCCGACGACGAGGCCGTTGGGAAGAGTCAGTGCCAGCAGCAACGGGCGGGTCCGGGCCTGGCCGAGCAACCGCCGATTGCCACGCCAGGTCTCCATCAGGCTGGTGCGGGCCAGGCGCCGCGGCTTGCGATCGAGCAGGCCGAACCGGATCACCGGGATGGCCAGCGCCGAGCAGGTCGCCGCCAGCCAGAGGACCTCGGCCGGACTGAGGGCCTGGAGCAACAATCCCGCCGTGCCGAAGCCGGCGATCTGCATCGCGCCGACCGACAGGTTCATCGCCGAGCGGCCGAGGACGAACTGGTCCTGGCCGACCACCTCGTTCAGCAGTCCGGAGCGGACACCGGAACCGATCGACAGGCCGTAGGCCACCAGCAGCGTGAGGAGCAGCCGGATCCCGGCGCCGAGGTCGAAGGCGGCCTGGATGGCCGCGGCGATTGTCGACAATCCGGCGAGCAGCGTCAGCACCCGGCGCGGCCGCGCGGTGTCCGCGGCCGACATCAGCGTCGACGCACCCAGCACCTGGGCCAGCGACGGCCCGAACATCACCATCGCCGCGAGCAACGCGGACCCGGTCGCGGCGTCGACCATCAGCGCCAGCGTGAGGCTCGTCATGGTCGCCGAAGCGTTGCCGAGCGCACTCCCGATCCACAGGCTGCGGAACTCCCGATTGCTGAAGAGCTGCCGGTACGTCGTCATGGCAGTGAGCATCGACGGAGGCCGCCCGACCGCCTACAGTTTCGGGTGGAGGCGAAACGTTGTCCGAGTTCCTGGTCGATGCCGACACCCTGGCGAACGCCCGGTTCGGCACGTCGCAGCTCACCGAGACGGTGTCCGCGCTGAAGATGCTGCGGGCGCCGACCGAGCCTTGGTACCGCGCGTGGAAGGACGCTCACGTCACCGCGTTCCAGGCCCAGTTGCAGCAGCACCCGGTCTGGGCGGCGATCGTCGACAACGCGTTCGGCCGCAGCTGGGTGGCCGACTTCCTCACCGTGCCGCCGCTCGAGCCGGACCAGGAGCTGGCCGACGAGCTCGGGCTGCTGACCAGCCTGGACGACGACCACATCCGCGCCGACCTGAGCGTCGTACGAACGCCGTTGCCGGACATCCTGCGCGAGTCGACCGGCCTGGCCGGGCAGGCGGCCGAGCTGCTGACGTGGATCTGGACGGAGACGATCGAGCCCGAGTGGCCGCGGCGGTTGCGGCTGCTCCAGGCCGACATCGTGTCCCGGACGTCCCGGCTGAGTGAGCACGGTTGGTCAGGCGTGCTGCGTGGGCTCGGCCCGGACGTTCGCTGGCTCGGCGACGGCCGGATCCAGGTCAACCGCTGGGACTACCCGACCACAGATGTCCGCGGGCAGGACCTGATGTTCATCGCTGCCCACACCAGAGGCGTCAACGTCTCGTGGCGCAAGCCGGACCGGTTCGCGCTGACCTATCCGGTCACCGGGATCTTCGCCGGCGCCGAAACCCCGGCCGAGCCCTTGGTGCAGCTGCTCGGCCGCAACCGCGCGCGGATCCTGGTCGAGGCGGCCGACCCGGTCAGCACGACGGTCCTGGTCGCCACGACCGGTCTGTCGCTGGCCACGGTGTCGGACCATCTCCGCGTGCTGACCGACGCGGGCCTGCTCGACCGCCGCCGCTCCGGCCGCTCGGTCCTCTACTGGCAGTCCGACACCGGCCGCCGAGTCGCCCGACAACCAGCGCCGACCCGCCGCCGCCCCTAGGCTGAAACGCCAAGCTGATGACTTCGTCACCTCTGACGATTCCGGGAGGGTCATCGCCACCACGCTAGCCACCTGCAGCGTCAGGCGGGGACGACGTACGGGAAGTTCGGCTGGCGGAGGCGGGCCGAGACGGCGGGCTTCAGGCCGGAGGGGATTGCGGTGCCGGCGACCAGCGAGAGCATGACCTCGGGGGCGTTGTCGGCGAGGGTGCGGCCGTTGCGGGTGGCGAAGCCGAAGGTCGCCGGGGTGCCGACGACGTAGGGGAGGACGTCGGGGAACAGTTGGCGGGTGACGGTTTCGCCGTACCCGTGGGGATCGTCCGACGTGCCGCCGGCTGCGACGACCGCGGCGACCCGGGAGGCCAGGTTCTTGCCGTCGGCCTCGAAGTCCTGGGAGGGGTGCCGGGTGTTGGCCGGGTAGGTGAACCGGGTGTCGTCGGGCCAGAAGATCGGCCACATCATCGGGTGACCGGCGCGGTTGACCTGCCGCCACCCGCCGGCGTCGGTGGCCAGCTTCGTGGTGCACCAGACGCCGATCCGGGCGCCCGGCCGCAGCACCGGATGCTGGTGCGAGACCTCCAGCACGATCGACTCGACCGTGGTGCCGGTGAAGCTGTTCTGCGCCTGCTCGGGCTGCCAGCCGGACAGGTCGACAGCGGTCCCATCGTGTACGGCGGCGTTCACCCGAGCCAGCAGCGCCAGGTCGATGTAGAAGGAGTCGGCGATCCTCCCGGCCCACAGCCGGATGCCCGGCCCTTCGACCGGCTGACCGGCGTCGCCCTGCAGGACGAGCTCGCCCTCGGCGTCGTCCTTACCGGCGTCGTCACCGGTCAGCACGTGCACTGCCAGGGGCTGACCGCCGTACACCTCGCGCTCGTCGAAGGACACCCGGTAGGTGAGGGTCTCGGTCTGCGCGCCGTCGACGTGCACCTTGAACTCGTAGCGGGCCTCGGGATGGAAGCCGGGCTGGACGTCCGGCTCGGTGATCGTCGAGTTGACGTCCATGACGAACACCGTGCTCTCGTGCCCCGGAAACACGTACAGGTCGTCGATGAAGAGCTGGCCGTTCTGCCGGGCGAGCGGTGTGTCGAGGTGGTGCGACATGCTGGTTGGCTCCCTGTGGTCGGTGCCCTTATGCGGGCTCTGCCGTCGAGCATCACCGGGCTTGCTGGATCGGGGTACCAGGCAATCCGGCAACTGCTCATAATCAGTGGTTATGAGCGAACCCCTGCCGGATCTCGACAGCCTGATGCTGCTCACGCTCGTCGCCGAGCTCGGCAGCCTCGGCCAGGCCGCGGACCGGATGCAGATCAGCCAGCCGGCCGCCAGCAAGCGGCTCAGCATGCTGGAGCGCAGGCTCGGGCTGCCGCTGGCCGAACGCGGAACCCGTGGCTCCGTGCTCACCACCGAGGGCAAGGCCGTCTGCCAATGGTCCGAGCGGGTGCTCGGAGAAGTCCAGACGCTGCTGGCCGGCGTGACCGCTCTCCGGACCGCCCGGGACCAGGACCTGCGGGTGGCTGCCAGCATGACGCTCGCCGAGAACTTCCTGCCGGCCTGGCTCGCCGAGCTGCAGCGGCAGTCGCCCGGCCTTCAGCTCAGCCTGAAGGTGACCAACTCCGAGCAGGTCACCGAGCTCGCTGCCCGTCGCGAGATCAGCATCGGCTTCACCGAGGCACCAACAGTGCCCCGCGGACTCAGCTCTCGGACCGTTGCCACCGACCGGCTCGCGGTCGTCGTCGCCCGGTCGCACCCGTGGGCGCGCCGTCGCCAGCCGGTGCCACTCGCCGAACTCGCCGAGACGCCGTTGATCGTGCGCGAACGAGGTTCGGGCACCCGCGAGACCCTGGACCGCATCTTCGCCACCGCGAAGCTCCAGCCGGTGCCACCGCTGGTCGTGCTCGAGGTCAACGCCGCCGTCCGCAGCGCAGTTGCCGCCGGCATCGGTCCCGCCGTTCTCAGCGCTGCGACCGTGCAGAACGATCTCGCCCTCGGACACCTCATCGAGGTGCAGCTCGCCGACGCCGACCTGCACCGACGACTGCGCGCCGTCTGGCCCAAGACCCACGCGCTGCCGGTCGCGGCCGAAGACCTGCTCCGGATCGCTACGGCAGCTGGATCTCGGTTGCCAAAGGCAGGTCGGTGACCGAGCAGCCGGCACGCAAGGTGAACCCGCCGGGCTCGCTGGTCCAGCCGTTGTCCCAGTGGTCGAAGGTGCGCTCGTGGAGCTGGACCGTGATCTCACGGGCCTGCCCCGCGTCGAGGCGTACGACGGTGAACCCGGCCAGCCAGCGGGTCGGGCGATCCACGGTGGACTCGGGGCGCTCGGCGTACACCTGGACGACGTGCTTGCCGGAGCGGTCCCCGGTGTTGCGCACGGTCAGGGCGACCGACGACGGGTCGATCGCGCGGAGGTCGGACAGCTGCCAACTGGTGTAGCCGAGGCCGTGGCCAAACTCGTACGCAGGCTCGGTCCCCGCCCGCAGCCAGGCCCGGTAGCCGATGTGGATGCCTTCGTCGTAGCGAACCACTCCGTCCCGTGGCGTCACGTCGATGACCGGTACGTCGGACTCCGTGACCGGCCACGTGGTCGGGAGCCGGCCGCCGGGCTCCACCCCGCCGAGGAGCACGTCGGCCAAGGCGTTGCCGTACTCCTGGCCACCGAAGTAGGTGACCAGGAGCGCGGCAACCTCGCCACGCCAGGGCAGCAGCACGGGCGAGCCTGCGTTGACGACCACGACCGTGCGCGGGTTGGCCGCGGCGACGGCCCGAACCAGGTCGTCCTGGCGACCGGGAAGTGCGAGGGTGCTGCGGTCGTAGCCCTCGGACTCGACCTTCGAGTTGGTGCCGACCACCACGACCGCGACGTCGGCCGCCCGGGCCGCCGCGACGGCCTCGTCGATCAGCGCCTGCGGGTCCGACGGGTCCGGCTCCGCGCCGACCGTGATGCTCAGCGCGTTGCTGAGACCGCCCTCGCGGGTCGGCAGGTCGAGCTCGACGCGTACGTCGACCGGTTGGCCCGCGGTCACGTCGAGCGGCGTGGAGATCGACGGCGGTGACAGGATCGCGGCGCCGAGGTCGGTGCCGACCGGGACCGCGGTGGCCTCGTGCAGAAGCTTGCCGTCGGCAAAGATCCGGCCATGGCCGACCGACGCGAAGCCGAGCAGCACCGAACCGGACTGGGCCGGCGTGTACGTCGTCCGGAACTCGAAGACCGCGGTCTCGGTGATCGGCGCGTTTCCGCCGAGGTAGACCAGCGCGCTGGAGAACCGGTCCTCGGCGAACAGTTCGGCGCCGTCCGCGTCGAGGAAACGCACCCGGGCACCGGGCTCGCCGGTCACCGGGTTCGTCATCGTGGTCAGTGGCAGCTCCGCGACGCCTTCCTGCACGACCGCGCCGAGCGAGTACGTCACCTCGGCGCCGGGCAGGGCAGCGCGAAGTCCGTCCAGCGGCGAGACCACGGACGCCGGGATGACAGTCGCGCTACCGCCGCCCTGGGTCCGCGCGTCCCGGGCGTTGTGCCCGATCACCGCGACCCGCTGGAGGCCGCTGGCGCTCCACGGCAGCTCGTCGTTGTTCTGCAACAGCACCGAGCCTTCGGCTGCCGCCGTACGCGCGAACGCGACACCGTCCACCTGCGGGACCTCGGCCGGCTTCTCAAAGCCTTCGAGCGCGCCGACCCGGGCGGCCAGCGCGAGCAGCCGCAGCACCTTGCGGTCGATCACGTCTTCCTTGATCTCCCCGGACCGGACTGCCTCGACCAGGGCGTCCCCCCACGCCCCGGTCGGTCCCGGCATCGCCAGGTCCTGCGAGTGCTTGGCACTCTCCAGGCTGCGTACGGCGGTCCAGTCGCTCACCACGACACCGTCGAAGCCCCACTCGCTGTTCAGCGGGGTCTCGAGCAGCTCGTTCTCCGAGGCGGTCGCGCCGTTGATCGAGTTGTAGGCGCTCATCACCAGCCACGCCTTCGACTCGGTGACGGCCTTCTCGAAGGCCAGCAGGTACACCTCGCGCAACGCCCGGTCGCTCACGACCACGTCGGCGGTGAAGCGCTCGGTCTCGAAGTCGTTCGCGACGTAGTGCTTCGGGGTCGCGCCGACACCGAGCTCCTGCACGCCGGCCACGTAGGCGGCGGCGAGCTCGGCAGTCAGCACGGGATCCTCGCTGAACGCCTCGAAGTGCCGCCCGCCGAGCGGGGACCGGTGCAGGTTGATGGTCGGCCCGAGGACGACGTCCACACCTTTGCGACGCGCTTCGAGCGCGGACACCACGCCGTACCGGTGCGCGATCTCGAGGTCCCAGGACGAGGAGAGCGCGGTCGCCGACGGGAGGTTGAGGGACGGGTCGCGCTCGTCCCACACCGCGCCGCGGACACCGCTCGGGCCGTCCGACAGCACCATCGACCGCAGCCCGGCACCGGGCAGCGGGTGGGTGGACCAGAAGTCCTGGCCGGTCAGGACCCGGACCTTCTCCTCGAGTGTCAGCCGGTCGAGGAGCTCGGTGAAGGCGCGCATGCGTGTCACTGTACGCGCCAAAACCAAGTGATGCTAGGTTTTGAAACATGGCAACCACCAGAGGCCCGTACGCGAAAGGGGTCGCCAAGCGCGAGCAGATCCTGTCCGCCGCGCTCGAGGTGATCGCCCGGAACGGGTACCGCAAGACGTCCACCCGCGAGCTGGCAAGCGCGGTCGGCCTGAGCGAGGCCGGCCTGCTGCACTACTTCGGCTCGAAGGAGCAGCTCTTCGAGGCGGTGCTGCGGGCTCGCGACGAGGCCGACACCGCGCGACTCGGCGACGAGTACGACGTGGTCGGCAAGCTGGCCGCGATCGTCCGGCACAACGCCGGCGTACCAGGCCTGGTCCAGCTGTACTCGACCTTCTCGGCGGAGGCGGGGGATCCGCAGCACAGCGCGCACGAGTTCTTCGTGGAGCGCTACCAGCGGCTGCGGGAAGCACTTGCCGAGAGCGTCCGGGCCAGGCAGGCGGACGGGACGATCAGCGCGGCGGCCGATCCGGTGAAGATCGCCACCCTGCTGATCGCCCTGTCCGACGGGTTGCAGGTCCAGTCGCAGTTCCGGCTGCCGGACCAGCCGGGGGAGCTGCTCGACCACCTGATCGAGCTGCTGCGACCTACTTCGCGTACATGACCGTGCCGAACCCGGTCTGGTCGAAGCCGCCGCTGGTCGAGCCGTAGTCGCCGCCACCGCCCTCCGGGCGGACCAGCGCGGCCATCTGGGAGATGTACGGGACCGACAGGAACTTCCGCCGGGTGTAGTGGAAGTGCAGCATCTCCCAGACCGGCCGGAGCTGCCCGCGGCTCGCGCTGGAGATCACGGTGTGCTCCTGGTAGGCGCAGTTCTGGCCGGTGCCCCAGCTGTACCTGGTGAATGGCACGTCCTGGCCGAGGTTGTACTTCGCGACGTACTGCGCGGCCTTCAGGAACCGGTTGTTGTCGTAGCCGTACAGGTCCTCACCCTGGTTCCACGCCATCTCGCAGAAGGCGCCCATCTGCCCGATGCCCATCACCGTGTGCCCCTGGTCGCGACCTGCTTCCTGCCACTGGGCCAGGCCCTCGGAGTCGTAGACGAACGGGATCGCGTTCCGGATCGCGCCGTTCCCGGCGCCGTTCTTGAAGTAATCGACCGCCTGGTCGTACTTCGCTCCGTCGTCGCACAGGATCGCGATGGCCAGGATCGAGTTCATGGTGCAGAGGTCCCAGTTGGCCCAGTAGTTGGTGATGCAGGCGTCGTTGTGGTTGATCAGGAACGAGTTGTTCAGCGGGTAGAAGACGTTCAGCAGCATCGTCTTGAACCTGGCCAGGTCGAAGCCGGAGTACCCGCGCATCAACTCGGCCACGTTCGCGAACTGGTAGCCGTAGAGGCCGGCCGCCAGGAACCGGTCTGCGTTGCCGGTGACGCTGGTGAGTGTGGCCGACCAGGCGTTCAGGATGTTCCGCGCGCAGTCGCCGTGCGCGGTCGAGCCGGTGATCCACCAGCGCAGCGCGTTCTGGTAGGCGGCGTGGATGTCGTTGTAGAGGATGCCGTAGTTCTGCCCGGTGCCGCCGCGGATGATGGTCGCCTGCGGGTTCGGCTGCCAGGTGGACTGGGCGTGCGTGTTGGCGATCAGCTTGTTGTAGCCGGACAGCCACGGGTCATCGCCTGCGGCGACCCGGACCTTCGCGCGGTTCAGGTCACCCCAGTTGTGCAGCGCGCCGGGGTGGGTGAACGTGGCCGGTGCGGCCGCAGCTGCGGTGCCGCCGGCGGTGGCGGCGACCGCGGCCCCCGCGGCGCCTTTCAGCAAGGTACGTCGATTGATCTCCTTCAACTGTCCTTCTCCTTCGGGGCGGTGGATCAGAGGACGGTGACGATGAGGCTCTTCGTGGTGGTGCCGGCGACGTTCGTGACGCTCAGCGTCGCGTTGTACGTGCCGGGGCTGGTCGGGGCGCCGGTGATGACGCCGGTGGTTTGGTCGACGGTCAGCCCGGCGGGCAGTCCTTGCGCACCGAAGCCGGTCGGGAAGCCGGTCGCGCTGATCGTGAGCACGACCGGCGCACCGGCGGTGAGTTGCGCGGTGGCCGGCGTCGTGACGCTGGGCGGGGTGGTCGTGGGGGCGGTGGCCGCGTCCAGCCAGCGCAGGTTGGTGACGTGTTCGTTGACGTGCATCGGCACCATGTCGGCGACCGAGTACCAGCCGGGTTTGCGCATCGTCGAGGCGATCACGGTGCCGTTGACGACGAGGTTCTGAAAGGTGACGTCCTTGATTCCGCGTGTCTCGTCGTACCCGAGCATCATCGCGGTCTCGGCGTGCTGCCCGGTGTAGGTGAGGTTCTTGACGTAGACGCCTTCGATACCGCGGCCGGGGGAGGTGTTGTAGGTCTTGTTGTAGGCGATCCGGAAGTGGATGAACTGGCCCCAGCGGAAGTCCTCGACCCGGACGTTCTCGATCCGCACGTTCCGGACCAGGTTGCTGTCGCCGGGGTTGAGCGCGATACAGCCCTGGTACAGCTTCTGCGGCTCGCGGTGGTCGAGGATGTCGACGTTGCTGACAGTCAGGTTCTCCAGCACCTCCGGCGCCGCAGTGTTGCCATGAGTGCCGACGTTGATCGGGTGCGCGACGTCGGCCCAGAGGCTGGAGTCCTGCACGGTGACGTTGCGGGTGTCGCCGTAGTAGTCCCAGCGATGGGTGTAGAGCGCGACGCAGTCGTCCGAGCAGCGCAGGAACGACCTGTCGATCAGTACGTCGCTGCTGGAGAAGACGTCGATGCCGTCACCCCACTGGCCGGCGCTGAAGTAGCCGAAGTCGGTGATCGAGACCTGCTCGGACATGCCCGCGGTGATCGCGTACCCGGTGGCCAGGTTGAGCATCGAGATCCCGTCGACGTGGATGTTCTTCGAGTTCACGATGGTGCAGCCGCCGCCATTGGTGCCGTAGATGACGCCACGTCCGGTCAGGCGCGCATTCGTAACGTCCCGGAAGATCACCGAGGCCTTCAGGACGGCGCCACCCGCCAGGTAGACCGTCTTCCCACTGGGCACCTGGAGTTGCCCGGTGGCCGTCGTGTGCACGCCAGGCCCGTAGTAGATGACGTCCGGATCGTCAGCCGCGGGCACGTCGGTCTCGATCGCGCGGGTGAGCAGGTGCAGGCAGTCGAAGATCTCGCCGTTCACCTCGACCACGACCTTGCGCGGCTCGGTCAGGGTGAACCGGACCGTGTTCGTCTCGACCGCCGGCGTGACGCCGTACGACAGCGGCCGGATCCGCGCGGTGTTCACGGGGCCCTTGGTGTAGGTGACCATCACCTCGACCGGGCCGGCGAAGTCGAAGTAGGTCAGCGACGACTTCTGGATCTGGCCGGAGCCGGTCTGCGCGTTGATGAGCTTGAGGTTGACCGAGTACGTCGGCACCTGCTGCCACGGACCGGGGCCGGTCCGGACCTTGACGTCGAAGGTGGTCGCCTGCGCGATGCCGTCCGGGATCGGGTACGTCTTCAACCGCGGCACCTTGGTCTGCGGAGTTGCCGCGGCGGTTGTGGTCGGTTGGGTCGTGACGTAGCCGGCGGCAACGGTGGCACCGGTCGCCTGCAGCAGATGGCGTCGGGTGAGTTCTGCGGTCATGGGCAGGAGCTCCTTAGCTGATCGTCACGTGGTCGAAGACGGTCGTGTTGAGCACGAAGGGTTTGCGGGACACCACGGCCAGCCCGGCGTGGTACGGCGCGTCGCCGAACCCCGGGATCGCGGCCGGCTCACCGAGCGGCGACCAGGTCTCGCCGTCCGCGGAGGTCTCGGCCTGGAACGTCTCGCCGGTACGGCGGAGCCGCAGCCAGACCGCGGTGCCGGTGACCTCGGTGGTGACCAGGCCGGTCGCCACGCGCAGCCGCCGTACGAACTGGAGCTTGTCGCCGGTCTGGATCGCGCCGGCGGACTGGTCGAACGGCGACAGCGACTTGGTCATGAGGAGGCCGATCCGGCCGCCGGTGTCGCTGCTCAGGACGCGCGCGGTGAGGGTGCGGTCGCCGGTGACCGGCTGGGAGACGTACTGCGCGGTCATGCCCTGGTTGATGACGTTGAGGTCGACGCCGGCGCCGCGGACGGTGAAGCGGCCGGCGTCGCAGCTGGTGATGCCGGGGGTGCGGATCGCGACCGCGCTGAAGGTGGCGAGCCGGCGTTCGTCGAGCACGTAGTCGCCGATGTCGCGGTAGTCCCACGGCTCGGGTGGTGGTGCGGTGACGGTCAGGTCGAGGTTCGCCGTCGCCGTGGCGGCTGTGAGCTGGACGGCGAACTGCCCTTGTTCTGTGGGCCTTCCGGAGATGACGCCGGTGCTCGGGTCGACGCTGAGCCCGCGGGGGAGGCCGGTCGCCTGGAAGGTCGCCGGGTCGTTGGTGGCGGCGATTCGGAATTCGAAGCGGGTGCCGACGTTGGCGTAGGCGGTGGTCGCGCTGGTGATCGTCGGCTGCGGTGGGGCGGGCATCCCTGCCGCTGCCGGCGACGAGCAGGGACCGTTTACCTTCGCTACCACGTAGCTGTACTTCGTGCCTGGTACTCCGGACGCATCGCGATACCGCGTCTCCACGCCGAAGCCGGACACCCCGGTCGCGATCACCTTGTAGGGACCGCCTGAACTGCGACGGATCGTGTAGGTGGCGTTGACGTCGAGGTCGGTCCAGGCGAGTTCGACCGCACTCGCCGAGGGCGTTGCCGTGAGCGGTCCGACGGGTGCGCTGGGTCTGGATGCGCTGAGGTTGTCGAAGGCGGCCGTGGTCGTCTCGGCGTCACCGAGGCCGCCGCAGACGGCGATGCCGACGTACAACTGGCGGCCGAGGTGCAGCGTGGACGAGCCGACCTCGGTCCACGTCGTGCCGTCGGGCGAGATGGACCCGGTGAATCGGTTGGCCTTGCGGACGATGCGGACCCAGTACGGGCGGCGCAGGCGATAACCGTCGCTCGCCGCTTCGACGTACGGCGCTTGGAGTGGGGTCGCGGAGGTGGGAAGCGTGCCCAGGTTGGAGATCGGGAAGCCGGCGTTGACGGTGATGGCTGCTTGCTGGGTTGGTGGCACGAGGGTGCTGCCGGTGCCTGTGGTCGGTGCGCCGCTGGTCGGTCGGACGGTCCAGACTCCGCTCCAGGTGTGGAGGGGGAGCCCCTGGATGAGCATCGAGGCGTGGGCGGAGTCAGGGCTGAGCGTCTGCCGCATCATCACGCCGAGGGTCGCGTACTGCGAGCTGACCGGGTGGACGACGCGAGCGGTGACCGTTCCGTCGCCGTCCAGCGGGTAGTAGACGAAGCGGAAGCCCGTGCTGAGGTCGGCGCCGGCCGCCTCGATCGTCAGGGTCTGACCGTCGAAGTCGGTGCGGCCGGAGCGGATCGAGCCGACGTCTTTGCTTGCCCAAGGCAATCGCCCGTGGCCGATCGGCAGCGACTCCGCACTGGTACCGAGCGCGTTGGTGGCCTCGACCGTGTAGCGCCCAGGCAGCTGCACCGGGAAGCTCGGTGAGGTCACGGTGGCGATCGGTTTGGCGTCGCGCTTCACGGTGTAGCTGGTCGCGTCGAGCGACCGGGCCCAGGTCAGGGTGTCGTCACGGATGGTCAGGCCGGACGGGACACCGGGAAGCGTAGGTTGGGTCGGTGCCGCGCCGGCGTGGGTCAGGGTGCCGAAACCCGGGTGGTCGTCGTTCGTCCCTTCGATGCGACCGCGGACGACCTGTTCCAGGTACGGCGCCGGCAGGCCGCGCCGGCCGACGTAGTGGCCGTAGGCAAGCTCGTAGATCGGCTGGAACTGACCCCGGTTGCCGGTGGCGATGGCCGTCTTGAGGTACTTGCCGGTGCGGTCGAGATCCTGGACGAACGGGACCGTGTCGTCGCCCAGGTTGTAGCGGGCGGTGTACTCGAAGCCTTTCAGGATGCGGTTGTCGCTGTGGCCGAACAGGTCGACGCCCTGGTTCCACGCGACTGCGGCGACGTTGGCGAGCAGGCCGAGGGCGAGCTGGGCGTAGGCCTGGCTGCGGCCGCTCTCCTGGCCCTGGCCGCTCGCGTCGACCACGATGTGCTCGATCCGGCCGTTGCCTGCACCGGCCACGGCGTACCGGACCGCGTCCTCGAACATCACCCGGTCGTCGCAGAACACCGCGATGCCGATGATAGCCTGGAGTGCGGCGACGTCCCAGTTGCCGTTCGCGAACAGCGCCGTACCGGCGAAGGATCGGTACCAGACCTTGCGGAACGACTCCCGGCAGCGCTCCACGTCGGCCGCGGCCCAGCCGTCGTACTCACGGAGCAGCTCGGCCGCGTTGACGAACTTGAAGCCCTGCAGACCGGACCCGAGCTGCCCGTCCGCGCCGGTGATCGCCTCCAGGCTGGCCGACCAGACGTTCAGGATGTCGCGGGCCTTGGCGGCGTGCCGGGCGTCACCGGTCACGGCCCACATCAGCGCGTTCTGGTACGCCGCGCAGGAGTCGCTGACCGCCTCGGCCATGAAGTTCGCCGGACCGCGACCCCAGGAGGTGATGTGGCCGGCGTTGCGGATCACATAGTCGTACGACGACCTGGCGTGGGCCGCGAGTGCGAGGAAGCCGTCGTACACCGGGGACTGTTTCGCGGCGACGGCAGTGCGCATTCGCTCCAGGTCGGCCGCGGAGTGGAGGAGGCCGGGGTGAGCGAAGGCTGCCCCGGCCTCGCCGGTCGGGGTCGGGGTGGCAGCCGCGGGGAGGGCATGGGCGGCGGCGATCGACCCACCGGCGGCGATCAGCAGCGTGCGACGGTTCAGCAGCATGGCGTCACCCTGCCGGGCCGCGGTGTATCGATCAACGGACCGTCATCATCCGAAAATTTCGAACAGATCCGAACATGTCCAGGCGGGCGCGGGTTGCCGGGCGCGGGATAGTTGGGGCATGACGAGTTCCGCGGACGAGGCCGCCGAACGGGTGGCACCGGTCACCGACCGGCGGGTGCTGACGAAGGAGATCTGGCTGGTCCTGGCGTTGTCGCTCGGGGCGTCCGCGGTGTCGGCGATCATCTCGTTCGCCGGGGTGCTGACGTCGGCGCGGCCGATCAGCGGCCAGACCGCGGTGATCGTCGGGTCGCGTGCGCCGGGGCGGCCGTGGTTGGACCTGACCTGGCAGCTGTTCGCGGTGGTGACCGCGCTGATCCCGGTCGCGTTGGTCGCGCACTTCCTGGCCCGCGGCGGCGAGTCGATGCGCACGATCGGGTTCGACCTGCGGGACCGGCTTCGCGACCTCGGGCGCGGGACAGCGGTCGCCGCGGCCATCGGTGGCGCCGGACTGGCCTTCTACCTGGCCGCCTACGCGACCGGGGCGAACCTGACCGTCGACCCGGCGCGGCTGCCGGACACCTGGTGGCGGATCCCGATCCTGGTCGCGGTGGCGGCGCAGAACGCCATCCTCGAGGAAGTCATCGTGCTGGCCTACCTGAACCGGCGGCTGGACCAGCTCGGATGGTCGGTCGGCCGCGCCACGGCGGCCAGCTCGCTGCTGCGTGGGTCGTACCACCTCTACCAGGGGCTCGGCGGGTTCTTCGGCAACGTGATCATGGGCGTGGTCTTCTGCTACCTGTACCGCCGCTGGGGCCGGGTGATGCCGCTGGTGGTGGCCCACACCCTGATCGACATCGGCGCGCTGGTCGGGGCGACGTACCTGATCGGGAAGGTCGGCTGGCTGCCGGGCTGACCGTGGGCTGAACCGACCTGAAGGCTGGTCCGTAACCGATCGGTGTTTTGTCAGGTTGTGATGTCGTGACTGTTCACGGGGAAATCACGAGTCCGCCGGAGATCGATCCGGGGTTGGCGGCCGCGGCGCTGGCGGTGTTCGCGCACCGGCACGAGGTGGTCCATCTGCTGTACGCCGCGGTCGACGAGCCGGACGCCTTGGCCCGGATCGCCGACCTGCTGCACGTCGACGAGGCCACCATCGGCCGCGTCCTGGACCAGCCGCTGCGCTGGATGCTGCCGCAGTTCCGCACCGAGCTCGAAACCATCGCCGCCGAGCCCGCCACGGTCTCGACCTAGGGTTCGCCGTCCGCGTAGTCGCCGCAGGGACCGCCGCCGATCGCGAGCGGGATCGAGACCGTGCGGCGGTCCGGGCGGACCAGCGGGTCGTAGAAGGCGGCGATCTCGACGCTCGCCTCCGGGACGTAGTGGAAGATCAGCGACCGGCGGAACCGGTCCGCGGTCGAGTTCGGCCGCGAGCCGTGCACCACGCTGCCGTGGAAGAACAGCGCGTCGCCGGCCTTCATCTTCGTCTGCACCTTGGTCAGCCCGGCCGGCACCGGGACCTCGGCGGCGGTGAAGGACTCGGTCAGGTCGGCGTCCTGCTCCGGGCAGACGAGCTCGGTCCGGTGCGAGCCGGGGACGACGGCGAGGCCGCCGTTGTCCGCGTCCACGTCGTCGATCGCGATCCAGGCCGCCAAGCAGGTCTCGGGCTCGGCGCGCAGGAACGTGTTGTCCTGGTGCAGGGCCTGGCCCCGGGCGCCCGGCGGCTTGAAGTAGAACATCGACTGGGCGCCCAGCGCCGGCCCGATCAAGGCGGTCACGACATTGAGGATCCGGTCGTCGAGCAGGTACTCGAGCGCGAGCCGGCCGGCCTCGACGTCGGCCCGCCGGTGCGGGTGGACGAACCGCGGGTACCGCGCCAGCGGGTCGCTGTCCGGTACGCCGTCGTCGATCGCCAGCGAGTGGTCGATCGCGACCTGCTCCATGAACGCAGCGCGGATTCGGTCGGTTTCGGCGGGCGTCAGCAACTGCGGGACCTGGACGATCCCGTCCCGCTGGTAGACATCGGTCACGGTGGTCATGCTTCGAGTCTGCGCTACCAGGCCGGGTCCGGGGGATAGCATTATTCGCTGTGAGCCTTCGAGATCCTGCTGTCGAGGAGTCGCCGCACCCGGTCGTGCGGCGGCTGAACGCGGGGGAGTTCGACGAAGGGCCCGGCTATGCGACCTTCCGCCGCGGCGGGACGACGGACTGGCTGCTCATCCACACTCTCGGCGGACGCGGCCGGTTCGGGACCGAGGGAGACGACGTACTCGCGGAGCCCGGGACCACGACGTTGGTCCGGCCGGGCACGCTGCACGACTACGGCGTCGAGCCCGAGCTCCAGCGCTGGCACTTCCGGTTCGCCCACTTCCACCCGAAGCCGGAGTGGCTGCCGCTGCTGGACTGGCCGGAGGTCGCCCCGGGCATTCTTCAGCTGCGGCCTGCCGAGCCGACCGGCACCCGGATCGCGCATTGCCTGCGCGACGTCGTCCGGCACCAGTTCAGCGTGCTCCCGCAGGGTTCGCTGCTCAGCGTGAACAGCCTCGAGGCGGCGCTGCTGTGGTGCGACACCCAGAACCCGAAGGCGGTCCGCGTCGACGACCGCCTGCTCCGGGTGATCGAGCTGATCGACCAGGACCTGCGCGCGACCTTGGATGTCCCCAGGCTCGCGCGTGCAGCCAGCCTCTCGGTGTCCCGGTTCGCCCACCTGTTCCGCGAACAGCTCGGCGTCAGCCCCCAGCAGTTCATCGAACGCCGTCGCCTCGACGCCGCCAGCCGCCTGCTGGAACTCACCACCCGGCCGATCGCATCTGTCGCCGCCGAGGTCGGCTACCCGGATCCGCTCTACTTCTCCACCCGCTTCCGGCACCACACCGGCCTGAGCCCCACGGCGTACCGGCAGCGGGCGGAGAGTTGAGCGTCAGACGGCTGGGCCGGCGGTGACCAGGCCGCCGTCGATGACGAGGTCCTGGGCGTTGATGTAGGAGGCTTCGGGGGAGGCGAGGAAGGCTACGGCGGCGGCCACGTCGTCGGGGGTGCCGAGACGGGCGGCGGGCACGGCGGCCAGGACGGCTGCGTGGGCCTCGGGGGTGACGTTGTCGTGGAACATCGGGGTCTCGATGTAGCCGGGGCTGACCGAGTTGACCCGGATGCGGCGGGGCGCGAGCTCGGCGGCGAGGGTGTGGGTGAGGTTGTGGACGGCTGCCTTCGTGGCGGCGTAGACGGACGCGCCGGGGAGGCCGCGCTGGATGGTCCAGGAGGCGTTGATCACGATGGCGGCCTCGTCGGACAGGAGCGGGTCGAGCTTCTGGATCGTGAAGAAGACGCCCTTGAAGTTGATGGCCACGACTCGGTCGAACTCGGCCTCGGTGGTGTCCGCGGCGGGCTCGAAGGCGGCGACGCCGGCGTTGGCGAACAGTACGTCGAGCCGCCCGAAGTGATCGCGGACAGTCGTGACGAGGTCGTCGAGGTCCGCGAGACTCGCGGTGTCACCCTGGACCGCGACCACCCGGTCGGCCGGCGGAGTGGCGCCTGGCGCCGCCGCGGCGGCGGTGCCGAGGAGGGCCTCGGCGGCGACGTCGAGCCTGGTCTTGTCTCGGCCGGTGATCACGACGTGGGCGCCTTCGGTGAGGAGGCGGTGGGCGGTGGCCAGGCCCATGCCGCTGGAGCCGCCGGTGACGAGGGCAATCTTGCCGGTGAATCGGTGCGTCATACGGCCCAGCGTGCCGCTGGTTGCGTGGGGCAACCAGAGTCCAGTGGACCTGGGTCTGCCACCACCACCCTGATGAGGGAGGAAGAATGAGCGGCATGACCATGGTGAGGGAGATCGATCTCCGGGGTATGCAGCACTGTGAGACGACGGCGCTGGGTGTGCTGCTGCGGCATGAGGGACTCGACTTGTCCGAGCCCATGCTGTTCGGGCTTGGCTCCGGACTGTCGTTCATCTACTGGGACAGCAAAGCCATGGGCTTCCCCTTCCTGGGAGGCCGGGTCAAGCCGTTCGAGCTCACCAGGAACCTGGCCGCTGTGCTCGGGCTTGAACTGCTGGTCGGGGAGACCACCTCTCCGCGCAAGGCATGGCAGAACGTGGCGGCACCCGTCGATGCCGGCCGGCCGGTCGGCCTTCAGCTCGACAGCTACCACCTGGATTACTTCAGCACCAAGGTGCACTTCGGCGGGCACGTCGTGGCCATGTACGGCTACGACGAACAGAACGCCTACCTGGTGGACACCGACCAGCAGGGCGGGGCCGTCTCGACCAGCCTCGCCAGCCTGGCCAGGGCCAGGGCCGAGCGCGGCTCCATGACCGCCAAGCACCGCTCCTTCACCATCACGGCACCCAGCAGCCTGACATCACCGCAGGACCGGATCGTCCCCGCGATCAAGACCTGCGCCGACGCCTTCCTCAACCCACCGGTCGCGAACCTGGGTCACCGGGGCATCGAGAAGACCGCCAGGCAAGTGCCGAAGTGGCTGCAGCGCAGCAACAATCCGCGGGAGGACCTGCCACAGGCCGCCGTCCTCATGGAGAGGGCCGGCACCGGCGGCGCCCTGTTCCGCAACCTCTACCGGGACTTCCTCGCCGAGTGTGCCCAGCTGATCGACAGCAGGCATCTGCGCACTGGCCACAGCCTGTACACCGAAGCCGCCAGCCTCTGGACGCAGGTGGCCACACTCATCGCGACTGCAGGCGAAACCGGCGACGCGAAGAGCCTCCTGCAGGCCAGCTCCATCCTCCATGAGCTCTCGCGTATCGAACGCGACGCGATGCAGGCACTCAGCATGCTCTAAGCGGGTCGCGGGACGTACAGCTCCAGGAGCCAGTCCGGGTGGTCTGTCACCGCCAGCGTGGTCAGGTCGAAGAACAGTTCACCCGCTTCCGGGTGGTTCACCGCCTTGACGGCCTGTCCGGGTACGCCGACCTCCTGGCGTGACCACAGTGCGGCGAACTCCGGACTCGCCGTACTCAGCTCGTCCACCACCCGGGCGAACTCGGGATCGCCGGGCGCACGGGCCGCGTCGGCTCGGAACGCCGCGACCACGGCCGGTGCGACGGCGGCCCAGTGGACGTGCATGCCGCGGTAGCGCTCGTTGGTGAAGAACGAGATCAGGCAGTTGTGGTCGGTGTCGTCGTACCCGAAGACTGTTCGGGTCGCGTCGTTGATCGCCAGCAGGTTCCAGTACCGGTCCCGCAGGATCGCCGGTCGCGGCGACCACGCGTCGACCAGGCGGCGCAGCTCGGGGGAGACCTCGGTGCCGGTCGCTGGGGTGAGCGGCGGGTTGAGACCGGCGAGCAGGTGCAGGTGCGCCCGCTCCGGCTCCGTCAGCAGCAGCGCCTTGCAGATCGCGTCGAGGACCTCGCCCGACACGTTGATGTCGCGGCCCTGCTCGAGCCAGGTGTACCAGGACACCCCGACCCCGGCGAGCGACGCGACCTCCTCGCGCCGCAACCCCGGCGTCCGGCGCCTGCCGGCATCCGGGAGCCCCACGTCGGCGGGCGTCACCGCCGCCCGCCGAGCGCGCAGGAAGTCCCGCAACTGCTCCCTCGTGGCCACACGCCACGATAACAAACGCGCGCCCGCGGGCCTGAAGGATCTCAGGCCCGCGGACGCTCGGGTCCAGCAGGTTTCAGCAGGTCAGAACGCGAACTGGTTCAGTACGGCGAACTTGTCCGCCGCGCCACCGTTGCCGGCTGCAACGATGCGGCGGGTGATGGTGTGGCCGCCACCCGCGGGCAGCTCGAGCTTGAACTTGCTCATCGTGAAGTTGCTCTGCGAGTAGCCGGTGAAGGCGCCGCTGTCGGTGGAGTAGACCAGGCCGTAGGTCTGGTTGTCCGGACCGGTGCCCGCCTGGCCGATCCACCGCTTGGCGTCCGGCACCTGGCTGAACGGTCCACCGCTGGTGATCACCGGGTAGCCCGAGACGGCCGATCGCGAGCCGGTTCCGTCGTGGTCCATCGCGTCACCGGCCCAGACGGACAGCGCCGCGCCGGACTCGTTCGTGAACGTCGTCGCCGCGGTGACGAACTGCTCGTCCGGCGTCGCCGTGTACGTCGTGACGATCTTCAGCCCAGGGTGCTCGGCCGAGGTGCCGGTGACCCGGACGACCGCCTTCGCACCGGTGTTCTCGACGATCTGTACGTCGTTCGACCGGGTCTGCAACTGCTGCCACGAGTTGCCGCCGAGCGGTTCGGCGGTGCTCACGTACGGCAGGTTGATCCAGTCGAGCTGGTCCGGCTGGCCGGTGATCGCCAGGTCGAGCACCTTGCCGGTGGTCGACTGGGTGAGCTGCGGGTCGTTGAAGACCTTGGCGACCGAGAGCGCGAGCTTCCTGTTCTCGATCACCACGTCGTCCGGCCCGCCCTCGACCAGGCCGCTGGGCAGCCGCTTGCCGATACTCGCGTCGACCGCGACCGGCGAGATCTCGAGATCGATCCCCGAAGCGCCGGTCTCGCCGACCGTGAGCTCGCGCGCGGCGGTGGCGAAGCCGAGCTGGGCGGACTGGATCGTGTAGGTTCCAGTGCCCTTCTCGACGGCGATCCGGTAGTTGCCGGCCGAGTCCGTCGACGTCGCGGCGATCGCCGTACCGTTCTGGACCAGGCTGACCGCGGTCGAGGCGAGCGGCTCGCCGGTGCCCTTCTTGGTCACCTTGCCGGACACGACCGGCCACGGCTTGGCCGCGACACCGCCGGGAGTGAAGGCGTACAGGTTGCCGTCGAAGGCGCCGACCACGACCGTGTTGCCACTGACCGCCGGACCGGCCGTCACCCAGGTGCCGAGGTCGTGCTGCCACAGCGGCTGACCGGTCCGCGCGTCGAGCGCGGAGAAGCTGCCGCCGTTGGAGCCGACGAACAGCGTGTTCCCACTCAGGGCCGGCGACGTGAACGAACCGCCGCGGTACTGCTGGCCCGGCAGCAGGCGCTTCCAGATGACAGCACCGGTCGCTGCGTTGAGTGCGGCCACCTCACCGCTCGGGAAACCCATGTAGACGACGTCACCCTTGATCGCGGCCGCGGCCGGGGTGGCGTTGCCGTTGACCAGCGACGGCCAGGAGCTGCGGTAGCTCCACAGCGTGGCGCCGGTGGTGCCGTCGCGCGCGATGATGCCGTTGCCCGAGCCGATGAAGACCCGGCCGTCGGCCGCGGACGGGATGCCGTCCTGCCAGCCGCCGAGCGCCGCCGCGCCGATCCACTCCTGCGCACCGGTCTGGAGGTTGTAGGAGATGACCCGGTCGGCCGTCTCGTTGCCGACGTACACGTGACCGTCCGAGACGACCGGCGTGCCGTCGCTCATCGTCGCGCCGCTCATCGGCGCCGCCCAGATCCGCGTGCCCGTCTTGGCGTCCAGCGCGACGAGCAGACCGCGGCTCGCCTCACCGTGGCGGGTCTGGTACGGGTACAGCACCTTGCCGTCGGCAACCGTCACGCCGTAGTACCCGTAGGTGCGCTGGTTGTTGCCCTCCGGCGCCGGACCCGGGTCGTTGCGCCACTTCAGCTCGCCCGTCTTGGCGTCCACCGCGAACAGCGTGCCGCGCAGCGTCGGCACGTAGACCAGCCCGTCGGCCACGGCGACACTGCCGTGCACCGACGACGGTACGGCGTAGCTCCACAGCTTCTTGCCCGTCGCCAGCGACACCGCGTGGACGGCGCTGTTGCCGTCACCGTTCTCGTCCCGGGTCCCGGCGTACACGACGCCGCCGACGATCACGGGGGAGCCGGTGAGGAAGGTGCCCTTGGTGCGGTACGACCAAGCCAGCCGTTGGCCGGCAGCGATGACGTCCGGCGAGACACCGCTGTGGGTGGCGTCGCCGTGGTGCTGGGACCAGTCGGCGCCGGCTACCGGCTTGATCGCCTTCTCGTTCGTCAGCGTGAAGGTCGACGTCCGCTTCCAGGTCGCGCCGGTCTGGTCGGCGGCCTCCACGGTGATGGTGTGCTTGCCGATCCGGGTGCGGCCGGGCAGGACGCCGTACCAGGTGAACTCGCCGGTGGAGTGCAGCGGCAGCCAGTTGCCGTTGTCCAGGCGGTAGCGCACCTTCTTGGGGGCGTCGCTGGTGTCGTAGGCGTTCACCTGGATCCCCGGGAAGCGGTCCAGCGGGACCGAGGTGCCGGGCGCCGGGCTGACGATGGTGAGGTCCTTCTCCGCGCCGTACAGCCGGAACGGGTTGTCGAAGGCCTTGTTGTCCATGTTCACGAACCGGAACCCGCGCGGCGAGTTGTCGATCGTGTACGAGCTCGACACCGTCTGCACGTGCTTCGCGGTACCGGCGAAGTCGCTGCGCGGCTCCACGTCGTTGGAGTGCTCGTGGCCGACCAGCATCAGCTCGGCGCCGTACTGCTCGAGCAGCTTGCCGTACTCGTCGTACACCGAGGGCGAGCCGAACGGCACGTTCATCGGCTGGTGGGCGAGCACGACCAGGTGCTTGCCCGTCTTCACGTTCTGGGCCAGGTCGGCCTTCGCCCACTCCAGCTGCTCGGCGAACGGCGCGGCGCCGTTGTTCTCCAGCACCAGGAAGTGCCGGTCGCTGTAGTCGAAGGAGTACCACTCCGGGCCGACGTGCTTGCGGTAGTTGTTGATCCGGTCCTTGTACGTCGACCCCGCCGAGTACTCGTGGTTGCCGACGGCCGGCCAGACCGGCACCTTCGAGTGCGCCGTACCGGCCTTGTAGAACTCGAACTCGGCGTCGGTCGCGTTGTTCGTCAGGTCGCCGCTGACCTGGATGAACGCGAGGTGCTGCCGGGTGGTGTTGATCTCGGTGATCTGCTCGGCGAGCTGGGCGTTGACGTGCGGGTCGGCGACGTTGCCGAAGGTGAAGCCGCCGTCCTCGGACTTCTTGTCCTTGCGGAGACCGAAGTTCACCTCCCGGGTGTCACCGGTCGCGAGCTGACCGAGGTCGCGGTAGAACTTCGCGGTCATGTTGGCGTCGGTACCCACCGAGTACCCCGCCGGCTGCGTGACGAAGACCAGGTCGACGGTACGGCGCTCGACGTCGGTGTTCAGCGTGTAGCGCCCCTGGGCGTCGGTGACGACGATCTGCTGCCCGTCGGACACGCTGACACCGGGCAGCACCGGCTCACCGGGGTCGATCCGGTCGTCGTTGTCCCGGTCCTCGAAGACCGTGCCGGAGATGGTCGCGCTCGGGCCGTCGACGGCGTCGGCGATGACGCCGCTGAGCGGAAAGCCGATCACCAGCGCGGTCAGGCCACCGGTGACGCCGTACAGGATCCGGTGCCACCTGGTGGCGACCGGTTGTTGATCGCGAGACGAGCGGGTCAGGCGAATCATCTGAGGAAGAACCTTTCTACGAACCAGAAGAGGCCGAAGGCGGCGACGACCCCGGTCGCCGTGCGGACTGCCGGAACCGCGATGCGGGTCCGGCGGATGAACATGGTCAGCGGGAACACGGCGACCAGCAGCATCGCCTGGCCCGCCTCGATGCCGATGTTGAAGCTCAGCAGCGAGACGAGCAGTTCCGGACTGACCGCATCGGTGATCCGCAGCGACCCGGCGAAGCCGAGGCCGTGCAGAAGACCGAAACCGAAGACCACCGGCAGCCGGTGCCGGGTGGAGCCGAGCAGGTTCTCGACCGCGACGAAAGCGATCGACAGCGCGATCAGCGGCTCGACGATCACCGCCGGCACCGAGATCCCGCCCAGCAGGGTGGAGACGAGCGTGACGCTGTGCGCCACGGTGAACATCGACACGACCTGCAGCAGGCTGCGGAACGTGGTCGCGCCGAGGATGAGCGCGACCACGAACAGCACGTGGTCCAGGCCGAGCAGGATGTGCTCGATGCCCATCTTGGTGAACTGCAGGCTGGATGACGCGAGCGTGTTGTCGCCGACGGTGAAGTCGTGCTTCGAGCGGTCGAACACGGTCCGCCCGGACTGGTCGCCGAAGGCGTACTCGACCACGTTGGTGTGGTCGTCGGCGACCGCTTCGGACTCGGCGAAGACGTCGTACCGGAGCTTGAACTGGCCCGCGTCGCCGGGACAGGAGTAGACCAGGCCGAGGTCGGCGTACGGCTTCTCCGCGCGCTGTCCGACCGAGGTGGTCTCGAGCGCGGGCTCGCAGGCGGCGCTGTCGAGCGAGACGACGACGCGATCATGCAGGTACTCCTCGAGTTCGGGCTTGGCCGTGTCGAGGGCCTGCGCCCGCTGGCCGTCGTCGGTCGCCGGGGCGCCGAGGTCGACGGCGCGCGCGAGTACGGCGTACTCCAGGCTGAGCTGGTAGGTCACCTGGCTGCCGGTCTGGCGGACCGTGGAGTAGCCGGTGGACGCGATCACGTGGGCGGAGGCGGTGCTCGCTCCAACGGTGAACAGCAGGAGAACAAGTCCGGTCAGGGTCAGCAGGCGCCGCATGAGAGTCCATCCCACGCGCCCCCGGCAGCCATTGGGTGACCAGTCAGGAAACGATTTCCCTCCGCCGTACGGCGAAAAATTACAGCTGCGACCGGGTCGCATCGACTAGCTTGGGTCCGTGCAGAGCTACGGGGTGGACGTGCTGGAGATCGCCGACGAGCTGACCGAGGCGTACGTCGAGGTGTTCACGGCGCCGCCGTGGACGTTTCGGGTCCCGGCCGAGACCCGGGTCGCGTTCCGGTCCCGGCTGGAGGGGGACGCGCGGCGGGACGGGTTTCGGGCGCTGGTGGAGCGGTCGCCGGGTGGGTCGATCGCGGGGTTCGTCACCGGGTGGACGACGCCGTCGCCGTTCCGGACGGACCGGGCCTACGGGAAGGTGCTCGAGCGGCTTGGCGCGGAGCAGGTCGAGGACTTGCTGGTCGGCGGCTTCGAGATCGACGAGTTGGGCGTGTTGAAGTCAGCCCGGGGGACAGGCCTGGGCCGCCGGCTGCTGGAGGCGGCTGTCGTTGAGCAGCCGCGGGCTTGGCTGCTGACCTGGGATCAGGCGCACGACACGATTGCGTTCTACCGCCGCGTCGGGTGGGTGGAGCCGCCGGTTCGCGGGCCGGAGACCGACATCGTGGTGTTCGTGGCGCCTAGCTAGAGGTTGAAGAGAGCAGTGGCGTTCTGGTGCATGACCGCTTCGCGTTCGGTGGGGGTGAGGTTGGCGGCTTCGAAGGCGCCGACGGCGACCGAGGGGTCGATCAGGGTGGCGTCGGTGCCGAACATCAGGCGGGACGGGCCGAGCCGGTCGAGGATCCAGCGGATGCGGTTCGCCTCGGGGGCCGACCAGCAGGGTTCGAACCAGATCCGGTCGCTGCGGCTCGCCGCCTCCGGGACCAGCGGCCAGCCGTTGGCGCCCATGTGGCCGGCGATCACCCGGGCGTCCGGCACCCGGTCGGCCACGTCGGCGAGGTCGAGGACGTTCTCGCCCCAGGTGTGCACCAAGGTCGGCAGGCCGTACTCGGTGGTGAGCTCGATCGCCGCCTGCATGCCGGGGGAGTCGATCGGGGTCCGGCTGTACTCGGTGTGGATCTTCGCGCCGACCCATCTTGTCCGGCCGTCCCCGGACAGGAGCTCGTCGAGGTCTGCGCGAGCCTCGTCCAGCCGGCGCGGGTCGACCACGAGCATCCCGCGCAACCGCGGATCCTCCGGGAGTTGCGCGGCCAAGGACCGGTTGCCGGCCGGGGCGTCGTACACGATCGCCTCGATCGCCGACACCAGCTGGATGTCGATCCCGAACCGATCCATCAGCTCGCTGTTGACACTGACACTGCCAACGTCCATCGAGAAGAACCAGGGCCCCCAATGGGCGTGCACGTCGATCACCATGACAACTCCGAAAGGCGGGGGTGGTGGGTGGCGGGCCCCCAGTGGGCGTGCACGTCGATGATCATGCCTGCTCCAGGAGTCGGGTGAGGTTGTGGCTGCCGGTTCGGGCGATCTCCGGCGGGGTGAGCTTGGAGGTGAGGAGGCGGCGGACGACTGCCTGGGACTCGTGGAACGGCGTCCGGCAGCCCAGGACCAGTCGCTCCGCGCCGACCTCGGCGGCGACGATCTCCAAGGAGTCCGGGCCGGTCAGCATCCGCGTCGAGGTGTGGAACCCGGCCTCGCCGCGCGCCAGCACGACGAAGTCGCCCAGGTAGTAGAAGTGCGTGTCGAGGAACACGACCCGCGCCCCCAGCCCGCGCAGCGCCGGACCGACCTTCCGTACGTCGCCCTCGGTGAAGATCGTCACGCCCGCGTCCACCAGCAACCGCACGACATGCTCGAAGGCCGCGAACGTCGGCTCGACCCCCTGCGACGTCGGCGCCAGCCGGAACGCCCGCGGCGGCTCCGCGGCGCCCAGCAGCCGCTCCAGCTCCCGCTCGGCCCCGAGCGGATCGCGCAGGTCCAGCACCGGGCACGCCGTCCATCCGTTGCCCTCGGCAACCTCAGCGGCCTCGTCGTTCCCGCTCGGCACGTCGAAGTACGTCGCCCGCAGCGACGACACCACGCCACCGGAGATCCCGGTCGCCTTCATCACGTCACGCACCGACTCGGCCCGGCTCCACCGGCCGGTCGTCACGTCATGCCCGACCAGCACGTCGCAGTCCAGCAGCACGGGTACGTCGTTCATCCGGCCACCTTAGCCAGCGCGGTATGGACCTTCCGGATCGCGGTCACGATGTCGTCCACATCTCCTGACGTGTAGTTCTCGTTCCAGGGCAGCACCAGCAGGCGGTGGTTGATGAGTTCCTCGGCGTTCGGGCAGAGGCCCACCGGGTACTCGACGTCCTGCAGCGGGAAGTGCGAGTCGCCGTACGTGATCCGGTCCCGCAAGGCAGGGGCGCCGTACAGCGGGCTCGTCAGGTAGCCGCCGTTCGCGGGGATGCCCTCGGCGGTCAGCGCGGTCGCCCACTCGTGCAGGTCGCCCGCGACCTCGGGGTCGAGGATCAACGGGTACTGCCAGTAGACGTGGTCGCCGGTGTCCGGTGGGGCCGTGATCCCAGGGAGGTCGCCGATCCCGGCGGTCGCCCGCGCGGCCGCGGTACGGCGATCTGCCACGACGCCGGCCAGTCGCGACAATTGCGCACGGGTGACCGCGCCGACGAGTTCGGTCATCCGGTAGTTGAGGGCGAGGAAGAGATAGTTGCGTTCGTTGGTAGCCCGCGGCCAGCCCTTGTCCGCGAACAGCCGCATCCGCCGGGCCAGCGCCGCGTCGTCGGTGACGACCAGCCCACCGTCGCCCGCGCTGATGTGCTTGGTCTGCTGCAGGCTGAAGCAGCCGATGTGCCCGATCCGGCCGGTCAGGGTGTCGCCGACCGGTGCGAGGTAAGCCTGCGCACAGTCCTCGATCAGCATGATCCCGTGCTGGTCGCACAACTCCCGCAGCTCGACGATCGGCGCCGGCTTGCCGAACAAGTGCACCGCCATCACGGCCTTCGTCCGGGGCGTGATCGCGCCGGCGACCGCGGCCGGGTCGAGGTTGCCGGTCACCGGGTCGACGTCGGCGAACACCGGCACCGCGTTCTGCATCAGGATCGGGAACACGGTGCCCATGTCGCTGATCGGCGTGGTGATGATCTCGTCACCCGGCTCCGGGTCGACCGCGGCCACCGCCAGGTGCAGCGCCGCCGTCCCGGAGCTGCACGCGACTGCGTGCCCGGCCCCCAGCAGCGCCGCGAACTCTTGCTCCAGCGCGGGAACCTCGGTGCCCCAGGTGGCCGACAGCATGCCGCTGCGGAGCACTCGCTCGGCGGCCTTCACCTCCTCGTCGCCGAAGCGCCGGCCGGAGGCGTCCATCACCGTCGGCAGCGGGCCGGAGCGCACCGGGGCGCCGCCGTCGCGGGCGAGTTCGGGCTGGTCCATCGCAAGGTTCCCCACGTGGTCTGAGTTGCTCATGGCAACGGCATCTGGACGAGATCGCGGTCGGCGAGGCCCCAGACGCTGTGCGGCGCCCCGCCGCGGACCGGCGACAGCTGTGGCACCGTGTACCACCCGTCGCCGAGCTTGTTCACCAGGAGTTTCGCCTCGGTGAGCCCCGGACCGAGCCGGTACAGGTTTCCGCCGAAGTTCGTCTCACAATAGACGCCGGTCCGGTCCGCGTAGATCTCTCCGTACCCGGACAGCTTGTTCGTGCCGCGGACGACGGCCCGCGTCCGCAGGTCGTACGTGAACCAACCCCCGCTGGTCCGCTTCAGCACGCCGTACAGGATGCCGTCCTTGACCGCGACGCTCTGGATCGAGCGCTCACCGGCGAGCGGCTCGACCGTCCACAGCAGCTCGCGCCTGCACAGGTCGAACGCGCCGATCGCGGCCGCCGACCGGGTCGGGGTGATCCCGCCACCGCCGACGACGTCACCGCCGAGGTAGGCGATCCCGTCCACGATCGAGACCGACATGACGCTCTGGTCGGGCAGGACGCCGTAGTACACGTCGAGCTCGCCGGTCCGGGTGTCCACGAGAGTCAAGGCGCCGGTGAGTTTGCCCGTCCCGGGCGCCGAGGCGATCGCGAGCAGCTTCGTCTTCTCGTCGTACGCCGCCTGCCACGGCCGGATCTGGTCGTGGCCGATGATCCCCAGGGAGTGCACCTCCTTGCTCCGCGGGTTGATCCGGACCACCTCCGTGCTCGGATAGATCGCCGAGTACAGCTCGCCGTGCACCCAGGTGAGGGTCTTGGCCTCGCCGGGAACCCGGATCCGGCGGGTCGCGCCGGTGCCGATCGCGTGCTCGGTGACCACCCAGTGGCCGCCGACGTACAGATGGGGGTCGCCGAGCTCGATCGACTGTGGCTTGTCCGGCGCGGGCGTGAATCCGGCGTCCACCAGATCCAGCAGCTCGAACTCACCCGAGGTCAGGTCCAGCCACCAGAGCACCCCGGAACCGGTCGAGCCGAGCAGCGTGGTCGCGTCGAGCAGGACAAGACGCCGGTGCTCGTCGGCCGGTGCGGGCGTGGCAACCGCGGTCAGTGCCGTGTCGGCCGGGCCACAGGACCACACCGTGCCGGACCGGCGAGTCGTCAGGTACGCCGTGCCGCCCGGGCTGACCGCGATCGCATCGACGCCGGTCTCGCCCGCCGGCAGCGGGACGATCCGCGCGTCGCTGCCGTCCGGTGCCATGCTCACGAGCGCCCCGGAAGCACCCGCGTAGATCCGGTCCGCGGTGGCCGCGAACGGGCCGAAGTTCTGACCACGCAAGGCCGCCGGCGTGAGGTCGCGGAAGGTCCCGGCCGCCCGGTCGTAGCCGACCAGCTGGGAGGGCGTGTAGATCCCGCCGTAGACGAAGTTGCCGGCGGCGCCGACGTACCGCCCGTACTGCGCGCCTGCCACCGGTGCGCCGAGTCGGGTCAAGGCATTCGTCGCGGGGTCGATCTGCCACAGCGTGCCGTTGGGATAGCTCGCCGCGAACACCTGACCGTCCGGGGCGGTCGTCATGTCCCAGACGAACCCGCCGGCGCCGGCCAGGCTGCCGACTCGCGTCAACGCCGCGGTCGCCGGGTCGAAGCAGTAGACGTCGGCGACCGGGTACAGCCCGACGTACACCTTGCCTGCGGCAACCGTGATGCCCCAGCCGCCTTCACCGACCGGAAGGTCGATGGTCCGGGTCACCTGCCGGGTGGTCAGCGAGATCTCGACCAGCTTGGGCGGCACGATGCCCCGGGTGATCACGTACGCATGTCCGCCGTGGACGGCCATCGCCACCACCGCGGCCGTCAGGCACGCCGGTCCGAAGGTGGGCAGCGTGGAGCCGTCGATCGGATCGGCCTGGCCAACAGCTCGGGCGCCGGAGATCGGCAAGGTGGTCGCGGCGCCGGTCAGCAGGGCGCCGGTCAGGACGGTGCGGCGAGAGATCATCGGAAAGCCTCACTTCTCGCTGGGGAGATTGCCGATCCGGACCAGGTCGCGGTCCTTGATCGTGTAGAGGGCGTCGCCGGTGTGCGACGTCGTGATCAACGGGAAGCCGTAGATCTGAGCGCCCAACCCGTCCACGACCGTGGTCACGGACGGCGGACCGGACCGCTGCGGGACGACCTGGAACACCCGCTTGCTGTCCGTCCCGAAGAGCCCCGACCGCGCGATCGTCAGCTGGCTCTGACTCGTGCCGATGCTGACGGTCGAGAGCACCTTGCCGGTGCGCGGATCGAGTACGGCGAGCCGCCCGTCGTCCGTGGTCGCGTACAGCCGGCCGCGGTAGACCACCAGATCGCTGTAGGACTGCGCGTCCGGAAGCGGCGTGACCTCCCAGAGCGTGCGGTTGCGGAGCAGGTCGAACGCGACGACCGTTGCCTCCGGCAAAATCGGTTCGGTGCCGAGGCTGTTCCGGGTGGCGCCGCCCAGGTAGGCGATGCCGTCGGCCGTGGCGACCGAGCGGACGGACTGCTGCGGAACCACCCCGCGGTGCACCTCGAGCTTGCCAGTGTCCAGGTGTCGCTCGGTGAGCGTGCCGTCGTACTTGCCGTAGTCGGGTTCGGTGGAGAGCAGCCAGGTCTTCGAGCGGGCGTCGTACGCCTGGTCGGTCGGGCGGGTCTGCTCGTTGCCGATCCGGTCGAGCTCCTTCAGGCCGGAGCCGTCCGGCTTCATCGACCACAGCCGGGCGAGGGTGTAGACGCCGAGGTACACGTCCTGGCCGACCGGCGTGAGCGTCTTGGCCTCGCCGGGCAGGAAGGTGCGCGTGCTGGTCCCGGCCGCGAGATCGTGGACCTGGATCCCGGCCTTCCCGCTGACCAGCACCGAGGTCGCGGTGGCGGCGATCCCCATCGCCTGCTCCGGCGCCGGTGGCAGGCCCGCCGTGCCGAGGTCGGTCCCGGTGAACGTGCCAGTGGCCGAGTCGAACTCGACGACCTGTGACGTCAGCTCGGCCCGGATGGTCGAGCCCTCGACGAAGATCCGGTTGAAGTAGGCCCCGTCGTACGGCGAGCCCAGTCGGGTCAGCGTGCCGCCGGCGTACCGGTAGAGGGTGCCGGACGGGCGGGTGCCGAGGTACACGTCACCGGTCGGCGCGTCGATCGTGATGGCGGTGACGTACTGATCGCCGCCCGGAGTCTGCACCTCGACCGGGTTGCTCAGGTCGGTGGTGTCGAACACCAGCATCGTGCCGGTGGGGGAGAGGCCGGCCGCGAGCTTCGTCCCGGACAGGCTGAGGGTGGCGACGAAGGTGCGGTCGGCGTACTGCGCGGGCAGCACGTTCCGGCGCTCGCCTGTGGCCCGGTCGATGGCGATCAGGTACGCCTTGGTGCCGACGCCGGCGTAGATGGTGGTCGCGTCGGCGGCGATGCTCCGGACGTACTGCTGGCCGGGGACCGCGGCGCCGTACGTCCTGGTCGCTCCGGTGGCCGGGTCGTACTCGTGGACGCCGCCGTCCGGGTAGGTGCCGACGACGATCTTGCCGTCCGGAGTGGCGGCGATCGACCAGATGAACGAGCCGAACCGGGCGACCTTGGTGGCCGTGCCCGACACCGTGTCGACCCGGTACAGGTCGCCTGGGGTGTAGAGGCCGACATACAGGTCGGTACCGAGGTGGGTCATCGCCCAGGCGCCGGCGCCGGTCGGCAGCGTGAGCTTGCGGTCGACCGTGCGGGTCACCGGGTCGAACGCGCCGACCTGGATCGGGGAGACACCGGAGGTCACCGTCCAGATCCGGTCGCCGACCTGCTCGGCGACGCTGGTCGAGGTGACGGCCGACGCCGGGCCGAGATTGTCCACGGTCACCGCGCTCGGGCCAGCCGTTGCCGGGCTGACCGAAACGCTCACGAGCGCTGCGCATATGACGAACACCGCGAGCAGCTTCCGTGCAAATCGCTTGTCCACAAGGCCTCCCGGGACACCGCGACCGGTTTTACGGTCATGGCTGAAATTACCCGGCAGCGTACGCGCGGCCGAATCGGGACGTCAACAGGCCACGAAGCGACCTGTGGAAAAGCCGCGTGCGGCTCAGAGGTGCACGCGGTAGACGACCAGCGGCCGGCCGCTGCCGGTGCCGATCTGGGTGCCGGTGGCGTCGGCCAGCCCGGCCCGCTCCAGCCGGTTCAGCACCCGGCGCGCGGTCCGCGGCTGGATACCGAGGTGATCGGCGACGGTACGCGTGGTCAGCCCCTCCGGCGTGGCGTGCACGAGCTCCTGCAGCCGCTCGAGCGTTGCCTTCGACAACCCGGCGCGCTGCGCGAGCAACTGCAGTTTCGTGCGCTGCTGCGCGCGCGGCGCGGCGCCGCCGACCAGGACGAGGTCGATGTCATTGCGCAGCGAGACCACGGCCGCCGTCCGCCCGGCCGTCTTCGCGCGGCCGAGCGCCCGCCGGGCCAGCGCCTCGGTCTCGGTCCCCGAGCCGCCGATGCCGAAGCCGATCCGCACCGGCCCGAACTCCTCCTTGAGCCTGGTCAGCATGCCGAGCTCGGTGAACGACGCGGTCGCCTGCTCGAGCGGTCCGCGCGTCGCCACGACCAGGTACCGCTTGTCGTCGTACCTGATCACGCTGCCGCCGAGCGAGCCGGCCTCGCGTCGCAGCGCCTGCTCACCTTCCGGAGCGATCTCGACCAGACCGAGGGCGATCCGCGCATCGTCACTGCGCAAAGCGTCATGAACGAGCAGCAGGCTGTTCACCGCGGCCCGCACCGAGTGCACCGAGGGAGCCAGCCGGACGGTGACCTGCTCGGTCCGGAGTCTCTCGTACGCCGACCGCAGGCAGGTGATCGCGATCGTCGCACCGGCCTCCCGGTGGAACGCGATCACCTCGTCCGCGCTCAGCCCGCGCCGGTACGGCAGCACCTTGACCCCGGCGGTCGGCAGCCCGACCTCGTCCAGCGTCTCGTGGACCTGCGCCTCGGCCAGCACGTCGATGCTCATCGAGGTGACGTCACGGCCTTCGCGCAGCAGCTGGACCAGCGCCCGCATCAGCGTCGCCCCGGTGTACTCCACGTGCGCGGCCGGACGGTCGAGCAGCTCGTGCGCCGCGGCGATCTGGTACGGCACGACGCCGGTGAACAGCCAGGCGTCGACACTCGCCGGTGCCTCGGCCATCACTCGTGGGGTGTCGGTCTCGCGCCGGTAGCGCAGCGGGACGACCTCGACACCGCGAAGCGCCGCGACGATCCGGCTGGTGGAGGTGACCAGGTCCGACGGCCCGACGACACCGACCGTCGTCACCATCCCGGGATCCCCTCCTTCATCGGGCCAGTCTCACCACAAGACCAGGCTGCTGCAAGAACCCTCGCCGTAGAAGACTGGCTGCCATGGCCCGACGCGTAGCACTCGTGGAGCTCGACACCTCGCACCCGGCGGCGTTCGTGCCGTTGCTGCGCGAACTCGGTCTGGAGATCAGCGCGGTCCTCGACACCGGGGCCGTGCGACCGCCGTCGTACGCCGACGAGTTCGCCGGGCGGCATGGGATCCCGGCCGTGGCGACCACGCTGGACGGACTACCCGCGGACGTTGCCATGTTGCTGGGCTGCGACTGGGACCAGCGCTACCAGCAGGCGTGCACACTGCTGGACGCTGGTACGGCGGTGGTGCTCGACAAACCGCTGGCCGGCCGGGTAGGCGACCTGCGCGACCTGGCGGCTCGAGCTGCCGCCGGTCAACCGGTCAGTGGCGGGTCGTCGTTCCGCTGCCTGCCCGAAGCGCTCGCCTGGCGGGAGCGGGGTGAGACGGCCTCGCTCGTGCTTGTTGGTTGCGCGGGGCATCCGTTCTACTACGGCGTGCATGCGGTGTCCTTTGCGGAGGCGCTGCTCGGTCCGGGGTTCACGGCTGCCCGGGCCTTGGACGAGTCCAGCCGGTGTGGGTGGCTCCGGCATGCGAGCGGAGCCGAAGTGCTGGTTGACGTCCAGGACGGCTACCCGTACTTCGCCACCGTGGCCACCGCGTCGTCGGTGGAGCACCTGCGGCCGGACCCGGCCGGCGTCTACCGGCCGTTCCTGGCTGCGCACCTCCAGCAGGACAAGTCGCCGTACCTCAGCGTCGAGCCCGAGCTGATGCTGCTGGCGCTGGCCCACTCCGCGGCGACCGGTGGTGGCTGGGTCGAGCCGGAGGCCCTGCCCGACGACTACTCGCCTTGGGACGCTGCCGCCTACACCGCTGCGTACACGCCACCGGCATAACCGCGGTCACGGTGGGTACCGGACCACCCTGCTAGCACTAGGGAGGACCGATGAACGAGTTCACGCACACTCTGGTCCGACTCCAGGACGCCGGGCTGACACTGTCCGATCCGGCCGATGACCTGCGCGGCCGCAAGGTCGTGGACCGCAACGACGACGAGGTCGGCAAGGTCGACGGCCTGCTGATCGACGAGGACGAGCGCCGGGTGCGCTTCCTGGAGGTCGGCGAGGGCGGTTTCCTCGGCCTCGGCGAGAAGAAGCGGCTGGTCCCGGTCGACGCGATCGCTCGCGTCGACGACGACAGCGTGCACATCTCCACCGACCGCGACCGGGTCGTCGGCGGACCGGTGTACGACCCGGACGTGGTACCGGAACGCCACTACCTCGAGGACGTCTACGGCTACTACGACGTCCCGCCGTTCTGGGGTCCCGGGTACTTCTACCCGGGCTGGCCGCGTTAGTCGATCACCAGGCCGGAAAAGCCGAATCCTGACATCTCGCCTGCGGCCGGTGGCCGACGTACCTTACGTCTGTGACATCAGGGGGAGCTGAGCCGCGCTTCGGGATCCTCGGTGATCTCGTGGTGACGGTGGATCACCGGCGGCTCGAGGTGGGCGGGCCGAAGCAGCGCGGGCTGCTCGCGATGCTCCTGATCCACCTGAACCAGCCGGTGTCCGCCGCTCGGCTGACCGAAGCGCTCTGGGGGAGTGCGCCGCCGGCCGGCGCCGAGGTCACCCTGCGCACGCACGTATCGCACGTACGTCGCCGCCTCGCGTCAGTCGGCGTGGACGGCGTACTCGTCACCCGGCCGGCCGGGTACAGCCTGGTGGTCGATCCGGAGCGGGTCGACGCCTATCAGTTCGAGCAGCTGGCCGGACTGGGGCAGGAGGCCTTCGGGCTGGGCGATCCGGAGCGTGCCGCCGAGTTGTTGCGCGAGGCACTCGACTGGTGGCGTGGACCGGTTCTCCGCGACCTCGGTCATCCGCTGTTCGCGGAGGCCGAGACCGCCCGGCTGGAAGGCCTTCGCCTGGACGCGCTGGAGGCCCGGATCAGCGCGGATCTCGCGCTCGGCCGGTACGACGTCATTCCCGAGCTCGAGCGGCTGGTGGTGGACCACCCGTTTCGGGAGCGTTTCCACGGCCAGTTGATGCTCGCGCTCTACCGGGCCGGGCGGCAGGCCGACGCGCTGGCGGCGTACGCCTCGGCACGGGAGCGCCTGGCCGAGGAGCTCGGGCTCGATCCCGGGCCGGCGCTCGCGGCGCTCGAAACGTCCATCCTGCAAGGGGATCCGGCGCTGCTGCTGGAGCAGCCGGTGAGTCAGGTCAAAGCTCCGCCGGATGCGCTGTTCAGCAGTGTGCGCAGGGGCCGGATGGTCGGGCGGGCAGGAGAGCTGGATCGCCTGCGCGGATTCTGGGACGAGGCTGCGGACGGCGCCGGGCGAGTGGTCCTGGTGTCGGGGGAGGCGGGCGTCGGCAAGACGCGGCTGGTCGCGGAGTTCGCCGATGGGGTGTCCGCGCAGGTACTGGTGGGACGCTGCGACCAGACCGAGATCCCTTATCAGCCGATCATCTCGGCCTTCGACGACAGCGCCGAGATCGCGTCCCCTGAGGCAATGCGGACCCGGGTCGCGAGCTCGCTGGCGCGGCTGGCGCCCGCCGTACTCGTGGTGGAGGACGCGGAGCGCATCGACCACGCCAGCGCGGCATTGCTGCGGCACGTCCTGCGCCAGCTGCCTGCACGCGTGCTGGCGATCATCTGCTTCCGCGATCCGCCGGGGACGAGGCATCCGGCTTTGCTCGAGCTGGTGGGTGACCTGTCCGGAGCGGACCGACTGTCACTGCAGCCGTTGAGCGAAAGCGATCTGGGACTGCTGGCCGGTGACCAGCCGGCGGAGTTCGTGCACGAGTTGTGGCGCAGCACGGGTGGGAACCCGTTCTACGCGACCGAGGTGCTGCGCGACGGGCAGTCCGTGGTCCCCTCCGGCGTACGCGACGTGCTGCGGCATCGCCTCCAAGCGTTGCCGGCCGAGGCTCAGCAGGTGGTGCGGTGTGCCGCGGTCCTCGGCCGGGAGGCCGAGTACGGCGTACTCGCGCAGCTGGTCGACCTGGCCGAGGATCCGCTGATCGATGCGTTGGACGAGGCGGTCAGCGGCGGGTTCCTGGTGGAGGCGGGCAGTTCGTGGAAGGCGACGTACAGCTTCCCGCACGACCTGATGCGAGAGGCCGTGTACGCCGACCTCCCGCAGACCCGGCGGCAGCGGCTGCACGTCCGCGCCGCCGAGGCGTTGCTATTGCCAGGAGCAACGGTCGGGGCGGCCGCCGTACACCTCCGGGCCGCCGGATCGGCCGCAGATCCGGAGCGGGCCGCGGACCTGAGCATGCGGGCGGCGGACGAGGCGGCCGGGCTCTACGCGTGGCACGAGGCCGTCGACCATGCCGAGGCTGCGATCGAAGTCCTCGACCAAGCGGGCGCGCCGCCGGCCCGGCGCGCCGAGGCCGCTGTGCAGACGGCGGTTCTGCGGCTCAAGTCGAGCATCGGCGACCGCCGGGCCGTCGAGCTCCTGGAGTCCGCGCTGGAGCTGTACCGCGGCGACGACGATGCCGTGGCGACCGTCCACAGCCGGCTCGGTGGCGCGTTGTGCACGAACCACTCGGTGATGGACATCCCGCGCGCGATCGAGCACCTCGCGGCCGCGGAGCGACTGACCGGCGACCGGTTCCACCTGCACCGCGGGATGGCTCAGGCGGCGATGTACGGCGTACGCACCGACGTGCTCGGTGATGCCGTGCACCGGGCGGAAGCGTTGGCGAGTGAACTGGGCCGCCGCGACCTCACCGTCGTGGCGTCCTGGGGCCGGGCCTGGTACGAGTTCAACCGGGGCCGGCTGAGCGCCATGGCGCAGACCCGCGAAGCGATGTGGGAGACCGCGCACGAGCTGGCGGATCCGTATCTCGGCTGGACCTCGGTGAGCGGCGCCGCGCTGTCCTCGACGGAGTACTTGCTGGACCCGGTCGCGGGCCGGGCCTGGTGCCGGCGCGGCCTGGCGCAGGCGCGGTTCGAGACCTTCGAGCACCCGCACGGCACCATCGTCGACCAGCTGGCGCTGGCGCTGGCGGCGATGGGCGACCTGGAGGACGCGCGCCGAGTGGCCGAACCACTGCCCGCTGATGCGGTCAGCCGTCGCGTCCTGACGTTTCTCGGCGGTGACTGGGTGGGCGCCGAGCGCGACTGGGCTGCGGCCTTCCACCGGGACGAGGAGGCGGGCGACTTCCACGACGCCGCCTTGAACGCGCGCTGGCTGGCCGGCGTGCGCAGGCTGCTCGGCGACCAGGACGGCGCGGTCGCCGTCTTGCGGCGTGCAGTGGCGATCGGCGCCGAAGGTCCGCAGCTGCCGACCGAGCTCGCGGCCCGGGCCGAGCTTGCCCAACTGCTGGCGGAGATCGGTTCGGTCGACGAGGCAACGGCGCAGGTGGCGCGTTGCGACGAGATCATCGGGCAGGGCGAGGACTGGCGTGGGCTGGCCGGGGTGGTCGAGCTCGCGCGCGGTGCGGTGACCGGCGCGGACGACGCGTACCAGCGGGCGGTCGAGATCTTCACGACGTACCGGCTGCCCTGGCGGCGGGCGGCGGCGTTGAAGGCCTGGGGCCGCTGACTCAACACGACTTCAACATCGTCCGGTCATCGTTACCGGCATGAACCAATCTCCAGCGGCGGACAGTGCGAGGCTGTTCGGATCGCTTTTCGCGGCGCAGTCCAGCCTGCTGGTGCTGACGCCGATTCTGTCCGGGGTCGCGGCCGACCTCGGGGTCTCACCCGCGACAGCGGGCCAGCTCCGGTCGCTGTCCGGGGTCGCCGCGGCACTCGTCGCGATCGGCCTGGTGCTCAGCCGGCGCCGTTGGGAACTTCGCGGCCTGCTCGAGGTCGGCCTCGGCCTGCTGAGCATCGCCGCCTCGGCCAGTGTGCTGGCACCGTCCTTCGCCTGGCTCGCCACGGCCCAGGTCGTCCTCGGCGGCGGCGTGTCGCTGGTCCTGGCCGGCGGACTCGCGGCAGCCGGGAGCTGGGCACCGGCCGGGCAGCGCTCCACGCTGTTGTCCTGGGCGATGGTCGGCGCACCGAGCGCCTGGATCGCCGGGATGCCCGTGATCGGGTTCCTCGGCGAGCACAGCTGGCGACTCGCCTGGCTGGTGCCACTCGTCGCGAGTGTCGTCACACTCTCCGCAGTCTCCCGGCGTCAGAGGGGTACGCCGGAACCTGCGCCGACCTCCGTGCGCTCGCTGTTCCGCGGTGCAGGCGCCACTCGATGGGCAGCCGGTGAGCTGCTGGCGTACGGCGGTTGGTCCGGCGTGCTCGTCTACGTCGGCACCCTGCTCACGGACGCCCACGGTGCATCGACCTCGTCGACCGGTCTCGCGCTGGGCGGCGGTGCGATCGCCTATGTGGTCGCGACGTTCCTGGCCCGGCGCTGGGTGGACCGCGCGGCCCGGCCCATGGTGCTTGCCGCCGGTTCGGCGCTCGTAGCAGCCGCGCTCGTGCTCGGCGCGGTCCGGCCGTCATTCGGCTTCTCCGTGATGATGTGGGCGGTCACCGCCTTCCTCGCCGGCGTCCGCATGATGGCGGGCAGCACGGCCGGGCTCGATCTGGCCGGTGTCGGTCCACTGCAGGCGATGAGTGTCCGGGCCGCGTCCATGCAGGCGGGCTACCTGGCCGGCGCCGTACTCGGTGGAGTGGGGCTCGCGCTTGGCGGATGGACGGTTGTCGGCGTCGCGCTCGCCGTACCGCTGCTGCTTGCCGTGGTTGTGACCGCGACCGATGATCGGAGTGCCGCCCGACCGAAGGTGGGTGTGCGATGACCGAGCGGTACGACGCTGTCGTGGTGGGCGCGCGGTGCGCGGGTTCGACACTCGCGATCGTGCTCGCCCGGGCCGGCTGGCGAGTCCTGTTGCTGGACCGCGACCGGTTCCCGAGCGACACCGTGTCCACGCACGTGATGTTCCCGGACACGCTGCAGCGCCTGGACGAGCTGGGGGTGCTGGCTGAGCTCCGGGCCGCGCACGAGTTGCGGATGGTGAAGTTCAGTTGGCGGGTGCTCGGTCACGACGTGGCCGGCGGGTTCACGCCGGTCGGGGGGTACGACCGGGCGACCTGCGTACGGCGGATCACGCTCGACGCGGCGTTGGTCAACGTCGCGAAGTCGGCCGGCGTCGAGTTCCGGGCCGGCGTCGAGGTGTCGGCGTTGATCGGTACCGATCCGGTCCAGGGCGTCGTACTCGACACCGGGGAGCGGATCGAATCCACCTGGGTGTTCGGCGCCGACGGCCGGGTCTCGACCGTGGCACGGCGGCTCGGGGTGCCGGCGACAGACGAGAAGCGCGGTGAGATGGCGTTCCTGCTGGCGTACTGGCGGGGACTGCCGCCGTCGGACTGGTGCCACATCGACGTCCACGAGCAAGCGGCGTTGATGTCGGTGCCGTGCGAGGACGGGATCCACCTGCTGTCCGTGACCGGCACGCCGGACATCACCCGGGGCTCGGCCGCGCAACGCGAGGAGCGCTACCTGGCCGCGCTGCACCAGTTCCCGGCCGTGCTCAACGCCCGGCTGCTCGAGGGCGCCGAGCGGATCTCGCCGATCGTCGTGGTCCCGGAGACGATGCTCCGCGGCTACTACCGGAAGGCGACCGGTCCGGGCTGGGCCTTGCTCGGCGACGCCGGGCACTTCAAGCACCCGGTGACCGCACAGGGCATCGGCGACGCGATCGAGCAGGCCTGGTACATCGGTACGACGCTGGCCGCCGGCGGCGACCTGGACGGCTACCAGGAATGGCGTGACCGGCGGGCCGCCGAGTTCTACGAATGGTCCTACGGATTGGCGGTGTTCGCGCGCGGCCGGGCCGCCGGGCACTTCTCCGGTCTGGCCTCGGATCCCGTGGCCGGTCAGGAGTTCCTGGACACGTTCACCAAACGAGTCCGCCCGTCGCGGGTGAACACCCGTGAGCGGTCACGCCGCTGGAACGCGGCCTGGTCGTACGACGACGGCCGCCGGCAGATCCTGGCCCTCGATCTCGACGCGGAACGGCTCGCCCAGCAAGTCCCGGCCTGCCCGGAGTGGACGGTGCGGGACCTGATCGCCCACCTGGCCGGGATCGCCGAGGACTCGCTCCGCGGGACGTACTTCGCGGACGCCATCGACGCCTGGCGCGATCCCGAGCTCGCGGAGCAGCGCGAAGCCTGGACCGCCGGTCAGGTGTCGACCCGATCGGGCCGAGCTTTCGAGTCCGTGTTGCGCGAGTTCGACGAGTACAGCGGCCGGCTGGTCACGCTGATGCGCCGGGGCGAGGGCCTGGTCGTCGACGGACCGCCATGGTTGCTCTCGGCACCGGTCGGCGACCTGGCCGTCCATCTCGCGGACCTGCACGAGGCGCTCGGTCTCGAGTCCGATCCGTCCGCGCCCATCACGCAGTACGGCTTCGCGGCGTACCGGGACTGGCTGCGGGCCCGGATCGAGGAACGCGGCCTGCCGGCGCTGCGGCTGTCCGACGGCGACAAGGACTGGGTGCTCGGGTCAGGCGACCCCGCGGCCACCGTGGTTGCCGACCGCAACGAGCTGTTCCGCGCGATCACCGGCCGCCGCAGCGAGCCGGACATCCGCGCCTACGAGTGGTACGGCGATCCTGCGCCGTACCTGCCGATCATCGCGCCGTACCCACTTCCGGCCGGCGCGTTCAACTAGGGAGGGAACACCACCATGAGCACCACCACTTTCGAGGACATCAAGGCGAAGCAGCGGGCGACCTGGGGGAGCGGTGACTACGCGAAGATCGCGTGGGTGACCGTGCCGGTCGCCGAGGCGCTCGTCACCGCGGTCGATCCGCGGCCCGGCGCGACCGTGCTGGACGTGGCGACCGGGACCGGACACGCCGCGCTCGCCGCGGCCAGACGGTTCGCGGTGGTCTCCGGCATCGACTACGTGCCGGAGCTGATCGCGCACGCCGAGCGCCGGGCCGAGTCCGAAGGGCTCACGATCGACTTCCGTACGGCGGACGCGGAGAACCTGCCGTTCGCGGACGGCTCGTTCGACTACGTGCTGTCGGCGATCGGCGTGATGTTCACGGCCGACCACCAGAAGGCGGCGGACGAGCTCGTCCGCGTCACCAAGCCGGGCGGGCGGATCGGCCTGGCCAGCTGGACGCCGACCGGGTTCATCGGGCAGCTGCTGAAGACGGTCAGCCGGCACGCGGCACCGCCGCCCGGCGCCATGCCGCCCACCCGCTGGGGGAGCGAGGAGGTGCTGCGGGAGCTGTACGGCGACCGGGTCAGCTCGGTCGAGACCACAGTGGCGACGGTGACCCAGCGGTTCGCGTCGGCGGAGCACTTCGCGGACTTCTTCATCACCTACTACGGCCCGACGTACAAGGCGGCGGAGCGAGTCGGCGAGGACGGCCGGCAGGCCTTCCGCGCCGACCTGATCGAGCTGGCGAACTCGGCGAACCACGCCACCGACGGGACGCTGGCCTGCGACTGGGAGTACCTGATCGCAGTCGCCACCAAGGCCTGAGCAGGGCCTGAGTACCGGCGCTACAGCGCCGCGGAGATGGTCTGGGCCGCGGCGCTGAGCGCCGGCGCGATCTGCTCGACGCGAGCGGGGGAGTAGCGGGCGCTGGGCAGCGACACCGAGACCGCGGCCACCGTGTCGCCTTGTGAGTTGGTGATCGCGTGGCCGAACGCGATCAGCCCGCGTTCGGTGCGTTCCCGGTTGATCGCGATTCCGCTGCGCCGTACCGCGCGCAGCTCGCGCCGGAGCTTGACCAGGTCCACTTCCTCGTCGGCGTAGAGGGTCGTGAGCTGCTCGTCGGTCAGGGCGGCCAGCATGACGAGGCCGCCGGTCGAGTGGTGCGCCGGGAGCACCATGCCCTCGCGGCTGCCGACGCGCAGGGTCTGGGTGGACTCGACCGACGCGATGAAGCGGATCGTCCGGCCGGTGCGGATGCTCAGGTTGACGGTCTCGTCGAGGGTGTCGACCAGAGTCCGCATCGGCCCGAGGGCGGCCGCCCGGATGGCGCCGATCCCCGAATGTGCGGTCGCCGCGACCTCCAGGACCGGCCCGGCGCGGTAGCTGCGGTCGTCGTCCTGTACGGCGAAGTCGCGGTAGACCAGCGTGGACAGCAGCCGGTGCGCGGTCGACCGGGCCACGCCCAGCCGCTCGGCCGCGGCAGCCACGGTGAGCGGTCCCTCGACCTGCAGGATCACCGCCAGCCGGAGCGCGTGGTCGACGCTCGTCACGCCGTACGCCGGTGGGTTCTTCATCTCCCGGGCCATACGGCCATTCTGCAGGACAGAATCTTCTGTTCTGCGATCGCGGCAGCGGCGCAGGGTGATGCCATGACCGACTCACCTGTGAAGCTGACCGCCGAGGACCGGCCCGACCAGCCGCCGGCGACCCCTGAGCTGGAGGAGCTGTACCGCGGCTTCGAGAAGGAGCTGCTGGTGCCGCTGTGGACGCGGATCGGCGACTTGATGCCGCATCAGCCCACGTCGAAGGCCCAGCCGCACCGGTGGGAATGGAAGCACTTGGTCGAGCTGGCCGCCCGGTCCGGCGACCTGGTGCCAGTCGGTCGCGGTGGCGAGCGCCGGGCGATCGCGCTGGCGAACCCGAGCCTGGGCGGACGCCCGTACGCGACCCCGACGCTGTGGGCCGCGATCCAGTACCTGATGCCGGGGGAGGACGCCCCCGAGCACCGGCACACCCAGAACGCGTTCCGGTTCGTGGTCGAGGGCGAGGGCGTGTGGACGGTCGTCGAGCGCGACCCGGTCCCGATGCGCCGCGGCGACTTCCTCCCGCAGGCCGGGATGAACTGGCACGCGCACCACAACTCGGCCGCCGAGCCGATGGCCTGGATCGACGGGCTGGACATCCCGTTCCAGTACGACGTCGAGTCGCAGTTCTTCGACTTCGGCCGCGAGCACCTGTCGGACGAGGAGCACGCGACGCCCGATCGATCGCGTTCCGAGCGGCTGTGGGGTCACCCGGGGCTGGTCCCCGTGTCGCAGTTCAAGCCCGTCGAGGGCAGCCCGCTGCTGTGCTACCGCTGGGCTGACACCGACGCGGCGTTGACCGATCAGCTGGAGCTGGAACGCGAGGGTTACCCGAGCACGGTCGAGCCTGGGCATGCGCTCGTGCGGTACACGAACCCGACCACAGCCGGCGATGTGCTGCCGACGATCCGGGTGCAGTTCCACCGCATCGCCACGGGTGTCGAGACCGCGCCGCGCCGGGAGACCGGGTCGTCGGTGTACCAGGTGTTCGACGGGTCCGGGCGGGTGACGGTCGGCGACTTCTCCTGGTCGGTGACGCGCGGCGACCTGTTCGTCGTACCGTCCTGGCTGCCGTTGTCGGTGTCGTCGCAGGCATCCGCTTCGGACTCGGACTCGGGTGCGCTCGACCTGTTCCAGTTCAGCGACGCGCCGATCTTCAGCAAGCTCAACCTGTTCCGTGAGGAGGTCGGCCGGTGAAGCTGGCAACGATTCGGGTCGACGGCCGGACCACCGCCGTACGTGTCGAGGGCGAGGTGCTGGTCGACCTCGGGGCGCCGGATGTCGGCGCCGTGCTCGCGGGTGCTGAAGTTGCTGACGGCAAGGAGTATGCCGCGGCCGGCGCGGACTTCGCGCCGCTGGTGCCGCGGCCCAGCAAGGTGGTGTGCGTCGGGCTGAACTACCGCAACCACATCCAGGAGATGGGTCGCGACCTGCCGGAGTACCCGACGCTGTTCTGCAAGTTCGCCGACACGTTGATCGGCGCGTACGACGACATCCAGCGGCCGGCCGAAACCGCCATGTTCGACTGGGAAGCCGAGCTGGCCGTGGTGATCGGCCGTGAGGTACGGCGGGCCGACGAGGCGGCGGCCGTGGACGCGATCGCCGGGTTCACGGTGCTGAACGACATCACCTGCCGGGACTGGCAGTTCCGCACCCGCGAGTGGTTGCAGGGCAAGAACTGGGACTCCACCACCCCGGTCGGTCCGTACCTGGTGACGCCCGACGAGGTCGGCGGACCGCGGCCCGCCCTCGACATCCGCTGTCAGGTGAACGACCAGGTGGTGCAGAAGGACACCACCGGCGACCTGCTCTTCGACCCGGTCGACCTGGTCAGGTACGTTTCGACCATGATCCGGCTGAACCCGGGCGATCTGATCGCCACCGGCACCCCCGGCGGCGTCGGCCACGCCCGCAAACCCCCGGTGTTCCTGCAGGGCGGCGAGACCGTCGTCACCGAGATCGAGGGCCTCGGGCGCCTGGAGAACCGCGTGGTGGCGGGCTGATGCGCTGGGTTGCGGAAGGTACGGCGCTCAGCCGCAAAGCCCTCGTGGATCTCGACGGCCCGTCGCTGCTGCCCGGCTGGACCAGGAAGCACGTCGCCGCGCACCTCGCGCTGAACGCCGAGGCGCTCGGCAACCTCGTGCATTGGGCGCGGACCGGCGAGGAGCGGCCGATGTACTCGTCGCCCGAGCAGCGGAACGCGGACATCGAAGCCAACGCATCCCGGTCGGCCGACGAGTTGCTCAACTGGTTCGACACCTCCGCACGCGAGTTGGCGGAGGCGATGGCCACGTTGACCGATGAGCAGTGGCAGACGCAGGTGCTGACCGCGCAGGGTCGTGAGGTCCCGGCGACCGCGATCCCGTGGATGCGCAGCCGCGAGGTGATGATCCACGCGGTCGACCTCGGCACCGGCGTGACGTTCGCGGACCTGCCGGCGGACTTCCTCGAGGAGCTGTGTGCCGACATCCGCACGAAGCGTGGCGACGTACCCGAAGTGCGCGGTCCGCTGCCGCAGGTGGCGGCGTACCTGGCCGGTCGCCCGTATGAAAACGTGACCACCGCCGACGGGACTCCCGCGGAGCCCTTGCCACCCTGGCTGTAGAGATCGTCGAGGCGGCTCCGACGTAGCAGATGACTACGGAGGAGGTGCCCGATGACCAGGCCGGAACAGGTACTGCGGACCTACATCACGCTGATGGTGGTGTCGACGGGCGCGTCGTCGATGATCTGGGGTGTCAACACGCTGTTCCTGCTCGACGCGGGGTTGAGCATCGGCGAGGCCTTCGCGGCCAACGCGTTCTTCACCGTCGGGATGGTGCTGTTCGAGGTCCCGACCGGAGTGGTCGCGGACACGGTCGGACGGCGTACGTCGTACCTCCTCGGGACGATCACGTTGCTCGGGTCCACGCTGCTGTACCTGCTGATGTGGCAGACCGGCGCGCCGTTCGCGGCCTGGGCGGTCGCGTCGATGCTGCTCGGACTCGGTTTCACCTTCTTCAGCGGCGCCACCGAGGCGTGGCTGGTCGATGGCCTGCACGCGACCGGGTACCAGGGCTCGCTCGACGCCGCGTTCGCCAAGGGGCAGATCGCGAACGGGATCGCGATGCTCGGCGGGTCGATCGGCGGCGGTGTGCTCGCGCAGGTGACCAACCTGGGTGTCCCGTACGCCGTTCGCGCGGCACTGCTCGGGGTGACCTTCGTGGTGGCGTGGCGGGCGATGCATGACGTCGGCTTCACGCCGAAGCCGCGGGTGTCGGTCGTCGCGGAGATGCGCGCCATCCTGCGCGCGTCGCTGGACCACGGCTTGCTGAATCCGCCCGTGCGTTGGGTGATGCTCGCCGCGCCGTTCACCGCCGGGGTCAGCATGTACGGGTTCTATGCCGCTCAGCCTTACCTGCTCGAGCTGTACGGCAGCAGTGACTCCTACGCGATCGCCGGGTTGAGTGCCGGCTTGGTTGCCGGTGCGCAGATCGTGGGTGGCGCTTCTGCGTCGTACCTGGCTCGTGCGTTCCGGCGCCGTACGTCGGTCATGCTGGCCGCGACCGGGACAGTCGTGGTCGTGCTGGTGCTGATCGGCCTGGCGTCCAGCTTCTGGGGTGCGTTGGGGCTGCTGGCCGTGTGGGCTGTGCTGTTCGCGGCGGTCACGCCGGTGCGGCAGGCGTACCTCAACGAGCTGATTCCGTCGGCGCAGCGCGCGACCGTGCTGTCCTCGGACAGTCTGCTCGCCTCCGGCGGTGGCGTGGTGATCCAGCCGGCCCTCGGCCGGGCCGCGGATGTCTGGGGCTACGGCACGTCGTACGTGCTCGGCGCGGGTATCCAGTTCCTGGCGCTTCCGTTCATCCTTCGGGCTCGTGGGGTACAGGAGCCCGTATGCGCGACGAAGACCTTGTCGAAACGATGCGACAGCTCTCCAGGACGCTGACGCCGCGTGCGCTTGACGAAACGTTGAGCAACATCACGCGGGCGGCGGTCGAGCTGTTGCCGGTCGTCGAGTACGCCAGCATCACCGTGCTGCACGACGACCAGCGGCTGGAAACCGTCGCGCCCACGGCCGATCTGCTGCTTCCGCTCGACGCGGCCCAGTACGAGCTGCACGAGGGGCCGTGCTACCAGGCCGCTCAGGACTCGGTGCACATCATCTCCCCGGACCTGGCGGCCGACCAGCGGTTCCCGAAGTACGCCTCGATCGCGGTGGCGTCCGGTATCCGGGCGCAGGCCGGGCTGCGGCTGTTCGACGCGCCGAAGGCGAACGGCGCGCTCAACCTGTACGCGCGCCAGCCCGGCGCCTTCGAGGACTTCGAGTCGCTGGCCGCGTTGTTCGCGCACCACTCCGCGACCGCGATCGAGTACGCCCGCGAGATCGACAACCTCGAAGAGGCGGTGCGTACCCGGACGACGATCGGCCAGGCGATCGGCATCGTGATGGAGCGGTACAAGATGCCCGAGCAGCGGGCGTTCGCGTTCCTGGCCCGGCTCTCGCAGAGCAGCAACACCAAACTCCGCCGGATCGCGCAGGACATCGTCGACCAGGTGCAGCGGCAGAGCGGCCAACTCTGACGAAAACCAGCGGCTGATGGGCGGTGGTCCGTCTAGCCTTGGGCCGTGACTGCGCAGCTGGTGGTGCTGAACGGCGGGTCGAGCTCGGGCAAGACGGGGATCGTGCGGTGCCTGCAGGCGGTGCTGCCGGAGCCGTGGCTGGCCTTCGGCGTGGACGACTTCGTCGACGCCCTGCCGGCCGCGATGCGGGACTCGGACGCGGGGATCGAGTTCAAGCCGGACGGTGACATCTCCGTCGGGCCGGCGTTCCGGCGGCTCGACGCGGCCTGGGTGGCCGGGATCGTCGCGATGTGCCGGGCCGACGCCCGGGTGATCGTCGACGACGTGTTCCTCGGCGGCGGCGGATCACAGCAGCGCTGGAAGGAAGCCGTCGGCGACCTCGACGTGCTCTGGGTCGGCGTCCGCTGCGCTGCCGAAGTCGCCACCGGCCGCGAACTGGCCCGCGGCGACCGCGTCGTCGGCATGGCCGCTCTCCAGGCCGACATCGTCCACGACGGCGTCAAGTACGACGTAGAGGTCGACACCACCCACACCGAGTCCATCGACTGCGCCCACACCATCGCCGCCCATCTCTGAACGCTGCTCGTCAATCGGTCGCCGTCCCGTGCCTTCGGGTTCACTGGGTAGCCGGGGCGGAGTTCATGTGGGGTCCGGTTGACTGTCCGTCACAACAGAACCGCCCAACGTTGTGAGGAGCAGTCGTGGACCGTCGTACCTTTCTTCGCGCGGCAGTGATCGGCACGTCGACATCGGTGGCCTTCGGATTCAGCGTGGCGCCGGAGGCGCTCGCGTTCCCGGCCCAGACCGGCCCGAGCCCGTACGGCGGCCTGCGGGCAGCCGACGCGAACGGCATCATGCTTCCGCAGGGCTTCACCAGCCGGGTGCTCGCGCGGTCGACGCAGACCGTGCCCGGCACCGGTTACACCTGGCACGGCGCTCCCGACGGTGGAGCGTGCTTCCCGAACGGCAGCGGGTGGATCTACGTGTCCAACTCGGAGCTGGGCAGCGGCAGCGGCGGGGCCAGCGCGCTGCGGTTCAACAGCAGCGGCTCGATCACCGGCGCCTACCGCATCCTGTCCGGCACGACGCGCAACTGCTCCGGCGGCGCGACCCCGTGGGGCACCTGGCTGTCCGGCGAGGAGAACGACCTCGGCTACATCTGGGAGACCGACCCGACCGGCGCGACGGCCGCCGTACGACGTCCTGCTCTCGGCCGGTTCTCGCACGAGGCGGCCGCGGTGGACCCGGACCGGCGAGTGATCTACCTGACCGAGGACGTCCCGGACGGCGGCTTCTACCGCTTCGTCCCGGCGACGTGGGGCAACCTGTCGTCGGGAACCCTGCAGGTACTGCGGGAGTCCGGCGGCGCGTTGTCCTGGGTGAACGTCCCCGACCCGGACGGCAGCCCGACCCGGACCCGCAAGCAGGTCTCCGGGATGAAGGTCTTCAACGGCGGTGAGGGCTGCTACTACCGCAACGGCACCTGCTTCTTCACCACCAAGGGCGACAACCGCGTGTGGGCCTACAACGCGGTCAGCAACACGATCGCGATCGCGTACGACGACAACCTGACCGGCAACCCGCCGCTGACCGGCGTCGACAACATCACCGGCGCGACCGTCGGCGACCTGTACGTCGCCGAGGACGGCGGCAACATGGAGATCTGCATCATCACCCCGAACGACGTCGTGGCGCCGTTCCTGCGGGTGACCGGCCAGTCCGGCTCCGAGCTGTGCGGGGTGGCGTTCAACCCGGCCGGCAACCGACTCTACTTCTCGTCCCAGCGCGGGACCAGCGGCTCGAGCAGCGGCGGCATCACCTACGAGGTCACCGGGCCGTTCCGCACCAGTCTCTAGACCAGCTCGGGCAGCACCCGCCGGCCGAAGGTGTCGAGGAAGGGTTGCTGCTGCTGGCCGACGTGATGGAGGTAGACCTCGTCGAAACCGAGGTCTACCGCCTCACGGACGCACGTGATGAACCGCTCCGCCTCCGAGGAGATCACCACGCTGCGGTACATGTCCTCCGGGCGGACGTACTCGGCCGCCAGGTCGAACTCCTCCGCGGTCGCGAGATTCCAGCACAGCGGCGCCGGGAACATGTTGGACCGCCACTGGTCGAAGGCGATGTCCAGCGCCTGCTCCTCGTCGGGTGCCCAGCTGATATGGATCTGCACGGCGAGTGGCTTGTCCTCGCCGCCGTTCTCCCGGAACGCGGCCACGAGCCGCTTCAGGAGGCCCGGCGGCTGCCAGATCGTCACCAGGCCGTCGGCCCATTCGCCGGCCCACCGCGCGGTCGCCTCGCTGACGGCGAGGGCGAGCATCCGGGGCTGCTGCTCGGGCAGCGTCCACAACCTCGCGCGGTCGACCTCGACCAGCCCGTGATGGGTGACTTCCTCGCCGGTGAGCAGCGCGCGGATCACGTCGACGGACTCTTTGAGGCGCGCGTTGCGAACATCCTTGTGGGGCCAGGGTTGTCCGGTGACGTGCTCGTTCATGAACTCGCCACTGCCGAACCCGGCCGACAGCCGGCCCGGGAACATCTCGGCCAGCGTCGCCAACGCCTGCGCGACGATCGCGGGGTGGTAGCGCTGGCCCGGCGTACTGACGACTCCGACCGGGAACGACGTGGTCGCCATCGCCGCGCCGAGCCACGAGAGCGCGAACCCGGACTCACCCTGGCGCCGGCTCCACGGGGTGAAGTGGTCCGAGGACCACGCGGCCTGGAACCCGGCCTGCTCGGCGGCCTGGATGTCTCGCAGCAATTGGCTGGGCGCGATCTGCTCGTGTGACGCGTGCCATCCGACGATGGGCATGCAGAACCTCCGGATCCTCGATCCGCCTGCCGGTGCCCTCACCTGCTCCACCGAAACGCACTGGAGCGTCGGGTGAGTGGACCGAGCGGTACAGTCGGGGTGTGCTGACGGCGAAGGGAATGGCTACGCGGGGCCGGATCGTGGAGGCGGCGGCTGCGGAGATTCGGGAGCGGGGGATCGCGTCCGTGACGCTCGATGACGTCGGGCGGCGGAGTGGGACGGGGAAGAGTCAGCTGTTCCACTACTTCCCGGACGGCAAGGAGCAGTTGCTGCTGGCAGTGGCCGAGCGCGAGGCCGAGCGGGTGATCGAGGATCAGGAGCCGCAGCTCGGGCAGCTGACCTCGTGGGCGGCGTGGCACGACTGGCGGGACGTCGTCGTCGAGAAGTACCGGCGGCAAGGGGTGAACTGCCCGCTCGGGGTGCTGATCACCGAGATCGGCCGGCACACGCCAGCCGCGCAGGCGGTCACCGGCAAGCTGCTCGCCCAGTGGCAGCGCCGGGTCCGGGCGGGTATCGAGGACATGCAGTCCGCGGGCGACATCCGCGCGGACGTCGACCCCGACCGGGCCGCGGGCGCGTTGATCGCCGCGATCCAGGGCGGGGTCGTCATCCTGATGTCGTCCGGCTCGTCCAAGCACCTCGAGTACGCCTTGGACCTCTGCCTCGACTACCTGCGCGTCAGCTCCAGTTGACGACCGGCGGGTGGTAGCCGGCCGGCTTGTCGGCGACCTTCGCGCCCGGACTGACCAGCCAGCCTTGGTACTCCGGCGTGAACATCCGGTACAGCGACTCCGGAGTTACGGCGCTTGCCTCGTCGAGCATCGCCCGCAGCTCCACCGGAAGCTCGAAGTCGAGAGCGGCCAGGCTGCTGTCCAGCTGTTCCGGACTGCTCGCGCCCACGATCGCCGACGCGATCCCGGGCTGGGTGGCGACCCAGTTGAGCGCGACCTGCGCCATCGTCACTCCGAGCTTGTCCGCAACCGTCTCGACGGTCTTCAGCAACTCCCAATGCCGATCGGTCCACGTCCGGCCCGTTGCGCCGTCACCGGTCAGCCGTCCGTCGCCCGCGAGGCCCTGGTCGTCGCGCCGGTACTTCCCGGTGAGGAACCCGCTGCCGAGTGGACTCCACGCGGTGATGCCGAGCCCCAGCGTCTGACCGACCGCGACATGCTCGGTCTCGATCGTCCGCTCGACCAGCGAGTACGGCAGTTGCAGGCTGACCATCGGGGTCAGTCCGTGCGCATCCGCGAGAGTCTGTGCGCGAGCGGCGTACCAGGCCGGTACGTCGGACAGACCGGCGTACCGGATCTTGCCGGCGGTGGTGAGGTCGTCGAACGTGCGCAGGACCTCCTCGACCGGGGTGATCCGGTCCCAGGTGTGCAGCAGGAACAGGTCGAGGTAGTCGGTGCGCAGCCGCCGCAGGGACGCCTCGACCGCGCGGATCATGTGCTTGCGGCCGTTGCCGCCCGCGTTCGGGTCGCCGGGGTCGACGCTGTTGGTGAACTTGCTGGTGAGCACCATCCGGTCGCGGAGCCCGGTCTCATCGATGAGCGTGCCGAGGATCGACTCGCTCTCACCTGCGGTGTAGAAGTCGGCCGTGTCGACGAAGTTGCCGCCGGCCTCGACGTACCGGCGGAAGATGGCGCGCGCCTCGGCCTCGGTCTTGCCGTACGGCGCGTGGAACCCGCCGGTGCCGAAGTTCATCGTGCCGAGAGCCAGCCGGCTGACGCGCAGCCCGGACCGGCCGAGTAGGTAGTAGTGATCAAGTGCCATGCCTTGCATGGTGGCTCGGCAAAAATGGACCCACAAGTACAAAAGTCAGGTCGCGGTGTAGCCGCCGTCGACGGGCAGCACGGCGCCGGTGACGTAGGTGGCCGCGGGAGACGCGAGGAAGGCGTACGGCGCGGCGATCTCGTCGACCGTGGCGCGGCGGCCGAGCGGCGTGAAGGTGTTGATCCGCTGGCCCGAGGCCGGGCCGTCGTGACCGAGCCGCCCTGGCCCTGGGCGATCCAGTGCCGGGCGGCGGCCTGGGCGGGGAGGAAGGCGCCGCGGAGGTTGACCGCGAGAATGCGGTCCCACTCGTCCGGGGTGTAGTCGACCGCCGGCTTGATGATGTCGATGCCGGCGTTGCACACCACGTGATCCAGGCGGCCGAACGCCCGGACCGCTTCGTCCACGAGGGCTTGCGCGAGGTCCGCATCGCTGACGTCCCCGTCCAGCGCTGCGTGGCCAGCTTATTGTGGGGCAGGTGACTGAGTTCTCGGACTGGCAGCGCACCGTGCTCGGGCGGCTGGCGGAGGTGGCTGTTCCGGCGGACGAGTTCCCCTCCGCGGCCGACGCCGGCGCGGTCGCGTTCGTCGAGCGCGTGCTGGTCGAAGACCGGCCGGACTGGCGGCCGCGGGTCGAGCGTGCGCTGGAGGTCGCGGGGGAGGATCCGGACCTCGACGCGCTGCTGGCCGACGAGGACGCGGCCTGGCTGGTCCGCCTGGTGGCACAGGGGTACTACGCGAACGATGATGCCTCCGGCAACCAATCGCCTGTCTGGACGATGGTCGGCTGGGAGTCCGCTGCCGTCCCGGTCGTCCAGACCGAGCTGACGATCACACCCTGGCCCCAGCTGCAGGACCGGTACGACGCGATTGTCATCGGCTCGGGCGCGGGTGGTGGGGCCGCCGCGCAGGTGCTCGCGGAGTCCGGCCGGTCGGTGCTCGTGGTCGAGGCCGGCCGCTACCCGTCGACCGAGTCGCTGATCCACGACCACCTCCGCAATCCACGTTCATGGTCCGCCCTCCCCGCCCCGACCGATCCCGATCCGCACGGGCGGCCGCGGATCTCGGTCGTCGACGGCGTACGACGTACTGTCCTGCCGCCCGATCCCGGTTGGGGCAACAACGCGTTCACCGTCGGCGGTGGGACCAGGGTGTACGGCGCGCAGGCATGGCGGTTCGTCCCGCGCGACTTCACTATGGCCAGCAGCTACGGGGTTCCGGACGGGAGCGGCCTGGCGGACTGGCCGATCACGTACGACGACCTGGAGCCGTACTACAGCCTCGCCGAGCAGCGATTCGGTGTGAGCGGCGGGGGAGTGGACCCATGGCATGACGCGCGGTCGATCCCGTTGCCGATGCCGGCGATGCCGCGGACCGCTCCGGCGCGGCGGTTGGCGGCTGCGGCTGATCGGCTCGGTTGGGGGACGCTCGACGTACCGCTGCTGATCAACTCCGTCGACTACCAGGGTCGGGCGGGCTGTGTGCGGTGCGTGCAGTGTGTCGGCTTCGCTTGCCCGGTCGAGGCGAAGAGCGGGACGCACAACACTGCACTGCCTGCCGCGTTGGCGACTGGCCGGTGCACGTTGGTGACCGAGGCGACGGCCGAGCGGTTGGTGACCTCTCCAGGTGGTCGCGTCGTCGGGGTGGCCCTGGCTGGGTACGCCGACGGTCGGGTGTGGCGCCGTACGGTCGAATGCGCCGAGGTGGTCGTCGCGGCGAGTGCGACCGAGACGCCGCGGTTGCTGCTGAGCAGCGCGCATGATCGGGAGCCGGACGGGCTTGGCAACAACCAGGATCAGGTGGGCCGGTATCTGCAGGCGCACGTGTACGCCGGGGCGGTCGGGCTGTTCGACGACGAGGTGGTCGATCTGGTCGGGCCTGGGGTGTCGATCGCGACCTGCGACTTCCGGCACGGCAACGACGGGATCGTGGGCGGCGGGATGCTGGCCAACGAGTTCGTGCCGACGCCGGCGGCGACGTACGACTATCTGAGCGCGGTCGGCCTGATCCCGCGGGCCGGTGCGGCCGGCAAGCAGGCGATGCGGCGTGAGGTGCGCCGGATGATGCGCGTGGTGGGGCCGATCCAGGAGGTCACGTCAGCGGAGTCCCGGGTGCGGGTGGATCGCGGGGTCGTCGATCGGTTCGGGAATCCGGTCGCCGTGCTCAGCGGGTCGATTCATCCGGAGGACGTGCGGGCGCAGGCGTTCATGAGCGAGAAGGCTCGGCAGTGGCTGGTCGAGGCGGGGGCGGTGCGTACGGCGGTCGGCGGGATCGGGAGCACGCAGCAGGCGAGTGCCGGTCAGCATCAGGCCGGTAGCTGCCGGATGGGTGACGACCCGGCGCGATCCGTGACCGACCCGCACGGACGGGTGTGGGGGCACGGCAACGTGTGGATCGCCGACGCCTCGACGCATGTGACCAACGGCGGGGTGAACCCGGTGCTGACCGTGCTCGCCAACTCGCTCCGGATCGCCGAGGCGATCGTGCGCTGAGCCGGCCGCGCACGGATCGTCGGCCGGCTCGGCCGAGGACGGGCGTCGGTCTGCTCAGCCGACGACGGGCGTCGGCCGGCTCAGCCGAGGACGCGGGAGATGCCGACGCCGCTGCGGGCGTCGCGGCCGTACTTCGCCACCTCGGCGGCCAGGTCCAGCCGGGCGACGCCGGCCTTCTGCTTGTCCTCGTCTGTGAGCAGGTCTGCCGGGATGATCCAGACGATCTCGAACTCCAGCCCGTTCGGGTCCTTGCCGTACAGCGACTTCGTGGTCCCGTGGTCCGAGGCGCCGACCAGTGCGCCGGCCTCGGACAGCGTGGTCGCCAGGTCCTCGAGGTCGCCGAGCGTGTCGACCTCCCAGGCGAGGTGGTACAGCCCGACCGTGGTCCGCCCGGCGCCGGACGGCGCGGCTTGGGCGCCGAGCTCGAACAGCCCGAGGTCGTGGTCATTGGTCGAGCCCGGCGCGCGCAGGAACGCCGCGCCGCGGAACGCGTCCCCGGTCTCGGTGTACCCGAAGCCGAGCACATCGCGGTAGAAGGCGACACTCTCGGCCAGGTCGCGCACGTACAGCACCGCGTGGTTCAACCGGAAGATCGCCATCACGCACTCCATCTCATCGTCGGTACCGACCATGATAGTTGAATGCTCAACCGAATGCTAGCGGCGGGGGCGGCCGCGCCGTCGCGCAGCCTTCCGGGCCGGTTGCTGTCCCGACTTCTGGGCCGACTTCTGCGTGGATTTCTGGGCGGACTTCCTGACCGGCTTCTCGGCTGACTGCTGTTGGGCTGACTTCTGGGCGTCCGCCCGGCTGCTGTTGACGGTCCGGCCGCGGACGATGCCGATGAACTGCTCCATCAGCTCGGTCGTCGCGTCCTCCGGCCACGCCAACGCGACCCCGGACTCCGGCGCGCCCAGCAGCGGCCGGTACGTCAGGTCCCGCCGGTGGTGCAGCCGAGCCACCGACTGCGGTACGACGACCAGCCCGGTGCCGGCCGCGACGAGCTCGATGGCCTCCGCGGTCGTCGCCGGCCGCGCGTCGATCACCCGACCCGGCGGACCCGGCCAATCCAGTACGTCGTCCTGCGGGTGCAGCATCAGCTCGTCCGACAGGTCCTCGACGGTCGCCTCTTCGACCGCCGTGACCACGTGGTCCTTCGGGACCACGACGACCGTCGTCTCGACGTACAAGGGGATGGCGTGCAGCCCGGTCCGGTCGATCGGCAGGCGCAGCAAGGCGGCGTCGAGCTCGCGGCTCCGGACCAGCGCGACGGCCTCGGCGTCGGCGACCTGGATGAGGTCGAGCGGGATGCCGCGGGAGCGCTCCTGCCAGATCCGTGCCCACTTGGCGGGCGTCACTCCCGGGACGTACCCGAGCCTGAACGACGTCTGTGGGCCGGTCACCTGCTCAGGTTACCGGGTGTGATCGCTACTCTTACTGCCATGACGGCGCGCAAGACCTCCCAGACCATGAAGCCCGCGACGGCGGCGAAGAAGCTGGGGGTGTACCTCCAGGCCACTCCGGCGGACTTCCAGGAGGGCGTCGTCTCTCGCGACGAGCTGAACGCGCTGCAGGCCGACCCGCCCGAGTGGCTCCGCGAGCTCCGCCGCAACGGCCCGCACCCGCGCTCGGTGGTCGCCGCGAAACTGGGCGTCTCGATCAGCGGCCTAGCCCGCGGCGGCATCACCGAAGCCCTGACCACCGAGCAGATCGAAGCCCTCAAGTCGGAGAACCCCGACTGGCTGCAGCACGAGCGCGACACCCAGGCCGAAGTCCGTAAGGAAGCCGCCCGGCTCAAGGAACGCGAGCAGTAGCCGGCTCGCGCACCATGTAGACGTCGATCGGGTCCTCGTCCTCGACGGTGAACCCGTGGCGTTCGTACAAACGCTGGGCCCGGCTGCCCTGGAGGACGTTGAGCCGGACAGGCACGCCGTCGGCGTCGGTTTGCTCGAGCAGGCTGCGCAGGACGGCTGAGCCGAGGCCGCGCCCTTGGTGATCCGGCGCGAGGTAGAAGTGCTCCAGCCACTGCCCGTCCTCGGCCGGCCGTACGGTGACGCATCCCGCAAAGGTGCCGTCGGCCACGATCACCGAGGTGTGCTCCGGGGAGAACGAGTCCCGCAAGCGCTGCCGCACGCGATGCTCGTCGTACCGCCCCAACCGCTCGAGATCCGGCCGCATCACCGCCGCCCGCAACTCGGCGATCACCTCGACGTCCCCGGCCGCAGCCGCCCGCAGCACCCACCTCGTCTCCACTCCCGAAGTATCTCAATGCTGCTGAGTGGTTGACGTCCGCCGGGTCCTGGGCTGTATTTTCGGGCCTGACCGTAAAAGGAGGCCCGATGAAGGTCAAGCGTCTTGGGGCGCCGCTCGCCGCGGCCGTGGTGGCGGCCGGGTTGAGTGCCTGTGGTGGTGGGTCGGGGGAGGGGGACTCGGCGAAGCCGGTCACGGTCTGGATGTATCCGGTGATCGCCGACGAGAAGGCGGCGGTGGCGTACTGGTCGCAGGTGGAGAAGGACTTCGAGGCGGCGAACACCGACGTCGACCTGACCATCGAGCACCAGCCGTGGGCGAACCGGGACCAGAAGCTGGCCACCGCGTTCTCCGGTGGCAAGGGACCGGACGTGCTGCTGCTCGGGCCGGACCAGATCCCGCAGTTCGTGAAGACGGGTTCATTGGAGCCGGTCGACAAGGTGCTCGAGGCGGACAAGTCGAAGTTCCTGCCGGGGGCGCTGGAGGCGCTGTCCGTCGACGGCAAGCTGTACGGCGCGCCGATCTACCACACGGTCACCACCACGCTCTACAACAAGAAGCTGCTCGACAAGGCCGGGATCGCGAAGCCGCCGGAGACCTGGGACGAGATCAAGGCGGCCGCGCCGAAGCTCAAGCAGGCGGGTGTCGCGACGCTGGACTACTCGGCCTCCCCGGAGACCTCGCTGAACCTGAGCTTCTACCCGCTGCTCTGGCAGGCCGGCGGCTCGGTGTTCGCCGAGGACGGCAAGAAGGTCGCGTTCAACCAGGCGCCCGGGGTCGAGGCGCTCACCTTCATCAAGGGCCTGTACGACACCGGCGGGATCCCGAAGAGCAGCCTGACCAACGCCAACGTGGTCGCCGACCAGGCGCTCGGCAAGCAGCAGGTGGCGATGGGCTTCACCAACACCCTGATCGACGCGAAGACGGTCAACGCCAGCTGGGGCGCGGCCAACGTGATCGTCGGTGTGCCGCTGCAGAACAAGAAGCGGGTCGGGTTCGGCCTGCCCGGCGGGCTCGCGGTGAACGCGGGCTCGAAGAACATCGAGGGCGCCGAGAAGTTCCTCGGCTTCATGACCCAGCCCAAGCAGGTGATCAGCCTCGGTACGGCGTCCAACTACCTGTCACCGCGGACCGACGCGCCGGTGCCGGCCTCGGACGAGCAGTCGAAGAAGTTCGAGGAGGCCCTGCAGTTCGCCTTCCACGGTGAGGTGAACCCGGCCGCCCGGCAGGTGATGGCCTTGCTCGCGGTCGAGATCCAGGCCGCGCTGACCGGCAAGAAGACACCGCAGAAGGCGCTGGACGACGCGGCCAAGCAGGCCGACGACCTGCTGTCCAGACAGCGCTGACATGAGAGTCGTCGACGTCAACCGGATCCTCGGGCCGGTGCCGGTGGGCGACGTGCCGAGCAGGGACGTCGCCGGGCTGGTCGCCGAGCTCGACCGGTTGGCGATCGACGCCGCGTGTGTCGTCCACTCGCACGCACTCCACTACGACCCGGTCGCGCCGGTCGCCGTACCTGGGCATCCACGGTTGACCAGCGTGCCGGTCGTCGTACCCGGGCCGCTGGGGACGCCGGTGCCCGATGCGCGCATCGTGCGGATGTGTCCGGCGGAGCATCGGTTCGCTGTGGCTGGGCCGCATGGGCTCGAGCTGGCGAGAGAGCTTGCCGAGCGCGACATCACCGTGTTGCTGGGATGGGAGTCGACGTCCGCAGCTGAGATTCATCGGCTGGCGACCGAGGTGCCTGCGCTGCGGATCGTGCTGATCAACACCGGGTATCGCGCGCTGCGGGAGCTCGCGGACCTGATGGATGCGCACTCGCGGCTCAGGGTCGACACGGCGAGTCTGTGCGGTCATCTGCAGGTCGAGTGGATGGCGAACCGGTACGGCGCGCACCGCGTGCTGTTCGGCACCGGCGCCCCCGAGACCGACGACGCCGGGCCGCGGTTCCAGCTCGACCACCTCGAGCTGCCGGCCGCCGACGTCGAGCTGATTGCCGGGGGCAACGTCATGGAGCTGCTCGGATGACCGGGATCATCGACGCCCACGGTCATCTCGGCGGCTGGTTCGCGTTCGCGATCGCGGACAGCTCGACCGAGAGCCTGCTGCGGGTGATGGACAGCTGCGGGGTGGACACCATGTGCGTCTCGCACCTGCTCGCGATCGGGCCGGACTCCCGGGCCGGCAACGCGCTGCTGCTGGACGAGCTCGCGAAGCATCCCGGCCGGTTCCTCGGGTACGCCGTCTACGACCCGCACGACCCCGAAGCGCCGGAGCGGACGGCCGACCTGCTCGCGAGACCTGGCGTGATCGGGCTGAAGCTACACCCCGACACCCACCAGCACGAGCTGGACGGACCTGGTTACGCAGCCGCGTTCGAGCTCGCCGCTGAGCGCGGTCGCATCGTGCTGTCGCACGGCATGTACGGCTCTCCGTGGTGCGACCCGGAACGATTTGCGGAGGTTGCCCCGCGCTACCCATCGGTCCAGTTGCTGATGGGTCACGCCGGCCTGTTCCCGGCCGGACTGCCCGCGGCCGCTGAGGTCGCGATGCAGCACCAGAACGTCACGCTGGAGATCTGCAGCTCCCGGCTGACCGCACGACACGTGGCCTGGCTCGTCGACGCCGTCGGCGCGGATCGGATGGTGTTCGGATCCGATGCGCTGTTCCTGGACCTGCGCGTCGGCCTGGGCCGGGTGCTGCTCGCGCCGATCGCGCCGGCCGACCGCGATCAACTGCTGTTCGGCACGATGACGAAGCTCCTGGAGGGATCGCGATGACGCTCGCTCTGCACGGTGGCCCGCCGGTACGACGTACGCCCTGGCCGAGCTGGCCGCCACCGGCGACGAAGGAACAACGCGAACTGCTCCTCGAAGTCCTCGACAGCGGCGCCTGGGGAGCGACCTCGGGGACGAAGGTCAACGAGTTCACCGAGGCGTTCGCGCGCTCGGTCGGGGCGCCGTACGGCTTGAGCGTCGTCAACGGGACCGTGGCACTCTTCCTGGCCCTGCGGGCCGTCGGCGTCGGCCGGGACGACGAGGTGATCGTGCCCGCGTACACGTTCGTGGCCAGCGCGACCGCCGTCGTGCTCGCCGGCGCCCGGCCGGTGATCGCCGACGTCACCCCCGGCACGCTGCACCTGGACCCGGGTGCGGTCGCACAACTGATCGGCCCGCGGACCAAGGCGATCATGCCCGTCCACCTGGCCGGCGCTCCGGCGGATGTCGAGGCGCTCAGGCAGTACGGCGTACCGATCGTCGAGGACGCCGCGCAGGCGCACGGCGCGACGTGGCACGGCAGGCCGGTGGGCACGGCCGGCGATGCGGCGTGCTTCAGCTTCCAGTCCAGCAAGGCGATGACGGCCGGTGAGGGTGGGCTGATCGTCACCGGCGACGAGGAGGTGTACCGGCGGCTGTGGGCGTTCCACAACGTCGGGCGCCGTCTCGACGGTGGTTGGTACGAGCATCCCGACGTCGGGTGGAACCTGCGGATGACCGAGTTCCAGGCCGCCGTACTCCTGCCGCAGCTCGCCACCCTCGACGAGCAGGTCGCGACTCGGCAGCGCTCGGTCGCGTTCCTCCGTCAGCATCTCGACATTCTTCCGGAACCTGAGGGCACGACGCGGAGCAGTCACCATCTCGCGCTGCTGCGGTACGACGCGAAGTGCAGCAAGGCCGAGTTCGTCGAGGCGATGACGGCCGAGGGTGTGCCGCTGGACTTGGGGTACCGCTCGCTGTCGCGGGAGGCCGCGCTGAGCGCCTACACCGAGTTGCGGCCTTGTCCGGTCGCCGAGGCGGCCGAGGACTCGGTCGTGTGGATCCGGCAGAGCCTGCTGATGGCGGACGAGGAAGCACTGACGGACATCGTCACCGCGGCCGCCAAGGTGCGGCAGGCCTTCAAGAACCGGTAAGCACACGGTGCATCGCAGCCGGAACGGACTGCGAGTCGGTGAGGATGGCGGCGACGTGACCGTCCGGCCGGATCAGCCAGGACTCGCCTGGACGTGCGCCGAGAACGGAAGGTTCAAGGCCCAGCTCGGCCAGGCTGAGCACGCGGTGGGGTGCGGACGTCTCCAACCTGCCCGACCCAGTGGTTGTCAGGAGCAACAATCCGTCGCGGACGAGCTCACGCAGCCGGCCACCGGGCACGGGGGCGTCGGGGATGATGATGCCGGGACCGGGTGCGGGCAGCTGGCCGCGGGGTGGGCGGCCGGTGAACGGCCGGGTCGGATCAGGGGTGGTCAGCGGCGAATCGACGTACCAGAAGGGTTCGGCGAAGCGGCCGGAGTCCACGTCCACGACCTTGGCCGGGTCGGCGCGGGCGGCGTCGAGGAGGGCGCGCCGCCGGGACCAGTGCGCCTCGTCGGGTGGTACGAGGAAGCGCATGGTGGCGCTGGTGATCTCCAGGTTCTCCAACGCCGCCGCGTGTCGTTCGTCGTGGTAGGTCTCGAGCAGTGTTTCCGGCGCCCAGCCGTGCAGGACGAACGCCAGCTTCCAGGCTGCGTTCTCGGCGTCCGGGACGCCGGAGTTCAGGCCGCGGGCGCCGAACGGCGCGTAGAGGTGGGCGCAGTCCCCGGCGAGCAGCACCCGTCCGACCCGCATCCGGTCCACACACCGGGAGTGGAACCGGTACACCGACTGCCAGACGAGCTCGTACGGACAGTCGCCGAGGATCATCCGGATCCGCGCGTCCAGCCGCCCGTCCGCGCGCTCGGCGTCCGCGTCGAAGTCATCGGGCACCTGCCAGTCGATCCGGTACGTCGAGTCCGGGCACGGATGGATGAGGACCTGGCGATCCGGGTTCCAGACCGGGTCGAAGTAGAACCGCCGCTCGGTCTCCCAGCCCGGCAGGTCGGCCCGCAGGTCGCAGATCAGGAACCGGTCGTCGAAACTCTCACCGGCGAACGTCACCCCGAGCTGTTGCCGCAGCGAGTCGGCCTTCGCTCCGGCGCACAGGACGGCGTACGCGACCCGCAGCTTGGCGGCGCCGCAGGTGAGGGTCACCCCGTTGTTGTCCTGGGTGATCCCGGTGACCTCGTGGTTCCATCGGACCTCGATCAGCGGCTGCGCGGCGATGCACTCGTCGAGGATCTCCTCGGTCCGGCTCTGGGAGATGTTCACGCAGGCCGGCAGCGCCGAGCGGCCGGGATCCGCGAACGACCAGGAGAACAGCTCGCGGTCGCGGTAGAACGTCCGGGCCGTCGTCCAGGCCAGGCCCTCGTGGACGATCCGGTCCGCGCCGACCGAGCACCAGATGTCGAGGACGTCGCGCTGCTGGCAGATCGACCTCGAACCGACGGCTTCCCGGCCGGGGCGCTGGTCGAGCAGGAGCACCCGGAGACCCCAGCGGGCCAGCAGCAACGCCGTGGTCTGGCCGACCGGTCCGCTGCCGATCACCGCGACCGGCGTGCCGTCATACAAGGCTGTCCCACACCTCGCGATCGCGCTCGGCGGTCCAGATCCGCGGCCAGTCGATCCCGTCCAGCTCGTCCCACAAGCGCTGGACGTCGAACGGCAGGCAGTGCTCGAAGATCGGCCAGTGACCGTACTGCGGCGCCAACGCCGCATGCGCTTCCTGGAACGCCTCGGCCACCGCCCCGCCACGCGAGTGCACTGCCCCGACCTTCTCCCGCAGGACGAGCAGGAAATGCCTGGTCTGCTCGATCGCGGCGTCGACCGCCTCGCGTCCCCGCGGTACGGCGCCCCGGCCACCGACCAACGCCTCGGCCTCGAACGCCTTCACCCGGTCCAGCGTCCCGGTCGACCAGTCGGTGTGGAAGGCGTCACCGGTGTAGAGCGCGGCCTGCGCTTCGACCAGGTCGCCCGCGAACAACACACGCTGCTTGGGCAACCACGCGACGATGTCGCCGGCGGTGTGCCCGCGACCGCAGTACTGCAGGACAAGCTCACCACGCGGCCCGCCGAGGTCGATCGTGAGCTGGTCGGAGAAGGTCACATCCGGCCAGGTGAGGCCTGGAATCGAGGACGGTTCCTTGAACAGCCGCGGCATCCGCCCGAACTCGCTGTCCCAGTCCTGCCGTCCGCGTTCGGCGACGAGCTTGCGGGTGTTGTCGTGCGTGATGATCACGTCGGCGCCGAACGCGGACGCGCCGAGCACCCGCACCGCGTGGTAGTGGCTGAGCACCAGGTACCGCACCGGCTTCGTGGTGTGCTCCCGCAGCTTGTCCAGCCACTCCCGGGCCGCCACCGGCGTCGCCCGCGCCTCGAACGCGACCACGAAGTCCTCGCCCTCGATCGCGCCGACGTTCGGATCACCCTCGGCCGTCAGCGCGTACACCCCGTCGGCGAGCACCTCGAACGTCTCCGCCTTCGCAGCCAAGTCCCCCGAGGACGCAAACGGCTTCATCCCAACCTCCACGACCGATTCCTGCCACACACCGTGACACCCGCAGCCGCCCCGGTAAAGGATCGACGCCATGGACCCGAGCCTCATCGCCGTCCTCACCGGCCGGCTGTACCTCGAGCCGGGCGGGGCGGACCTCTAGGACGTCAGGTCTTTGAACGCTGCCAGCGCGCGCTGGATGTTCTCGATCGAGTTCGCGTACGAGAAGCGCAGGTGACCCTCGCCGTACGCGCCGAACGCCGTGCCCGGAAGACAGGCCACCCCGGCTTCCTCTAGCAGCCGGTCGGCCAGCGTCGCCGCGGACTGGCCAAGCTCGGTGATGTTCGGGAACGCGTAGAACGCGCCGCCCGGCTCGACACAGGACACCCCCGGTACGGCGTTCAGGCCCGAGACGATCACCTCGCGGCGCTCCCGGAACGCCTCCAGCATGGTGTCGACGTCGTCCCACGGGCCTTCGAGGGCGGCGATCGCGGCGTGCTGGCTGAAGGCCGACGTACAGGAGACCGAGTTGATCACCAGGCGGGTGATCGGCTCGACCAGCGGCTGCGGGAACACGCCGAAGCCGAGCCGCCAGCCGGTCATCGCGAACGTCTTCGACCAGCCGTCGAGCAGGATCGTCCGCTCCGCCATGCCGTCGAGGTCGAGCACGCTGTGGTGGTCACCGTCGTACCGCAGCGCCCAGTAGACCTCGTCGCTGAGCACGACCAGGTCGTGCCGGATCGCGATCTCGGCGATCGCCTCGAGCTGCTCGGGCGTCGAGGCGCTGCCGCACGGGTTGTGCGGGGAGTTCAGGATCAGCAGCTTGGTCCGTTCGGTGACCAGCGACGCGAGCTCGTCGGGGTCGATCACGAACCCGTTCTCCTCGCGCAGCGGCACCGGGACCGGCGTCGCGCCGGCGAACGAGGCGATCGACGCGTACATCGGGAAGCCCGGGTCCGGGTAGAGGACCTCGTCGCCCTCCTCGCACAGCGCCATGATCGCGAAGAACATGATCGGCTTGGCGCCGGGCGTGACCAGCACCCGGTCTGGCGTGGTGGTCAGCCGGCCGGTGCGCTCCAGGAAGTCGGCCACCGCGGTCCGCAACTCGGGGATACCGGGTGCGGGCACGTAGTGCGTGTGGCCCTTGTCGATCGCCTGCTGTGCGGCGGCCGCGACGTGGGCCGGGGTGTCGAAGTCCGGCTCGCCGATCTCGAGGTGCACGATCTCCCGGCCGCTCGCCTCCAGCGCCTTGGCCTTGGCCAGCACCTCGAACGCAGACTCGGTCCCGAGACGTTCCATCCGCCCAGCTAGTTTCACAACGCCGAGCCTAGTCCACCGGTTGGTTATGCGCTGAGAGCGCTTGCTGCGAGTGGAATCATCAGGACCAACAGCTCGAGAAGGAGTGCGGATGGCACGGGTAGCGGTCACCGGAAGCAGCGGCAAGCTCGGTCGCGCGGTCGTCGACCACCTGGTGGACAGCGGGTGGGACGTGGTCGCCCTGGACCAGGCGCCGCCGGCGCGCGCCGAGGTGACGTCGACGCGGGTCGACCTGACCGATTTCGGCCAGACCTACGAGGCGCTCGCCGGCATCGACGACCGCCACGACGGCGTAGACGCGATCGTGCACCTGGCCGCGATCCCGGCGCCGGGGTTGCGGCCGAACGCGGCCACGTTCGAGAACAACATGGTCGCCACCTACAACGTGTTCTCGGCGGCGCTGCGGGCGGGCGTGCGCAACATCGTGTGGGCGTCGAGCGAGACCGTGCTCGGACTGCCGTTCGACGAGTTCCCGCCGTACGTGCCGGTGGACGAGGAGTACGCGCCGCGGCCGAACAGCACGTACTCGCTCGTGAAGACGCTGGAGGAGGAGCTGGCCCGGCAGCTGGTCCGGTGGCACCCGGACCTCAAGCTGATCGGCCTGCGGTTCTCCAACGTGATGTACCCGGAGGACTACGCGAAGTTCCCCTCGTTCGACGCCGACGCCCAGTCGCGCAAGTGGAACCTCTGGGGCTACATCGACGCCCGCGACGGCGCCCAGGCGGTCCGCAAGGCCCTCGAGTACGACGTCACCGGCACGGACGTGTTCATCATCGCGAACGCGGACACGGTGATGACGCGGCCGAACGAGGAGCTCCTGGCCGAAGTCTTCCCCGGCGTGCCGGTGAAGCGGCCCTTCGGCCCGAACGAGACCCTGCTGTCCATCGACAAGGCCCGCAAGCTCCTCGGCTACGAGCCCGAGCACTCCTGGCGCGACTGAACCACCAGGCCGTGTCTGGCAATTGCCAGACACGACCTAGGCCGGCCCGAACGGGAACACCTTGTCCGGGTCGTACGTCGCGCGCACCTCGGCCAGCCGGGCGAACGTGTCCGCCGGCCAGCACGCCTCGTACGACCCGGGGAACGAGAACGCGGCGTCGAAGTTGACGATCGAGGTGGTCGCGATCCAGTCGCGCAGACCGGTCAGCACACCGTCGACGACCCCCGGCAGCACCGTCTCGAACAGGCTCGGGTCGGGCACCCCGATCATCACCAGGCTGTAGGCGCTGCTCCGCCCGCCGACCGCGCTGCCCTCCGGCACGTCGCGGCTCATCGCGCCACCGAGGTGCCGGATCTCGATCGCGATCAGCGGCAGCTGCTGCCGCGGACCGACCGCGTCGAGGAAGGCCGCGACGAACCCGGGGTCGACGTCCTTCAGCACCAGCCCACGGTCGAACGCCGGCGTCGGCTCCTTCGGGTCGTTGTGGATGAGCGCGATGTCGGTGGCCGGCATCTCGCCGACCCCGTCGATGATCGCCGTACCGGCGGCCCGGATCGGCTGGAACAGGCGCTCGCCGTCGGCCGGGTCGCCGACGAACGCGAAACGCACGCTGAGGACCGTCTTGCCGCGCAGCGGCTCCGGGATGAACTCCAGCGGCGGCAGCCGGAGGATCACGACCGAGGTGTTCGCGGTCTCGGGCAGCGTCTTGGTCCACTCCGCCCAGGTGCCGAACACGGCGGCGATGTCGTCGGCGTCGAAGAAGACCGAGCCGCCGTACAGCGTGCTGAGCTCGACCAGCGCGAAGTCCATCGCGGTGACCAGGCCGAGACCGCCCTTCCCGCCGCGCAGTGCCCAGAACAGGTCGGGATGCTCGGTCGCGCTCGCCGTCACGGCCTGGCCGTCGGCGGTCACCACCCGGAAGCTGCGTGCCCAGTCGGACGAGAAGCCGTACGTGCGGGACAGCGGTCCGACCCCACCGCCGAGCGTGTAGCCGATGCAGCCGACGGCGTCGGACGCGCCGATGACCGGCGCCAGCCCGTGCTCACCCGCGGCCGCGATCACCTCGGCCCACCGGCTGCCGGCCGCGATGTGCGCCAGCTTGGCGTCCGCATCGACCGTGACACCGGTCAGGCGCGACGTGTTGACCAGGACACCATCGGTGATCGGCACCGGCGACCCGTGCCCGGTTGCCAGCACGCGCACCGGTTTGCCGGCCTCGGCCGCGGCGCGCACCGCCGCTACCGCATCGTCCTCCGACGTGATCCCGACGGCGACCTCAGGACTGTGCTGCACGGCGAGGTTGAACCCCACCACCTCCTGCGCGTACCCGTCGTCCTCCGGCCCCAGCACCGGCCCTGCGACCGCGCCCCTGAGCCTCTCCACCATGTCGGTCATGGTTCCTCCCCTCTCCGCCTCGCAGTCTTGTCCCCGAAGGGGTCAGACGATGCGGACGCGGAGGCGGCGGAAGCCGCGGCCCTTGCTCTCCATCTTGACGACCTCCATCCGGCCGATCATCGCGGTGGAGGCGACGTGGGTGCCGCCGTCGGCCTGGGTGTCGAGGCCTTCGATGTCGACGATCCGGACCACCTCGATGTCCGGCGGCAACAGGTTCGTGGCCGTCCGGATGATGTCCGGGATCGCGAACGCCTCGTCGCGCGGCAGATTGGCCACGGTGATCCGGCGATCGGTGCGGATCTCGGCGTTGACCGCCTCGGCGACGCGGTCCTTGAAGTCCGGCGGCACCTCGGCCAGGTCGAAATCCATCCGGGCGGTCAGCGGCTCCATGTTCCCGCCGGTGACGAGCGCGCCGAAGTCGCGGAAGACCACGCCGGTCAGCACGTGCAGGCCGGAGTGCGTCCGCATCAGGTCGGTACGGCGTTCGTCGTCGAGCGCACCGCGGACCGCGGTGCCGACCGGCGGAACGGGATCCTCCTCGTGCAGCACCAGGTACTGGTCGTCACCCTTGACCGTGCCGACGACCCGGGTCCGCACCCCGCCCCACAGCAGCACACCGTGGTCCGGCGGCTGGCCACCGCCGCCGGGGTAGAAGGCGGACCGGTCGAGCACGATGCCGCGTTCCGGGTCGGCGCCGACGACGACCGCGTCCCACTCCCGCAGCGTCGCGTCGTCCAGGTCGAGCCGATGGGTGCCCATCCGCCGAATGTAGCAACCCTGTAGCAACCCTGTAGCAACGCTGTAGCAACGCTGGGCGAGCAGTTGACCGCAGCCGTGGTGGGCCGCGATTCTCGTCTGTGAGGTGGGGGAGATGGGACAACGCAGTCCGCTGGTGACGCTCGCGGCCGCAGCCGTCGGGCTGGTCGCGCTGCTCGTCGTGAACAGCACCCAGACCGGCACCCTCGGGGCGCCTAGTGCCGCCGCGCCCACCGCCACCCCCAGGACCACCAGCCCGCCTGCGACACCGACCGCCACAACTCCGTCGGCCACGCCTACACAGGCGGCAGTCGTTGCCGTCTTCACCGGCCGTACGACGGGACGCGAAGCCACCCTCGCGATAGCAGTGAAGGGTGGTAGAGCAGCCGCGTACGTCTGCGACGGCCGCAGCGTCGAGGTCTGGCTGACCGGAACCCACGACGGCGGCCGGCTCGGGCTGCGCTCCAAATCCGGTGAGCGACTGACCGCAACCCTGGCCGCCGAAGCCGTCACCGGCACGGTCACCGTCCGCGGCCGCCAACTGGCCTTCACGATCGACAAGGCCGACCCACCGGCCGGCCTGTACCGCGCGCGGACGTCCAGCAACACCATCGGCTGGATCGTCCTGCCCGACGGCAGCCAGGTCGGCGTCGACAACGACGGCACCCCGGCTCCCGCGCCGCCACTCGACGCCGCCAGCGGTACGGCGACCGTCGGCGGCAGCCCGGTCACGGCCACGTCGATCACCGGCGACGAGACGTTCTGAGGAGAGCCATGACGACGACGGCGCCGGTCCGAGTCGCGAGCAGAGCCGTGATCCCGTTGGCCGTCGGCGCCGCGGTCGCCATCGTCCTCGGTGTCTACGGACGGCTGCACGACCCGACCGGCGTCGCGATCAACGTGGCCGGCTTCTCCAGTCCACAGTCGGTGAAGGCCTGGCTGGCAACGCTGGCCTTGCTGCTGGCCGTCGTACAACTGGTCTCGGCGATGGCGCTGTTCGGGCATCTCAAGGCGTTGTCGGGTCGGCGATGGGTCGGGCCGCTGCATCGGTGGTCGGGGCGAGCGGCCGTCGCGGTCACGCTGCCGGTGGTCGCGCATTGCCTTTACGCGTTGGGTTTCCGGTACGACGAACCACGCGTGCTGATCCACTCCCTGCTGGGTTGCTTCTTCTACGGCGCGTTCGCGGCCAAGATGCTGACGCTGAGCCGGAACGACCTGCCGCGCTGGCTGCTGCCGGCGCTCGGCGGGGCCGTCTTCACCGGCCTGGTCGGGCTGTGGCTGAGCTCGTCGCTGTGGTTCTTCACCACCTTCGGCATCATTCGTTGAGAGGACCCGCCGTGGACGAACCGAGTCGCCGTACCGTCCTCGCCGCCGGTGCGGCCGCGGTCGCCGCAGTCGCCGGCTGCAGCACGTACGGCGAACCGACGAGCCCGCCCGCCACCTCGGCCCCGGCCGGCGCCGTGCTCGCCAAGACCACCGACGTCCCGGTCGGCGGTGGGATCATCGTCGCCGACAGCCAGACCGTCATCACGCAGCCGACCGCGGGCACGTTCAAGGCGTTCACCTCGATCTGCACGCACCAGCAGTGCCCGGTCGCCAGCGTCGAGGGCGGCACGATCAACTGCGACTGCCACGGGAGCAAGTACGCGATCGCGGACGGGTCGGTGGTGAAGGACCCGGCCCCGGCGCCGCTGGCGGCCAAGCAGATCACCGTCTCCGGTGACTCCATCCAGCTTGCTTGAGCTCAAGTGCTCTTCAACTGACATGCTTCCGGCATGGTCGAATTCGGAGTACAGGTCACGCCGACCGAGCAGGTCGGACTGCATCGGGAGCTGGTCGCGGCGGCGGAGGAGGGTGGCATCGACCTGATCGCGGTCCAGGACCACCCGTACGCGCCGAGCCAGCTGGACGCGATGACGGTGATCGGTGATCTGCTGGCCAGGACCGAGCGGCTGCGGTTCTTCCCGGACGTCGCGCCGCTGCCACTGCGGCCGCCGGGTCTGCTGGCACAGTCGGCCGCGGCCCTCGACGTACTGTCCGGCGGGCGGTTCGAGCTCGGCCTGGGCGCCGGGGGGATCCCGCGGGGCATCACCGGTATCGGCGGTCCGGACCGGACCCCGGCCGAGGCCCTCGAAGCGCTCGCGGAGGGCATCGGTCTGCTCCGCCGGCTGTGGACCGGCTCCGACCGAGTGGTTGCTGATGGCAAGTACTACCGGCTGAACCTGCGCCCGGGCCCGCTGCCGGCGCACGACATCCAGATCTGGGTCGGCTCGGTCGGGCCGAAGTCGATGCGGCTCACCGGACGGCTCGCCGACGGCTGGGCCGCGCCGATCCCGCACTACCTCCCGTACGACGAGTGGGCCGGAGCCAACGCGATCATCGACGAGGCGGCCAAGGCAGCCGGCCGGGATCCGTCGGACGTGCTGCGGATCGCACAGGTCGTCGGGACGATCACCGACGTACCCGGTGACACCGACACGACGCGCGGCGACGCCCCGCTGCGCGGCACTCCGGACCAGTGGGCCGAGTTCTTCGCCCGGCTGGCGACCGAGCAGCCGTTCCGGACGTTCGTCTTCTGGCCGGAGGAGCACAACCTGACTCAGATCACCCGGTTCGCGACGGACGTCGTACCGGCCACCAAGGCGCTCCTGGGCTAGTTACCACGAGTGACGACGCACCGGATCAGGGGGGCGACTCGACGGTAATGCTTCCGGGCTGAAAACCTGTGCGCGCGGACGGCGATCCCTTCCGCACAACGCAAGGTGAGACACGGAGGCGGTCGATGTTCAAGCGTATCGCAGTGGTGAACCGGGGCGAGGCCGCGATGCGGCTGATCAACGCGGTGCGTGAGCTCAACGCCGAGGGCGGTGAGCCGATCGAGACGATCGCACTGTTCACCGACGGCGAGCGGACCGCTACGTTCGTCCGCGAGGCCGACATCGCCTACCCACTCGGCCCGGCGTCGGCCCGGCCGTACCTGGACCTGCAGGTGCTCGAGCGCGCTCTGCGCGAGACCAAGGCCGACGCGGCCTGGGTCGGCTGGGGCTTCGTCGCCGAGGACCCCGCCTTCGCGGAGCTGTGCGACCGGATCGGCGTCACCTTCATCGGCCCACCGGCCGAGGCGATGCGCAAGCTCGGCGACAAGATCGGCTCCAAGCTGATCGCCGAGGAGGTCGGCGTACCGGTCGCGCCCTGGAGCCGCGGCGCGGTCGAGTCGCTCGACGCCGCCCTGGAGGCGGCCGCCTCGATCGGCTACCCGCTGATGCTGAAGGCCACCGCGGGCGGTGGCGGCCGCGGCATCCGGGTGATCCGGTCCGCCGAGGAGCTCGAGGACGCGTACGCGCGGACCAGCGAAGAGGCGGCCCGGGCGTTCGGCAGCGGCGTGGTCTTCCTGGAGCGCCTGGTCACCGGCGCCCGGCACGTCGAGGTGCAGGTCATCGCCGACGGCCAGGGCACCGCGTGGGCGCTCGGCGTCCGCGACTGCTCGGTCCAGCGCCGCAACCAGAAGGTGATCGAGGAGTCCGCCTCCCCGCTGCTGTCCGCCTCGCAGGTCGAGGACCTGAAGGCGTCGGCCGAGCGGCTCGCGCTCGCGGTCGGCTACCGCGGCGCCGCGACCGTCGAGTTCCTGTACCACCCGGGCGACAAGACCTTCGCCTTCCTGGAGGTCAACACCCGGCTGCAGGTCGAGCACCCGATCACCGAGCTGACCACCGACTTCGATCTGGTGAAGGCCCAGCTGCACGTCGCCTCCGGCGGGCGGCTGGACGGCGGCAAGCCCGCCGAGAGCGGCCACGCGGTCGAGGCGCGGCTGAACGCCGAGGACCCGGACCGCGACTTCGCGCCGTCGCCGGGGCGGATCGCCGTACTGGACCTGCCTGCCGGGCCTGGGGTTCGGGTCGACACCGGGGTCGGCGCGGGAGACAGCATCCCGGCCGACTTCGACTCGATGATCGCGAAGATCATCGCCTACGGCCGGACCCGGGACGAGGCGCTCGCGCGGCTGCGCCGGGCGGTGGCCGCGACCACCGTGCTGATCGAGGGCGGCACCACCAACAAGAGCTTCATCCTCGAGCTGCTGGACCAGCCGGAGGTGATCGACGGCAGCGCGGACACCGGCTGGATCGACCGGGTCCGCGGCGAGGGCCGGCTGGTCTCGCACCGGCACTCCGGAGTCGCGCTGGTCGCGGCGGCGATCGAGGGGTACGAGGAGGCCGAGCAGGTCGAGCGGGCGCGGTTGCTGGAGACCGCCCACGGCGGCCGGCCGCAGGTGCAGCACGAGGTGGGCCGCGCGATCGACCTGAAGCTGCGCGGCGTCGGCTACCGCGTGACGGTCGCGCGGATCGGCCCGGACCGGTTCCGGGTCGGCGTCGGCAGCGGCGACACGTTCAAGGTCGTCGACGCCGAGCTGGAGCGGCTGGACTCCTACACCGGCCGGCTGGTCGTCGGCGGGCAGCGGTTCCGGCTGGTCACCGCCACGCACGGACCGGTGCACCTGATCGAGGTGGACGGTGTCACCCACCGCGTGAGCCGCGACGAGGGCGGCGTACTGCGTTCGCCCGCACCGGCACTCGTGGTCGCGACGCCGGTCCAGAGCGGCAGCGTGGTCGAGGCCGGTGCGCCGGTGCTCGTGCTCGAGAGCATGAAGATGGAGACGGTGCTGAACGCGCCGTTCAAGGCCACCGTCAAGGAGCTGCTCGTCGCCACCGGCAGCCAGGTGGAGACCGGTGCGCCGCTGCTCCGGCTGGAGCCGGTCGCCGACGACGGCGCGGCGGCGGAGGCTGCGCCGGTGGAGAACGGCGTGAAGCTGGACCTGCCGAACGGGTCGGGGGAGAAGTCGGCGGCCGAGCGCGCCGAGCGCGGGCTGGACGACCTGCGCAGCATGCTGCTCGGGTTCGACATCGACCCGCGGGACGAAGGCGGCATGCTGGCCGACTACCTGACCGCGCGGGCCGAGCTGGCCGAGCCGCCGGTGCACGCCGAGATCGACCTGCTGCAGGTGTTCGCGGACTTCGCCGAGCTGAGCCGCAACCGGCCGGCCGGTGAGGAGATCAGCACCGAGAACCGGGTGCACAGCCCGCGCGAGCACTTCCACACCTACCTGCAGAGCCTGGACCCCGAGCGGGGTGGACTGCCGGCCGAGTTCCAGTCCCGGCTCAGCCGGGTGCTCGGCCACTACGGGGTGACCGAGTTCGAGCGCAGTACCGAGCTGGAAGAAGCGGTCTTCCGGATCTTCCTCGCCCAGCAGCGCTCCACCCCGGACGTGTTGCTGGTGACGTCGGTGCTGCAGCGCTGGATCGCCGAGCCGCGCCCGGCCGCACCGGTGGACGAGGGCGCGCACGAGTTGCTGGACCGGTTGGTACTGGCGACCCAGCTGCGCTTCCCGGTGATCGGCGACCTGGCCCGGAGCGTGCGCTTCCGCTGGTTCGACCAGCCGCTGGTGGACGCGGACCGCACCTCGGTGCTGGCCGGTGTCCGCGACGAGGTCGCGGCCCTGGCCGCGGAGCCGGCGGCGCCGAACCGCAAGGAGCGGATCGACGCGCTGGCGGCCATCCCCGAGCCGATCGTCCGCTTCCTGGCCGAGCGCGTGGAGCACGGCTGGGGCGAGCGGGAGCCGATGCTCGAGGTGCTGATCCGTCGGCACTACCGCGAGTACGAGCTGCACGACCTGCGGGAGTTCGCCGTCGAGGGCCGGCCGTTCGCGACCGCGGACTACTCGATCGACGACCGGCTGAGCCACCTGGTCACCACGGTCGGCACGGTGGCCGAGCTGGCTGACCCGGACAGCGGCCTGGTGCAGGCGCTGACCGCGCAGGTCGATGCCCGCCCGGCCGGTCACGAGGTAGTCACCGAGCTGTACCTGCACGGCCCGGACGTGCCAGCAGGCCAGCAGGACGCGTCGGACCACCTCCGCGACCTGGTCGACGCGCTCCCGGTCTCCCAGCAGGTACGCCGCTTCACCGTCGCGGTCGCACCGGGTCACGGCGGACCGGTCTCGTACTTCACCTACCGCCCGGCCGCCGGCACGGTGACCGAGGACGACAACGTCCGCGGCGTCCACCCGATGGTCGGCCGCCGGCTCACCCTGTGGCGGCTGCACGACTTCCGGATCACCCGGCTGGACGCGCCCGAGGACGTCCTGCTCTACCACTGCGTCGCCCGCGACAACGAGGCCGACCAGCGGCTCGTCGCGCTCGCGCAGGTCCGCCAGTTCGCGGTGGTCCGGGACGAGGACGGCCAGGTGACCTCGCTGCCGCACGCCGAGCGGGCGATCGCGAACTGCCTGGAGGCGATCCGCCGGGCCCGCACCGAGCGCGGCGCGGCCGGGGCGAAGCTCGACATGAACCACGTCTGGGTGCACATCTGGCCCGAGATCAAGGCCCAGGTCGACGAACTGACCGCGCTGCGCCGCAACATCGCCCCGCTGACCGCCGGCGCCGGGATCGAGGAGGTCCTGGTCCAGGGCCGGGTGCTGACCCCGGACGACTCGGTCAACCTGCTCGCCGCGCGGTTCTACTACCAGCACGGCGCGGGTGTCGTGACGTCGGTGGAGCAGCCGCCGACCGAGCGCCTGAAGCCGCTCGACGACTACGCGCAGAAGGTGCAGCGGTCCCGCCGCCGCAACACGGTCTACCCGTACGAGGTCGCCGGGATGGTGTCCGGTCCGGGCGGCAGCTGGACGGAGTACGACCTGGACGACACCGGCGCCCTGGTGCCGGTGGAGCGTCCGCGGGGCCTGAACAAGGCGGGTCTGATCGCCGGCGTGGTCACCACGCCGACGGCCCGGCACCCGGAGGGCGTGACTCGGGTCGTGCTCAGCGGCGACCCGACGAAGGCGCTCGGCGCGGTGGCCGAGGGGGAGTGCTCGCGGATCATCGCGGCCCTCGACCTGGCCGAGCGGATGCGGGTGCCGGTCGAGTGGTACTCGCTGTCCGCCGGGGCCCGGATCTCGATGGACTCCGGCACCGAGAACATGGACTGGGTCGCCAAGGCGCTGAAGCGGATCGTCGAGTTCACCCAGGACGGCGGCGAGATCAACATCGTCGTGGCCGGCATCAACGTCGGGGCGCAGCCGTACTGGAACGCCGAGGCGACCATGCTGATGCACACCAAGGGCATCCTGGTGATGACGCCGGACAGTGCGATGGTGCTGACCGGCAAGCAGTCGCTGGACTTCTCCGGCGGCGTCTCCGCCGAGGACAACTTCGGCATCGGCGGCTACGACCGGGTGATGGGCCCGAACGGCCAGGCGCAGTACTGGGCGCCCGACCTGAAGGGCGCGCGGGACGTGCTGATGGCGCACTACGACCACACGTACGTCGTCCCGGGAGAGAGCGGTCCCCGGCGGGCCGAGACGTCGGACCCGGTGAACCGGGACGTGACGACGTACCCGCACAACGTGGCCGGCAGCGACTTCCGCACCGTCGGCGAGATCTTCTCCGCGGCGACCAACCCGGAACGCAAGAAGGCGTTCGACATCCGCACGCTGATGCGGTCCGTGACCGATCAGGACCACCCGGTGCTGGAGCGCTGGGCCGGGATGGCCGACGCGGACACCGCGGTGGTCCAGGACGCCCGCCTCGGCGGGTACCCGGTCTGCCTGCTCGGGATCGAGTCCCGGTCGGTGCCGCGCCGCGGCTTCCCGCCCGCCGACGGGCCGGACACCTACACCGCGGGCACGCTGTTCCCGCGCTCGTCGAAGAAGGCGGCCCGCGCGATCAACGCGGCCAGCGGGAACCGGCCGTTGGTCGTGCTCGCCAACCTGTCCGGCTTCGACGGCTCACCCGACTCGATGCGGAACCTCCAGCTCGAGTACGGCGCCGAGATCGGCCGGGCGATCGTGAACTTCCGGGGCCCGATCGTGTTCTGCGTGGTGTCGCGCTACCACGGCGGCGCGTTCGTGGTGTTCTCCAAGGCGCTGAACCCGTCGATGACGGTGCTCGCGGTCGAGGGCTCGTTCGCGTCGGTGATCGGCGGCGCGCCGGCGGCCGCGGTCGTGTTCGCCGGCGAGGTCAACTCCCGGACCGCGTCCGACCCGCGCGTCGCGGCCCTGGCCGAGCGGGTCCGGGAGGCCAGCGGCGCCGAGCGGGCCGCCTTGGCGACCGAGCTGGAGGAGGTGCGGACCGCCGTACGGGCCGAGAAGCTGGGCGAGGTGGCGACCGGGTTCGACCGGGTGCACAGCATCCAGCGCGCCGTCGAGGTAGGGTCCGTCGACGCGGTGATCAGCGCGGCCGAGCTGCGGCCCCGGCTGATCGAGGCAATCGCCGCCGGCCTGGCACGTGGTGATCAGTCCACCTAACCTGGAGTTATGCACACCGACACGGGCGGTGGCAACAAAGTCCGCGCACTGGTGACTTTCCTCATCGTGAGCGTGCTTTCGGGCGCGCTGGCGGCCGGGCTGGCGATCCCGTTCGCCGGACTGGCCGGGGTCGGCAGCGAGAAGGTCGTGGACACCGTCCAGACTCTGCCGCGGGAGCTGGAGATCGAGCCGGTCGCCGTCCGTAGCCGGATCCTGGCCGCGGACGGCACCCTGATCGCCACGCTGTACGAGCAGAACCGGGTCCCGGTGTCGCTGAGCTACATCAACCCGATCATGCGCAAGGCGATCGTCGCGATCGAGGACTCGCGGTTCTACGAGCACGGCGCGATGGACCTGAAGGGCACGCTGCGCGCGATGCTGCGCAACCAGACCGAGGGCGAGGTGCAGCAGGGCGGCTCCAGCATCACCCAGCAGTACGTGAAGCTGAGCCTGGTCGAGAAGGCCAAGACCGCCGAGGAGCGGCACCGGGCCACCGCGGTCACCTACGAGCGCAAGCTGACCGAGCTGCGCTACGCGATCGCGGTCGAGAGCGAGTACTCCAAGGACCAGATCCTGGAGCGGTACCTGAACGTGGTGAACTTCGGCGACGGCGCGTACGGCGTCCAGGCCGCCGCGCAGCACTACTTCCGGACCTCGGCCAAGAACCTCACGCTCGCCCAGGCCGCGATGCTGGCCGGCCTGGTGAAGAACCCGACCGGCTACGACCCGACCAACAACATGGCCCGGGCGAAGGCCCGCCGGGACGTGGTGATCCGGCGGATGCTCGAGCTGCGCGTCATCTCCGTGCACCAGGCGAACCAGGCGCTCAAGACCCCGGTGATCGACCCGGAGCGGGTGCTGAAGGTGCCGAACGGCTGCGCGAGCTCGAAGTACCCGTTCTACTGCGAGTACGTCGTCTCCAGGCTGCTGCAGAACCCGGCCCTCGGCCGGACCGTCAAGGACCGCGAGCACTTCCTGAAGACCGGCGGCCTGACCGTGACGACGTCGCTGGACCGGCGGATGCAGAAGGCCGCGCAGGCGTCGATCAACGAGCACACCAAGCGCACCGACAGCGCGATCGCGGCGATCACCATCGTCGAGCCCGGCACCGGCCTGGTGAAGGCGATGGTGCAGAGCCGGGAGTACGGGCGCGGCGCGTACCAGACCGCGTACAACTACAACGTCGAGAAGTCCTACGCGGGTGGGTTCGGGGGCTTCCAGAACGGCTCGACGATGAAGGCGTTCACCGTCGCCGCCGCGATCTCCAAGGGCATCCCGCTGGACTACCGGATCAACTCGCCGCAGCAGATCAACCTCAGCGGCAAGCGGTTCCAGACCTGCTCGGGCTGGACCAGGGACCCCGACTACACGCCGCAGAACTCGACCCAGGGCGGCAACCTGACGCTGGTCGAGGCGACCCGGTACTCGACCAACACCTACTTCCTGCAGCTGTCGCAGCGCGTCGGCCTGTGCCCGATCGCCAAGATCGCCCAGTCGCTGGGGGTGTACAACGGGCAGACCCTGGAGCCGCTGGACCAGGTCATCTCGATGACGCTCGGCGTCGGCTACGTGACGCCGTTGATGCTGTCCAACGCGTACGCGACGTTCGCCGCCCGCGGCAAGTACTGCAAGCCGTTGCTCGTCCTCTCGGTCGAGGACAAGTCCCGCCGGCCGATCGACACCCCGGGGATCGAGTGCAAGCAGGCGCTGAGGCCCGAGGTCGCCGACGGCGTGAACCGGGTGCTCAGCGCGGTGATGGAGCCGGGCGGCACCGGCGGCCGGCTGAACTTCGGCAACTGGGACCTGGCCGGCAAGACCGGCACCATCCAGGAGAACAAAGCGGTCTGGTACGTCGGATACGCGCCGAACCTGGCCGCGGCAGCCGTCGTGGCCGACGCGAACCTGCCGTACACGAACCTGATGTACCGCCACACCCTGGACGGCCAGGACATCTCCGACCCGACCGGCTCCGGCACCGCCGGTCCGCTGTGGCAGACGGCGATGCAGAACGCGCTCGACGGCATGCCGCTGAAGCGGTTCGTCGCGCCGCGGGCCACCGCCGTCGCCGGCGACCGCAAGGACATCCCGCCGGTCAACGGCATGAACCCCGACGAAGCCGAGGACCGGCTCCGCCAGGCGGGTTTCGACGTCGTCATCGCCGAGGACCTGGTCCGCTCGCCGGAGAACGAAGGCACCGTCGCCTACACCGACCCGAGATCGCGTGACGGCGCGCCCGAGGGCTCGCTGATCACCATCCATCTGTCCAACGGCGACGGTTAGCTTGCGTGCCCGTGGTCCGGAGCCACGTCGAGGGACGGGTTCCGGTCGAAGAAGCCGAACGGCTTGAGCCAGAAGGCGATCGTGTCCGCGGGCATCACCGGCCAGTCCTCGACCCGGGTGACGTGGTGGATGCCGAACACGTACCAGAGCACCACGTCGGTGTTCTCCAGCGCCTCGTCGTCGGCGATCCAGCGCGTCATCCCGTCGTCCGTCGCCGACTGCGTCGGGTAGGCGCCGCACGGCCAGCGTTCCTCGTCGTGCTGCCGGGTCACCCAGACCGTGTGCCCGATGACCGGCGCCCGCAGGAACTGCGGGGCGGCCGGATCCATCAACGGCGGGATCGACGCGCTCGGCACCAGCTTGTACGCCGGATTGGTGCCCAAGGCATTCACCCGGTTCGGGTTGACCACCTTCCAGGACCGTTGGCTGGCCCAATTGAAGTCGCGGGCAGCCTCGGACTCGGACCGGATCGGGGTGGCCTCGGTGACCACGGCCAGGCCGTACGGGTTGTCGTCGGAGACGGGCAAGGCGCGCGAGTCGACCTCATGCACGGTGTTCCCGTCACCGTCGACGTCGAGGTCGAGCCGGGCGACCAGGAAGTGCTGGTGGAACGGCGCATACGTCTGCTTGTCCACCACCGTGCCCGTCGCCGGTGCGGAACCGTCGGCGGCGAACGGTGTGGTCACCATCAGCCCGGTCGCGCGCACCTCGCACTCGATGTTGCCGTCCTGGTAGAAGCGCCAGTAGACCAGGTACTCGTAGTTCGCGACGGTGACGTGACAGGACACGACCAGCCGGCGCATCCGCCGTACCTCGGCGCCGGTGGTGTGGTCGACGTGCTTCCACAGCACGCCGCTGTCCTCCTCGTGCAAGCAGATCGCGTTCCGGATCGGGTAGGGCTCACCGTGGCTGTCGTGCAGGACGGCGTCCAGGTAGACGATCTCGCCGAGACAGTCGCAGCCGAGCTCGAGCGAGGTGGTCATGAAGCCGAGACCCCACTCGCCGATGTCGAACGCCGTACGGCGGTAGTGGTCGAAGGACGCGTCCCGGTAGGGGACCATCAGCTCGGCGAACGACATCCGGTACGCGATGTCCCGGCCGCCGTACTGCACCTGGTAGACGACCGGCCCCTCGCGGTAGTTGAAGCCGAGCCGCAGCGACCAGTTCTGCCAGCTGAGCCCGTTGCCGTCGAGGGCGAACGAGACACCTTCGGGCTGGGTGATGTGCAGCGGCTTGAGGTCGGCGCGGAACGGGCCGGCGGCATACTCCGCGGTGACGTCGGGCTGGCCGTGGTTGTGGTCGTTCTCGAGCTCGAGCAGCTCGAGGGTGTTCAGGTCGACGACGACCTTGAGCCCCGACACCGGGTGCGCGTACGGGTTGCCCTCGGGCGTCTCGCGGTACCAGATGTCGCACCAGCCGAGCCGGCGGTCGCGGTACTCCGCCGGCATCAGGGCCTTGCCGTACGTCCACACCTCGATCAGCACCAGCGAGAGGTCGGTGACTCCGCGCTCGGCCAGCGCCGCGATCACGTCCGGGTGCGCGCGCATCGCCTCGTCGACCTCGTGGTACTCGTCGACGGTGAAGTTGGGGGTCGCGCCGGGCACGTGCGTCCAGGACTCCACCCGGTCACCGATCAGGTCGACGACACCTTCCCAGGTCTGGTTGTCGGCTCGGTTCCACAGTACGGCGAACGCCGTCCGCGGGATCGGATCACCCAGGCGCCAGGTGCGGACCACGGCCTTGGCCGGCTCGAGCAGCTCGATCGCGGCGAACCGCCAGGACCCGCCGAGCTCCTTGTCCCGGCGCAGGATCGCCGCGGTCCGGCGGAGCTCGTCGGCGTCCAGCGGGTCCAGCGGATGCGTCGCCATGGGCTTCTCCTCGTCAGTGCGGAAGGCCTAGATTGAAGGAACCTGGGGGCGAATCGGTGCCGGGGAGGGCTCGAGATGCCGGAGAAGAAGGTCTTTCACAACATCGTCGACGGCAAGGTCCAGGCGGCCGCGTCCGGGGCGATGATGGACATCGTCGACCCGTCCACCGGCGAGGTGTACGCGTCGGCGCCGAACTCCGACGAGCACGACGTCGACCTGGCCTGCCGGGCCGCGGCCGGCGCGTTCGAGAAGTGGCGCTGGTCGACGCCGTCGGAGCGGCAGAAGGCGCTGCTGAAGCTGGCCGACGTGATCGAGGAGAACGCCGAGGAGCTGATCGCGGTCGAGAGCGAGAACACCGGCAAGCCGGTCGGCCTGACCCGGTCGGAGGAGATCCCGCCGATGGTCGACCAGATCCGGTTCTTCGCCGGCGCCGCGCGGGTGCTGGAAGGCAAGTCGGCGGGTGAGTACATGCGTGGCTTCACCTCGTCGGTCCGGCGCGAGCCGATCGGTCCGGTGGCCCAGGTGGCGCCGTGGAACTACCCGATGATGATGGCGGTCTGGAAGTTCGCGCCCGCCCTCGCCGCCGGCAACACGGTCGTGCTCAAGCCGTCCGACACGACGCCGGCCTCGTCGTACTGGATGGTCGAGAAGATGCAGGAGATCTTCCCGCCCGGCGTCTGCAACCTGGTCTGCGGCGACCGCGACACCGGCGCCGCGCTGACCAGGCACAAGGTGCCGCAGCTGGTCTCGATCACCGGCTCGACCCGGGCCGGGATGGCGGTCGCGACGGCGGCCGCGGCCGACGTGAAGCGCGCGCACCTCGAGCTCGGCGGCAAGGCGCCCGTGGTGGTGTTCGACGACGTGGACATCCCGGCCGCGATCGAGGGCATCTCGGTCGGCGGCCTGTTCAACGGCGGCCAGGACTGTACGGCGGCCACCCGGGTGCTTGTGCAGCAAGGGATCTACGACGAGTTCGTCGAGGCGCTGACCGACGCGGCCCGCAACACCAGGACCGGTTACGACCCGGCCGACGAGGACATCCTGTACGGGCCGATCAACAACGCCAACCAGCTCGGCCACGTGTCCGGGCTGGTCGAGCGCGCGCCCGAGCACGCCCGGGTGACGACCGGCGGCAGCCGGGTCGGCGAGCGCGGGTACTTCTACGAGCCGACGATCGTCGCGGACCTGCGGCAGGACGACGAGCTGATCCGGACCGAGATCTTCGGCCCGGTGCTGACCGTGCAGAAGTTCGCCGACGAGGACGAGGCGCTGCGGATGGCGAACGACACCGAGTACGGCCTGGCGTCCTCGGTGTGGACGACGAACGTCACCACCGCGGCCCGGATGTCGGCCCGGCTCGACTTCGGCTGCGTCTGGGTGAACACCCATATCCCGTTGATCGCCGAGATGCCGCACGGCGGGTTCAAGCACTCGGGCTACGGCAAGGACCTGTCGATGTACGGCCTCGAGGACTACACGCGGATCAAGCACGTCATGCTCCATCACGGCTTCGAGGGTTAGTCGACGTCTCGGGCCATCAGGTCGTTCCACGTCTCCCGCCGTACGACGAGACGCGCGCGGCCGTCGTGCGCGAAGACGACCGGGATCCGGCGGTTGCCGTTGTAGTTGTTCGCCATCGTGTAGCAGTACGCGCCGGTCGCGGGGACGGCCAGGAGGTCGCCGACGCGCGGGTTCGCCAGCGGCACGTCGTCCACCAGGACGTCGCCGCTCTCGCAGTGCCTGCCGACAACGGTCGCGGTCTCGAGGCCGGGACCGTCGAACCGCCCGACGATGCCGGCCTCGAAGCGCTGCTCGAACAACGCGACCTCCAGGTTGTCACCCATCCCGCCGTCCACCGCGACGAACGTGATCGAGCCGCGCTTCACCGTCGTCACCCGGTAGATCGTGGTCGCCGCCGTACCCACCATGCTGCGGCCTGGCTCGATGATGACGTGTGCCGACGCGGGCAAATGCTGTTTCGCCGCGCCGATGAGGGCATCGAGGTACGACGCCACCGTCGGCGGCTCGTCCGACCAGGTGTAGCGCGCACCGAGTCCGCCACCCAGGTCGTACACCTCGAACTCGCCCAGCCGCGCAACCGGCGCGACCGACTCGGCGAACGGCTCGACGTCGAGGATCTGGGAGCCGACATGGACGTGCAGCCCCCGCATGCGCAGCCGTGGGCTGTGCTCGATCCGGTGAATCAGCCGGGCTGCGTCAGCCGGCATGAGCCCGAACTTCGAGCCCTCATGGCCGGTCAGCACATGGCTGTGGGTGTCGGCGGTGACGCCGGGAATCACGCGGACCAGCACATCTTGCGTGCGTCCGGTCGCCTCCAGCCGGTCGACGTCGTCGGCGTTGTCGACCACGACCAGGCCGATCCCGTGCTCGACCGCGAGCGCGATCTCCTCGTCGCTCTTCGCGTTGCCGTGCAGCACGAGCAGGCTCGGATCGGCACCGGCCTTCAACGCGGTCAGGATCTCGCCGCCGCCCGCGACGTCCAGGCCGAGTCCTTCCTCGACCATCACCCGCTGGATCGCCGTACAGGGGAAGGCCTTGGAGGCGAAGGCGACACGGGAGTCCGGCCAGCGGGCCGACAACTCGTCGCGGTACTCGCGAGCACGGGAGCGGAGCGCGTCCTCGGCGACGACCAGGACCGGCGTTCCGAAGGCGACCGCCAGGTCGTCGGCGCGGCACCCGCCGACGACCAGCGTGCCGTCGGCGTCGAGGCTGCTCCCGGGCGGAAACAGCGAAAGCAGGTCGCTCATGGCCGGGTCAGCCGTCGGTGGCGCGTTCGGCCAGCACCTCAGCCCGGTGACGCGGCACGACGATGACCGGGACGGGGGAGTGCCGCAGGATCTTCGAGGCCCGCGAGCCGAGGAACACCCGCGCGACCGGGCCGAGCTCACTCGACCCGACCACGAGGACGTCGCCCGGCTCCCAGCCGACCTCGTCGATCGCCTCGTCCCAGGTCGCCCCGGCGCCGATCACCGTCTCGACCGATCGGGGTCCGGAGCGAAGATGCTTGATCTGGGCCAGCGTGGCGTTCACGGTCTTGTCCAGCTCGGCTCGCCACTCCTGCATGACCAGGTCCTCCGGCTCGGTGCCGAGCCGGGTGGTGAAGGCCGGCCGGGACCACACCGCGAACGTTGCTATCCGCAACGATGCGCCCACGTCGCCACCGACCGCCGCCGCGGCCAGGACCAGGTTTTCGGCGCTCGCCGTACCTCCGAAAGCAGCGGTCACCCGGCTGACCCTGGCATCCGGAGGACAGCGGAATCCCCGGGTGGCGAGGGCGAGCGACACGTGCGAGCTGTGCAGCAGCCGGTCCGTCACGCTGCCCAGCGCGATGTGACCGAACACCCCGGCGGACGACGACCCCAGCACGATCAGCCGCGCGTCATGATGGTCGGCCAGCTCCAGCAGACCGGCCGGCGCCGACCGCGCACTGTGCCTGACGTAGGCGGCCGGCACGTCGGACGGCATGAAGCCACGAGCGCGTTCGAGCGCCTGATCAGCGGTCTGTGCCAGGTACTCGTGGTACTCCGCGTCCACCCGCGCCATCCCCGGCGTCCACGGCGCCGGTACGACGGTGCAGACGATCAGGTCGTCGTTCGCGGACCGGGCCAGCATCGCCGCCAGATGCAAGGCCGCCTTCCCCCGTTCGTCGGAGGCGTAGCCGACGATCATCGTCATGAGGCCGGCCCGTCGTCGTCGTGGATCAGGCCGACGTGCTCGTGCCGGCCGAGGTGCGAGTGCTTGAAGCCGTAGAAGAAGTACCAGGCCAGCGCCACCGCGACCCAGATCAGGAACACCCAGATCGTCACCGCGCGCAGGTCCTGGATGATCCACAGACAGCCCAGGATCGACAGGATCGGGGTGACCGGGTACAGCGGCACCTTGAAGCCGCGCGGCAGCTCCGGGTGCGTGCGGCGCAGCACCATCACGCCGATCGACACCACCAGGAACGCCACCAGGGTCCCGATGCTGGTCATCTCGGCCAGGAAGTTGATCGGGATCAGCCCGGCCAGCACCGCGATCACGATCGCCACGATGATGGTGTTCGGGACCGGGGTGTGGGTGCGCGGGTTCACCTTGTGGAACAGCTCCGGGATCATCCCGTCGCGGGCCATCGCGAACAGGATCCGGGTCTGGCCGTAGATCACGATCAGCGTGACGCTGAAGATCGAGATCACCGCGCCGGCCGCCAGCACGGTGGCCGGCCAGCTCGAGCCGGTGACGTCCTCCAGGATCGCCGACAGCCCGGCCTCCTGGTCCTCGAACTCGCCCGCCGGCTGCGCCGCGACCGCGACCAGCGTGACCAGGATGTAGAGGGTGGTGACGGTGACGAGGGCGATCAGGATCGCCAGCGGCATCGTCCGCCGCGGGTTCTTGACCTCTTCACCCGCGGTCGAGACCGCGTCCAGGCCGATGTAGGAGAAGAAGATGATGCCGGCCGCCGAGGTGATGCCGGTGATCCCGAACGGCGCGAAGTCGGACAGGTTGTCGGAGTTCCAGCCCTGCAGGCCGATCACGATGAACAGCACCAGGACGCCGATCTTGATCAGCACCATCACGGCGTTCGTCTTGGCCGACTCGCTGGCGCCGCGGATCAGCAGCAGCGTGACGAGCAGCACCAGGATCACCGCGGGCAGGTTGAACACACCGCCCTGCTCCGGCGCCTGCGACAGGCTGTCCGGGATGGTGAAGCCGAAGAGGTTGTCGAACAGCTCGTTCAGGTACTGCGACCAGCCGACGGCCACCGCGGCCGCGGAAACGCCGTACTCGAGCAGCAGGCACGCGGCCACCCCGACCGCGGGCAGCTCACCGAGCGTCGCGTAGGCGTAGGAGTACGACGATCCCGACACCGGCACCGCGCTCGCGAGCTCGGCGTAACAGATCGCGGTCAGCCCGGCGACCACGCCGGCCACCACGAACGACCAGATCACCGCCGGCCCGGCGACCGGCACCGCCTCCGCGAGAACGAAGAAGATACCGGTGCCGATGGTGGCGCCGATCCCGAACATCGAGAGCTGGAACAGGCCGATCGACCGGACGAGCTCGCTCTGTCCGGTGTCGGTGCCGGTCTCCTGCGCCATCTCCGGAACCGGCTTGCGGCGGAACAGTTGCTGTGGCGTCATCGCCATGGAAGCCCCCTCCCTCGATGGAGGTGCCCGCCCGTCCCCGCCACCTCCACCCCTCTTCGGAGTGTGGCACTCGCTCACCGCGCTGGGAACAGGTCAGCCCGGACGGCCGTCCAGCAGCGGCCGGGACGGATCCCAGTGCGTGCCGTCGCGCTCGTCCCTGCGCTTGCGGGCAATCGCCGACAGTGCTTCCAGTACGACCCGGTTCGCGAGCGCCGCGGTGATGTCCGCGTGGTCGTACGGCGGGCTCACCTCGACCACGTCCATCCCGACCACGGGCAGCTCGAGGCCGATCCGCCGTACCGCGTCCAGCAACTGGCGAGCGGTCAGGCCACCGGGCTCCGGAGTGCCGGTGCCGGGGGCGTGGCCGGGGTCGCAGACGTCGATGTCGACCGACAGGAACACGCCGTCGCACTCGTCGGTGGCGATCGCGAAAGCCTCGCTCAGGCAGGTGTTCAGGCCGCGCTGCCCGATCTCGGTCATCTCGTAGGAGCGCATCCGTTGCTGCGCCATCCAGTCCAGCGTGTCCGGCGGCGGCCAGTAGCCGCGCAGCCCGATCTGCAGGAACCGATCGCCGCGCAGCGCGCCGGACTCGATCAGCCGGCGCATCGGTTGCCCATGCCCCCACAACGACCCGAACTCGATGTCACCGGTGTCGGCGTGCGCGTCGAAGTGGATCATCGACACCCGGCCGTGGCCGAGCACGTTCGCGACCCCTTTCGCGTCCGGGAAGGCGATCGAGTGGTCCCCGCCGAGCACCACCGGGATCGCGCCGGAGCGGGTCACCTTCTCGACCGCTGCCTCCAGCGTGGGCAGCGCGACCTCGATGTCGCCGGAGTACATCTCCACGTCACCGGCGTCGACGACGTTCAGGTCGACCAGCCCGTCGGTGCGCAGCGCGAGACTCGGCCGGGACCCGTCGTGGCCGAGGTAGTCGCGCATCCGGATCGCCATCGGCCCGAACCGGGCGCCCGGCCGGTGCGACGTGCCGCCGTCGAACGGCGCCCCGAGGATCACGACCTGCGCGTCCGCGTACGACGCCGGGTCGTCCAGATCGCAGGCCGGGACCCCGAGAAAGGTGAAGTCCGGGCCGAACTGCTGGCCGTATCGGGTCATGGTCGGAGTGTCGCACTCCGCAATCGTCTGTCAACCGCTCAATTGGGCGCCGATCGCGCCGAACGCCCGCAGCGTGTCGACCAGGTACGCCGGGCGCCGCGGGTCCGGCCACGACGACAACTTCACGCCGACCAGCTTGGTGGCCGGGTTGACGTAGAGCATCTGACCGTGGAATCCCAAGCAGGCAAGGGCTGTTCCACGCGCGTCGGGCACGAACCAGAACTGGTTGCGGTACCACCCGCCGGCCAGCACGGCCTCGTTGTCGGTGCCCGAGAACGCGGTCCGGACGTCGGCGCCGGGATGCCACGACTCGGCCAGCCAGCGCTTCGGCACGATCCGGTCGTCGTTCTCGAGCAGCAACTGGCCGAACCGCGCGAGATCGCGGGCGGTCGCCGAGATGCCGTCGGCGTGCACCGCGGAGCCGACCGGGTCGCAGGTGATGTCGGCGTCCTGCTCGGTGCCCATCGGTGCCCACAGCAACCGGGACACGAGATCCGCCATCCGGGTGCCGGCCGCGCGTTCGCACACCCAGCCGAGCATGTCGGTGTCGGCCGACCGGTAGGCGAACGGTCCGCCGTGCGGGGTCGCCGTACCCAGGGTGGTCAGGTACTCGTACAGGCCGGCCGGGTCGCCGTCGCGCCGTGGTCGCCAGCCCATCGACCGCTCCATCACCCGGACCTCGGAGTCAATCGCTTGAGAGGTCTCGTGGAACGCGACGCCCGTGCGCATGTCGAGCAGGTGACGCACGGTGGCGTGGCCGTACCCGGTCCCGGCGACTTCCGGGACGTAGGTGGTCACGGGCGCCTCGGGGTCGAGACTGCCGCGGCCGGCCAGGATTCCGGCGACACAGCCGACGATCGACTGGGACACCGACAGCAGCAGGTGCGGGGTGTTCGCGGTCATGCCGGCGAAGTACCGCTCCTCGGCGACGACACCGTCGTGCAGCACGATCAGCGCGTCGGTCCAGGTGTCCGCGAACACGCCGTCGGCACGCGTGACCGCCCCGTCCAGGCGCGTGACCGGAGTCGCTCCCACCGCAGGGTCGAGGGCCGTGGTGAGCGGGCGGGTGTGATCCGGGTCGGCCGGAATCACGTGCGTGGGCATGAGCTCGCGCATGTGCCGGAATGCCCAGCGCACATTGGCCGCATCCCGCCAGCCGGCCAGATCGACAAGCGTCTCGGCGGTCGGCGGAAACCCAACCATCCGCTCGCCGCTGCTCCCCATACCGACAAACTACGCGACACCATGACCCGCGGGGCCTACCTCAAGGAGGCCGGCTACAGCGGGCGGAGGTCGGTGCCTGGGATCCAGGTGACCCGGCCGGACTTGTCGCGGACGCGGCCGAGCCACTCGCCGTTGTCGCGGATCCAGATGTCGAGCTC